>SYDJ01000153.1 GCA_005801205.1 Gammaproteobacteria bacterium
AACGGAGCGCTAGTCAATATGAGTGCGCATTTTAATAGTGTGGCAATTAAAAAGGCGCCGCCCTCTGCAATTACAAAATATTTTGATTGCACGCGAGATTCAAACCAATATCTTACTGTTTCAGAGGGTTTGAATATAAGGCTTATTCCCAAAATTGTGATTAATAGTAGCGAGGTTTGGTCGTTTGGTCTAATAATATAAGCTGCTAAAATTGCAATGCACCAAGCAATTAAGCTTCCTATACATTGTAAAAAAAAAGCACTTCCTATCGTGATGGTCGCTGTTTCAGGTTTTACTATCAGGCGTACAACCACCACGCTATTAAGTCCTAGTGTTGCAATTGTTGTTACAATTGCAATAAAGGAGATTGAATAATTTAGTTGCCCAAGCTGACTGGGTCCCAGATACCTTGCTACCCATATGCCAACAAACAATCCAATTATTATGCGTAGTACCTTGTCAAAGAAAATCCAGCTAAGATTGATTGCAATCTTAAAAATGTTGGGGTTTGAGGAGGAAAGGCTTTTGGCGTAATTAAGTGCGCTGCTAAACCATGGTGGAAAAACAAAATTCATTATGTTACTCCAACCTATCAAGTTAGGCTGTGCTAAATGCGGTGCATAGGGAGGCTTTAAATCAAGAATTTAACAACAATGTAAAAATAAAAGCGGCCTGATTTTTTACTTTTTATCCAGCAGTAGCGCAAGAGCTTCTGCAAATTTTTTGAAATTATCAAGATGCTTCGTAGCTACGGCATAAACAATATCCCAATTCAGTGCATCGTAATTATGTACAGCCAAATTGCGAAATCCGACCGATTTTTTTAATCGCTGTGCCAATTCGACATTAATAATTTTTTGATCACTTAAAAGCTCAAATGTTTCACCCATTGTATTGGGTGGGGTTGAATCTGTATCTGATAATATATGCAATGCTAAATCAACACACAGTTGAACCGCACGGCTTAGGTTCAACACGATCACATCTTGTAAGTCTATATCTGCACTGAGTGCTTTGGCATTAGCAGGGCATTTTTCGTTAATTCTGTTTATGCAGCGGTAGAGCGAATCCAGCTTGCGTTCAACAATCAGTTCATCCATCGCTGCCTCCGCTCTGCAAGCATTCTGCGTACATAGGGTAAGAAATCTGCGCTATCAAATAAGTGGCGGCTAACTGTTTGTGTGTGCGCACTGTTGTTACCTTTTAGGCGAATACCATCGCGCAAAATTTCGCCGAGTAGTGGCTCACCGGCATTGCGCAAGTCAATTAAATCTATTGCGCGCCCAGTGGCCTCTGCAAATTCTTCCATAAACAACAATTTTGCTTGTGCGTTTAGTTGCGTCGCTGTTTGTATGGCTATATCAAGATCACTGGTGGGCGTAGCGGTGCCTTTTGCTATGGAGCCGAAAACATAAGCAAGCTCTATATCAGTATGCCTGTCTAGCACGTTTTGTATATTGGCAAATGCATCAAGATTCTTTTTGCTCATACTTGTGTGATCCGCATCGACAAATCCACCGCTTTACAATGCTTCGTCAGCGCCCCAATTGAAATAAAATCCACACCAGTTTCTGCAATGCGCGGTAATGTCAGCTCAGTAACATTACCCGAAGCCTCAAGTTTAGCTTGTCGTTTATTAATAGCTACCGCTTTGCGCATATCGTCTTGGGTAAAGTTGTCGAGCATGATGATGTCGGCATTTGCTGTGAGGGCTTGTTCTAGTTCTGCGAAATTCTCTACTTCCACTTCAACGGGTTTGTTGGGGGCTATGGATCGAGCTGCTTCAACTGCGGCGGAGATTCCACCGCAGGCGGCTATGTGGTTTTCTTTGATAAGAAACGCGTCGTACAGGCCGATTCTATGGTTGTGGCAGCCGCCTGCAGCTACGGCGTATTTTTGGGCGTCGCGTAGGCCGGGTAGGGTTTTGCGTGTATCGAGTAGTTTTACGTTGGTGTGGGCCACAAGATTTGCGTAATAACGGCTGGTTGTTGCGGTGCCGGATAATGTTTGTACAAAATTCAGGGCTGCGCGTTCACCAGTGAGTAGGCTGCGGGCATTGCCGCTCAGGCTAAACAGTGTGCTATTGGCTAAGGCTAATTCGCCGTCATCAATATTCCATTCAATCACGACACCTTTATCTAGCTGCGCAAAGACTTCTATTACCCAATCCTTTCCACAAAACACGCAATCTTCGCGCGTAATAATAGTCGCCTTGGCTTGTTGGTCGGCGGGAATTAGCTGGGCGGTAATGTCGCCGGTGCCAAGATCTTCTGCGAGTGCTGCGGTGACATTGTCGCGGATGCGTTGTGCTAAATGCGGGATGCGTTGGGCAAAGTTGGGGATCATTGAGGTGGCTATCCAAAAATACATATGGCGCAAATCATACCCGATTGCCGCTTTCGATGCTTAATAGGTTTTGGGTGATTTCCTCCACTTTGTTAAGGGGGAGGTTGGGTGGGGGTGCTCTTTGTATTATGAAGCTTACGGGCTTTTTTATATCACTTGGTTTCACTGGATTATTAAAACTCTGTTAAATCATATAAGAAAAGGGGGAACTTATCTCTATTTGTGATATGGCTCTCGCCCTGAGCATTTGCCCCTAGAGTGTGCATTTTAGTTGGATATACTGAAATTACCGAGGTTCCTTTCTTTGATGGTTAAGCATCATGTCTGAACAAATCCGTCCTGATCAGTCACGCGCCGAACAAAATAACGTTGTGCAACTGAACCCTGAGCGTGTAGCGGGGCAGCCACCACAAATTATTTTGGCGCGCTTACCTGCGGCAATGCATTCATTGCGCGATAAGGCTCGCCAGCAGTTACAAGGATTGTTACGCGACCTTTTTGATAAGGTTGATGATGCTATGTTCGAGTTGGCAGATAAGGCCAATAACAACCATGACCAAAACATATATTTTGACTCAATGCGTGAGGTACGCCTACGTCGCCGTGCCATGGAGGCAGATTTTTTTCGCAGTATCGACATTCGCTTTGCGCAGCTGTTAGATCACAACGCCTATCGCGATGAAGTGCAGGTGGGGGCAAAAGAATTTTCGCTTGATGATCTCTCTCTGGTTAAAAATGATGATTTGGAGGAGATGGTTGCGATTGAGGGCATGGTCAATAAGGCCAATGAACAGTTCGCCGAGCCTATTCAGCATTTAACCTTGCGTATCGATCATTTAGTGCCTATTAAGGTCTATCAAAAAAATAACCCGCTTGGTGTGGATGTGATTTGCAATGCGTTTAATGATGCATCAAAAAGCTTACATATAGACGTTAAAGCCAAACTGGTGTTGTTCAAGTTATTCGACAACATGGTAATGACTAAGTTGGGCGGCTTGTTTCACTCGCTTAACCAATTGTTAATTGAATCTAATATTTTACCTTCGTTAAAACAGGCACCGCGTACTAGGCGCTCTGATTCTCCTGCTGCGCATGAACACTATGGTTCAGGGTTATCTGCTTCACTAACGTCTGAGAGTTCTGGGCAGCCTCAGGGCTCAAGTACGGAGAGCGGGCAGCCGAATTCTGGTGCGTCTTACGATGAACAAACCAATCAGGTTTTGCATACGCTGCGCGATTTACTGGGTTCTCGTGGTGGCTCGCGCTCTGCGGGTGAGCGTGTTGCTGGTGAAGAAATTGCGAGCCAAGATTTAGTTAAAATTCTTTCTTTGGCGCAGCACCAAAATACCTTTACCCAAGCGTCGGTTGGTAGTACAGGTACCCCCATTAATATCCGCGAGTTGCTGCAGCATTTATTAACCAATAACGAGCTGCAAAAAACACAGGCCATTAATCAAGTTGACGACGACGTGATTAACCTCGTTAGCATGATGTTCGATTTTATTTTAGATGATCGCAACCTTGCCTCACCCATGAAGGCGTTGATTGGTCGTTTGCAAATTCCCATGGTGAAAGTAGCCATTGCGGATAAGACGTTCTTTAGTAAGGGTGGCCACCCTGCGCGCCGTTTATTGAATGAAATGGCGATGGCAGCTTTGGGTTGGCAAGAGTCGAACGATGCCAATCAAAATGGTGAGCAGCGTAAGGATAGTCTGTTCAGCAAGATGGAATCTACTGTTCAAATGATCTTGTCGGATTTCGATACCGACATTTCAATTTTCAATAACTTGCTGACTGATTTCCGCTCTTTCCTCGAAAAAGATAAACGCCGTGCGTCAATTTTAGAACAGCGCACCATTGATGCTGAAGACGGCAAAGCTAAATCTGAGCGCGCGCGTTTACAAGTTGATTCTGTATTAAATCGGTTAACGTCTGGCCACGATTTACCTGCGCCAGCGCAAAAATTATTGCGCGATGCTTGGGGTAATGTGCTGTTTATTATCTCTTTAAAGCAGGGCGTTGAGAGCGCAGAGTGGCAGGCTGGTATTCGCACCGCACAGCAATTGGTGTGGAGTCTAACCGCGCCCATGTCTAAAGAGAATCGTCAGGGTTTATTAAAACTCGTGCCGCAGTTGTTGCAGAAGTTGCGTGAAGGTTTGGAGGATATTTCTTACAGTCCGTTTGAAACTACACAGCTATTCAAACAACTGGAAACTTTACATTTAGCGCGTTTGCGTGCAGTGCCAAAAATTGATGAAGTGCCTGCGGGAGTTGCTCCGAAAGTAACGGTTAAGCTCGCAGAGGCTCCCACGCCAGTCGTTCGCATAAACGTTGCTAAGACTCCTGTAGTAAAAGCAGTGGTAGATACGCCTGCTGCAGTTGTTGCGGAAGTGGCAGCGGTTGAACCTGTTGTTGAGTCTGCACCAGAAGAAGCTGCTGTGGTCTCAGACATTGCTGTGGCCACACCTGAGGTTCTGCTGGAGAGTGTTGTCACCGACGCCGTTACGCAGGAAGAGGCTGTTATTGAAATTCCTGTATTAGAAGATGTTGCTGTTATTGAACCTTTGGTTCCTGTAGGCGCAACCTTAGAATCACTTGAAACCTTTGTGGTGATGAGCGAAGAACCGGTTGTTATTGAAAGTGCAGATAGCTTGCCAGAGGGCGACCAGCATTTAGCTTTAGTGGGTAACCTCACTCAAGGCGGTTGGTTTGAAATGCAAAGTGAAGACGGTCAAAAATTCCGTAGCCGTCTGGCGGCGATTATTCGTGCAACGGGAAAATATATTTTTGTAAACCGCTCTGGGGTTAAAGTTGCGGAAGAAACGCGTATGAGTTTGGCGCTGGCGCTGAAATCGGGTCGCTTACAAGTTCTTGATGACGGCATGCTGTTTGACCGCGCGCTTGAGGCGGTTATCGGCAACTTGCGCAACAATCGCTAAATTTTTTAGACATTTCCGTAGCAATCTTTTGCACTCTCCTTTGCTCTTAAAGAGCAGGCGAGTGCAAATACTCTGCCTTAGGTTTATCATGCCCACTGTATTTAATGAGTAATTTGGGCGACATAAGGTGGGTATTTGGTGATTTCAAATGAAACTGATTTGAAATATTGCGGTATCAAAGATGGCTATCTAACCGCTGCAGTACAGTGTCCTTCCCTTAATGCCAATCTGCGTCCGCAGGGGCAATCTGTAAGTCTCCTTGTTATCCATAATATCAGCTTACCTCCTGGTCAATTTGGTACTGGCTGCGTGCACGCTTTTTTTACTAATCAGCTCGATGCTTCCTTAGATCCCTATTTTCAAACCATTGCGGGGCTGCAGGTTTCGGCGCATCTTTTCATTGAGCGCGATGGCGCTGTCACTCAATTTGTTCCTTTTGGTGCTCGCGCATGGCATGCGGGAGTCTCATCCTTTCACGGTGTTGCAAACTGTAATGACTATAGTATTGGCATTGAGTTGGAAGGTTGTGACGATATTGCTTACACTGACGCCCAATATGACGTCCTCGCCAAGGTAAGTCGGCAGATTTTGGCAGCTTATCCGCAAATTACGCCTGATCGTATTGTTGGTCATAGCCAAATTGCGCCTGGGCGCAAAACAGATCCAGGTGATGCTTTTGATTGGGATCGTTTCGGCCAGCTGCTGAGCGACAACTGATTGGATAAATAAAAGACCTTATTTTTATAAAGAGAAGCCTATGATTTTTTTAAGTTTAGTAGCCGTTTTGGCGATTATGTACTGGTCGAGTTCGTCTGCCAGTATTTTGCAGCGCGATGGCTGGTTTATTTGGTTACTTAATCGTCTGCGTAGTTTACCTGCGGTTTCTTCTTTTCCTTTACTGCCCATGATTTTGGTGCTTGCTTTGCCACTGATGGTCATGATTCTCTGCATTTGGGCGATAGTCTATTTTCTCTCCGCTAACTTTTTATTCTTTTTATATGTGCCTGTACTGTTGTATTCCTTGGGGCGCGGTGATTTTCTGGCTGATGTGAATAACTATATTGATACCGCTAACCGTGGCGATTCAGTTGGTGCCAGCAAATTGGTTGATGAGCTCTGTGGTCGTGCCGATAATGAGATAAGTTCAGCGCCTACCAACGATTGGAAAGGTTTGCATACCCAAGCATTAAAAGTCATTAGCTATCGCGGCTTTGAACGCACTTTTGCGGTGCTGTTTTGGTTTGTTATTGCGGGTGCTATAGGTGCGCTTTTGTATCGCTTGAGCGCTATTTATCGTGAGCAAACCGCACCTAATTCCAGTGAGGCTGTGTTAGCAGAAAAGTGGTTGTGGTTAATTGAATTCCCCGCTGTGCGTTTGATGGGTTTGACGTGGGCATTTGTGGGTAATTTTGATAGCTGCCCCTTGCGCGATAGCTTGGCGGATATTGAAAACTCATCCATGACTATTTTAAATAATAGTTTGCGTGGAGCCTTGGGCGCGCCGACCGATTTGTATATTAAGCCCGAACAGGTTGTTGGTGTTATGACACCGCAAGAAGCCGAAGAGTCTGCCGAAGAACGTGCAGAGGCAGAGCAAGAAGCCGAAGAAAATGCGCAAGAAGTGATTGAGGATTTAGTAGGTATTACCCTTAGCCCGCAAGCGGAACCCGCTTACTCTTTCGCATTGGTAAAATCCAGCGTGCCGCTCTATTCACGTTCATTATTGTTTTGGGTTGGCGCTATCGCTTTCGCCACCTTATTCATTTAAATTTTATTTCATTTATTGAGTTTTATTATTAGGTTTGTAGAGGTAACTAACAATGCCATCATTTGATGTGGTTTCAGAAGTTGATAAACATGCACTCACTAACGCGGTCGATCAGGCCAGTAAAGTGATTGTCAGTCGCTACGATTTTAAAGGCGTAGATGCCAAATTTGATCGCAAAGAATACGAAATTACCATGGTCGCCGATAATGAATATCAACTTGATGCCATGTTGGATTCGTTAAGAGTTGCGCTGCACAAAAACGGTATTGGCGTTTCTTGTTTGGAGATTAAGCCGGTTAAAACCGCAGGCAAACAAGTGAAGAAAGATCTTCTGGTGCGCACTGGGGTGGAATCTGAGCTTGCGAAAAAAATCGTCAAAATGATTAAAGACGAAAAAATGAAAGTGCAAGCATCTATTCAAGGCGATCAAGTGCGTGTGACTGGCAAAAAGCGCGATGATTTGCAAGAGTGTATGGCGATGCTGCGTGCGGCGGAAATTGAAATACCGCTTCAGTATACGAATTTTAGAGATTAAAAATCTGAAACTTAGAGATACCAAGTGCACCCCCTCGGTAACTGCGTCCTGCGTTACTCTACAGCCGCCAGTTCCTGACGCGGCTGAATTCCCTAACGTCGTGTTAGGGATACCTCCTGTATCCATACAGTCGTCCCGGCCTCCCCCTTCAAAAGGGGGAGGAGATGAGAGCGAACATTGTGCAAAAGCTTATCGCACTGGGAGTTAGCTCCTCCCCATCGTGGAGGGGGAGGTTGGGAGGGGGTTAAATTCCTATTTCGTATGCGTTTTATTCCACAGCCACGCCAACAACAGCAAGGTGGGAATCACCGACAAAGTGCTAATCACAAAGAAGGTTTGGTAGCTGCTAGCTTCCACAATATAACCAGAAACCCCGCCAATAAATTTCCCCGGTAAGTTTGCTAGCGATGCTAAAAGTGCATATTGCGTTGCGGTAAAGTTGCGGTCGGTGAGGCTAGACATAAACGCCACCAAAACAACACCCGCAAACCCCTGCGATAAATTATCGGCACTAATAGTCGCAAAAAATGCCCA
This sequence comes from Gammaproteobacteria bacterium, assembly GCA_005801205.1. GTDB lineage: Bacteria > Pseudomonadota > Gammaproteobacteria > Pseudomonadales > Cellvibrionaceae > Cellvibrio. The sequence continues at coordinate 8,123 of SYDJ01000153.1, forward strand.
CTGCTCAGAAGGGTGGATGGCCATTAATAAATACGCCAAGTTGGAAACAGAAACGGCTAGGGCGGCAACCACAAGCATGGGTTTAATATTAAACGCCGCAACGCAAACACCGCCTAAAAAGGCTCCCGCAATACCAATCCATACACCGTAAAGTTTGGATACCGTGGCTATATCCGCTTTGGTAAAACCTGAATCCAAATAAAAGGGCCCCGCCAATACGCCAATCATTTGATCGGGTAATTTGAATAGCCCAACAAAGGCTAATAAGGCGAGTGCGAGTAAAATACCATTGCGTGAAAAAAATTCTTGGAAGGGTTTGATAAAAGCATCTTGAATGCGAATTTCGCGTATTCGAAGCATTTTATCGGGTGCGGGTTCTTTCGACAAAAGTACCGCTGAAAGTGGTAATAAAATGCACGCGGCCATGACTAAATAAGCGTTTCTCCAGCCGAAGAGTTCTGCCAGATAAAGTGCAATGGCGCCGGATAAAATTAATCCTAAGCGATAACCTAAAATGTAAGTGGCCGCGAGTGCGGCTTGTGATTCTACCGGTGCAATTTCAATGCGGTATGCATCTACCAATGTGTCTTGAGTAGCGCCCGCAAAAGCGGTTAAGCCTACCAGAATAGTGAAGGTCATTAGTGAAGATTCTGGCCCTACAATTGCCATGCTTGCTAGTGCGACTATCAACAGTATTTGCGATACAACCAACCAGCCTTTGCGCCTACCTAAAAAAGGGAGAGGGTAGCGGTCAATCAGTGGTGCCCACAAAAACTTCAGTACGTAAAAAAAACTCGCGTAACTGACTAAGCCGATCACGCTTAAGGCTACCCCCGTATCGCGCAACCAGGTTGATAGGGTATAGCCCACCAATAAAAAGGGTAGGCCTGAACCTAATCCCAAAAACAACATGGTTAATGCAGAAGGAGTGGCAAATGCGCGTTGAATACCTCGCCAGCCTTTGTAATTATTTTTATCGTCTTGCGTGGAGGTGTTGGTTGTCATAGAGGTTTACTTTTCTCGTCTAGGATTTACGGATTGTAACCGTAAATCGACAATTTAATTTTGCCATTGTTAACTTCAATACCATCTTTCTTTAAACGCTCTAATTGCTCGCAATAACCCGCTGAATCCACTGGCATTGAAAGCCTACCGAGTGCATTAATCACGCGATGCCAAGGTAAGTTGGAGCCTTCCGGCAATTCGCACATAAGTCTCCCCACCAAACGCGCACCCTTCGGCAAGCCCGCAAGCTTGGCCAAGTTGCCATAGGTAATCACCTTGCCCTTAGGTATTTGCGAAAGTGCCGCGAAAATAGCGGCTTTGCGTTCTTGTTGTGCGTTGTGCATAGCCCGCTCAAGGTTGGTGGGGAATTTGGTGGTAGAATCATGCCACAATTTTGTGAGGACATTAAAAATGCGGTTAGGCTTAATCTGGTTATTGGTGCTGTTTGTTATCGAAATTTGGTCAATCATTAACATGAGCGACTATGTGGGCGGTTGGGCAACGCTCGTACTCTTGGTGGCGGGTTTTATTTTTGGTTTAAAGCTTATGCGCAGCCAAGGTCTCAACGCCATGATAAAAAACGCGCAGGGCGTTCAACCCGGCGAATCGCCTTTAGCACCGCTGGCTACGGGGATTGTGAAGGCGTTTGCCGGTATCTTATTAATTATCCCCGGTTTTGTAAGCGATTTTTTCGCGCTGCTGATTTTGCTGCCCTTTGTGCGTAACGGCTTTGCGCGTCACCTCGCCAAAAAAGGCCAGTTCCAAGGTTTCGCCACTGGCGGTTTTGGTCAAAACGGTTTTGGTGGGTTTGGGAAAGGCGGCTTCGGAAAAGGCGGTTTCAGTGGTTTTGGTGGGCCTAGTGCCGCCAACGAAGGCAATGTTTACGAGCATGATGGTTCTGCCAAACCCAGCGAGAAAGTTATTGAAGGACAAGTTATAGAACATAAGTTTGATAAGTAACTAGCTATCAATACTCATTCGTCGTCATCCCCGCTGCGCGAGGATGACGACTCCTTTGAATATAAAATTCATAGTTAACAAGATTAGAGTCGCCATGAAGGCTCTAATTCAGGTATCCACAAGATATTTTGTGAGCCCACAGTTGAAATCCCCAATCCCAGCCCCACATCCCTGTCACCGCTTAGTGAGTTGTTGTCTGACTCACACTCTCGGTGATAGCGGGTGACCTTGAAAAGCCCAACATCGCCACTATTTACCCAATCGCTGAGGCTTAGCCTCGGGTTTGTTAATAATGCTAGTTAGGAGACTTGTGTCCATGAAAATTCGTCCGTTACATGATCGTGTTGTGGTTCGCCGCAAAGAAGAAGAAACCAAAACTGCTGGTGGCATCATCCTTTCAGGTGCAGCTAAAGAGAAACCGAACCAAGGTGAAGTTCTCGCTGTGGGCAATGGCCGCGTATTGGCGAGCGGTGAATTGCGCGCTTTGGATGTAAAAGTGGGTGACGTTGTAGTATTCGGCAAATACGCCGGTAGCGACACCATTACCATCGACGGTGAAGAATTAGTGATTTTGAACGAAAGCGATATTAAAGCTGTTTTAGTTTAATTAGTTAATCGCTCGTTCAATCCCAACAAAGAATCCCTGAAATCTGATGATTTCCTCGTGTTAACGAATTATTGAAGGTAGAAGATTATGTCTGCAAAAGAAGTAAAATTTGGCGATAACGCCCGTCAACGTATGTTGGTTGGTGTGAACATTTTGGCTGATGCGGTTAAAGCGACCCTCGGCCCAAAAGGTCGTAACGTAGTATTAGA
>SYDJ01000154.1 GCA_005801205.1 Gammaproteobacteria bacterium
AGCAAATGCAGCCGTTGCTCATTTCAACTAATTTTTCTTCGGCGCGATTTAGCTCTACATCGTGACGAACCAAGTCGGCATCTATATTGACTTCGCTCATATCATTGACGATGACAGCAACCCGCAGTTGCTCACGGTTATTCAGAATATGGCTAAGAAGCGTAGTTTTACCTGCGCCCAAAAAGCCAGAAAGCACGGTTACGGGGAGTTGCTGCATGGAAATAAACCTCTTGTAGAAATTAGTCAGTGCAAATTACCTAGACAGAACCATTCAGTTGGCCATAACACTAGGTATTTGTGAATCATGCTTATTATGTTATAACATAACTATTAATGTAGGGAAGCATTGTTTCCGCTAGGCAAGCCCTCTCGCATCCTTAGGAGATTTACATTGTGTTTATGAGTCGATATCAGCGCCTTAGCATTGCCTGCTTAGTCACCAGCTGCCTGTGGCTATCGCTCTTTTGGGTGATTTAACACCATGAGCAGTATTCAGTGCAGAAATCTGAGCTTTAGTTACGGCAGGCATAATCGACATGTGCCCGTATTAAACGCTCTTGATGTGGATATCCCGCTCGGCAATCTATGGGCGATTGTCGGCCCCAATGGCGCGGGCAAATCCACCTTCATCAAGATTCTGGCCGGCATCCTAAAGCCATCGAGAGGGAGCGCTCACTTGGGCGGTGTTAACGAAGAGCTTCTAGCCTACCTACCCCAGCATACCGACATTGATCGCAACTTCCCCATCAGCGCCTATCAGATGGTGGCCATGGGCTTGTGGCGATTTATGGGGAGATCGGGTGGCTTAACGCCTGAGTTACGCGCAAGGGTTTATGACGCCTTAGATAAGGTAGGCCTCAGTGGTTTTGGCGATAGAAGTATCGCCAGTTTATCGGGCGGGCAACTGCAACGCATTCTCTTCGCGCGCTTACTCTTACAAGACGCATCGATCATTTTGCTCGATGAACCCTTTAACGCCATTGACAATAAAACCACAGCGGATTTAGTGCAGCTACTCCATCATTGGCAAGCGCAAGGCCGCACTGTCATTACCGTTTTGCACGATCTTGATCAGGTAAAAGAACAATTCCCGAATACCCTCATGATTGCACACCGAGTGATTGCCAGCGGCCACACTCACGATGTTCTTACACCTGAAAATTTGCAAAAAGCGCGCAAGGCTTGTGCAGAATTTGATGAGAACAACCTCGAAAAACTACACAAGGCGCACGCATTTTGATACTGCAAGCCCTGCATGATGGTTTGCTATTGCCTTTTAGCGACTATGCATTCATGAGGCGCGCGCTCATTGGATGTATTGCGCTCTCAGTGGGCGCAACGCCCATTGGTGTATTTATGATTTTACGGCGCATGAGCCTCACGGGTGACGCCATGGCACACGCGATTTTACCGGGTGCCGCCGTTGGGTATTTATTATCAGGGTTGTCGCTGATTGCTATGACCATCGGCGGCCTCATTGCAGGAATGACAGTTGCACTGCTATCAGGATTTATCACTCGCAACACGCATTTAAAAGAGGATGCAAGCCTCGCGGCTTTTTATTTAATGTCGCTCGCGCTTGGGGTCATGATTATTTCTACGCGCGGCGGTAGCGTTGATTTAATCCACGTTTTATTTGGCACTGTGCTCGCGCTGAACAACGATGCCTTGGTGCTGATGATATCTATCGCCAGTATTTCGGTCATAACACTGTCGCTTATTTATCGCACGCTGATTCTAGAATGTCTCGACCCCTTATTTTTACGTTCTGTTAGCAAAAGCGGCGCGTGGGCGCACTACAGCTTTATTGCACTCATGGTGCTGAACCTCGTGGGTGGTTTTCACGCTTTAGGTACACTCATGGTGATTGGCATTATGATTTTGCCCGCTGCTGCTGCACATTTTTGGTCAAGACACGTTTCCAACATTATTTTTCTGAGCGTATTGTTTGCAATAGGAAGCAGCGTGATCGGCCTACTCATTTCTTATCACGCCAACTTGCCCAGCGGCCCTGCCGTTATTTTAAGTGCGGGTGGGTTTTATGTGATTTCCATGCTGATCGGCACAGAAAATAGTTGGCGTAACCAGTATTTACAGTTCAATAAAAAGGCCAAGGCGTAAATGTTGATCAAAAAAAATGTTATTCGCGCACTCATACTGATTTTTACAATATTAAGTTGCCACTTAGCCAGTGCCGAAAAAGAAACACGAATAAAAGCAGTTGCGAGCTTTAGTATTCTTGGCGATATGGTTAACAATATTGGCGGCGACCGAATTGAGCTTTCGATATTAGTGGGCCCCAACAGCGATGGACATGTTTACGAACCCACTCCGCGCGATGCAAAGCAAGTGGCCAATGCCGATATTTTCTTTATGAACGGCTTACACTTTGAAGGCTGGACAGAACGACTATTAGAAGCCGCACAGTTTAAAGGGAAATTAGTTATCGCAACTCAAGGCATATCGCCCTTAATAACGCCTGCAAACGAAATTGATCCCCACGCATGGCAAAGCTTAGCCAATGCGCGAAGCTACCTTAAGAATATCGCCGCAGGATTGTCCGCGATAGATAAATCACACGCGCAATATTATTCGGACAATCTACACAGCTACCTCAAGAAAATTGACATCGCCGAGCAAACCATTATCACCGCGATTGCAAAGCTTCCTCTTGAGCGTCGCAACGTCATTACATCACATGATGCATTTAAGTATTTTGAACATGCTTATGGCCTTCATTTTTTTGCCCCCCAAGGATTAAGTACAAACTCCGAAGCAACGCCTACCGATGTAGCTGCACTGATTCGTCAAATTCGGTCGCAAAAAACACCCGCTATATTTATTGAGAACATGACTGACCCACGATTAATTGAGCAAATTTCACGCGAGACAAACGCCACCCTTGGCGGAACGCTTTATTCAGATGCCCTCTCTGAAAAAAATCAACCGGCGGACAACTACCTTCATTTAATGCTGCACAACACTCAACAATTAACTGAAGCACTTTCACACCAAGAACAGAATCTCATTAAAAACAACACAAGGCTAAAGTAGAATCGCACTATGAATGAAAAAATTCCCGTAACCGTCCTCACTGGTTTTTTAGGCAGCGGAAAAACCACTTTACTGAATCGCATTCTCAGCGAAGATCACGGATTGCGTATTGCTGTTATCGAAAATGAATTTGGCGAGATAGGTGTCGATCAAGACTTGGTGATCAATGCCGACGAAGAAATTCTAGAAATGAATAACGGCTGTATTTGCTGCACAGTTCGTGGAGATCTTATTCGTATATTGACTGACCTCATGAATCGCAGTAAAAAATTTGATCGAGTGATTATTGAAACGACCGGCCTTGCAGACCCTGGCCCTGTTGCACAAACCTTTTTTATCGATGAAGCCATGCGTGATGCATTTTATCTGGACGGTATTATCACCTTAGTCGATAGTAAACATATTATGCAGCAGTTAGATTCCAGCGAAGAAGCTGAATCACAAATCGCTTTTGCTGACTTAATTGTACTCAACAAAATAGATGTAACGGATGAAGCTGAACAAGCCGTTATCGAGAATAGAATCAAAAAAATAAATGGTATGGCGAGTATTTACAAAACCACCATGGCCAACGCACCTATTGCAAAAATATTGGACGTAGGTGGCTTTGATTTAAACCGCGCACTTGAAACCAACCCAAGTTTTCTAGAACCGGAATACGCTTTTGAATGGGGTGGCATATATAAACTAGAAGAGTCAGATTACGATTTAAACCTTGATAGTGGCCCCGATGAAACGCTATCCCTAGCATGGGTACCCATAATCGACGCAACGGAAGAAAGTTTGAAGAAGGCGGCTGAATCCGTTTTCATTTATTTTTCTCACCCGCCCAAAACAATAGTCCATCATGGTGCTCTAACAACCGAGCTTGAGCATTGGCAATTGCAACTCACAGGGGAACAGCAATATCAATTTTCCATTCGCAACAAAACCCCAGGCCTATATGCACTATTCACTCAACACGGGCCAGATGAATTTAATGCAGAACTGCGAAAGAAAAACAGCACACTCTTAATGCCCTTGGTTGAGCATCAATTTAATGCTGAACATTATCACGATGATACCGTCAGCTCCGTGGCAATTGAAATTGAAGAACCCCTCGATGGTGAGAGATTAGAAAAAGTGCTCGACCTCATCTTACGCACCCAAGCAGAAAATATTTTTCGCATGAAAGGTATTCTTAACATTGAAGGCGAAGATCACCGATATATCTATCAAGCTGTGCATATGCTATTCGATGGACAGTGGGGAACAGTGTGGGGCGACAAACCACGCACAAGTCGCATGGTGTTTATTGGCAAGAATTTGGTTTATGAAGAACTCTTACAATTGTTTAATTTTTGTCGATCTTCTTCAAAGTAGGGTGACTTTAAAAGCAAGAACTCTTTATTCAGCTCCTGTTCTGATGGATTGAATAAAGAGTTTCGCCACCATAGATTGATTTGGGAAATTAACCCAATCTATGCATTAGCTTTTCAAACCTAAGCCAAAAGGCTTATGGTATAAGGCATTCAGCTAAACATGAAGCTCACCCAAATGGTTAATCTGCCAATAGAGTTTTCCGATAAAAAAGTGACGCCGTTTGGCGGCTTGAGTTTGATGAAACATTTTGTGGACTCATTGGGAATTCGCGACAAATTGCGCAGCTTACCCTTGCCCGAAAGAGGCTCGGATCGAGCTTATGACCCCGTGCAGGTGATAGAAAGTTTTTGGTTGCGTATCTGGACGGGAGCCTCGCGGTTTATTCATGCCGATTGGATGCTTTGCAAACCCATAAAACAGCGACCCTAAACATCTTGAGATCCTATTGCTTTGTATTAAGCGCTTGGACCGCCACACATGCCAATAAAACAGTGTTGAAAATCGCGTTGCCGATTAAAAAAACGACATTGAATGAAAAATATTTTCTCTTCCATTCAACAAAACCCGCCGCCATTTCGATTTTCTAATGCATAATTCGGGTTTAAAAGCAAAAACTGTTGGCTTGGTGGCCTATATGCAGCCTGTTTATGGTGTTGTGATTTTGCACAGCGTTCCTGATATGCCTACCTTTGTGGGCGGAGCGATTATTGTTGCGGCAGCTGTTTATGAATATGTTCGTGAGCACAATAAAGCTGCGGCTATTTTGACAGAGTAGTTATTGCGTTTGCTGCTGTCGGTAGAGGCTTAAATTTTTCCATAATTTACTGGCGACAGGTCCAAACACTTTGTTTTTAGATTTCATCGCAAAATGATTGAGTGAAATTTCATTTTGTTTATCTTGCAGTGTAATTGTATTTAATGCGTTGCTGGCCAATTCGTTAATAATTAAAAAGTCCGGTAATTTCCCCCATCCCATTCCGCTCAAAATTAACATTTTTTTGGTGTGAAAATCGTTAACGTACCAGCGTCTTTGGCCGTCTTGTACGCCGTATTCGCGGTTTTTTGTACCCGTACCTGTGTCCTTCACAATTATTTGATATTCATTTAGCAGTTCATTGCTAAAGCTAAGTTTTGGATGACGTAACAGCAGCCTTGGTGATGCTACATCAATCAACTTGCCTTGATGTAAAAGCACTAATTCCATTTGTCCTGATTGATTGATGCCAATATCCACTGGCGATATGACAATATCGGCTTCACCGGTTTTGAGTGCTTCAACGGCACCCGTTAGGTATTCCTGCTTGAGTTGAATCTGCGTGTTGGGGAATTCATTTTGCGTCATTTCAAGAATGGGCAAAATCCGTGATAAATCAAAAGATGCTTCAAAGGCGAGGGTGATGCTGGCTTCATTACCGGTAGAAAGATGATGTGCAACCTGTTTTAGCGTGGCCGCTTCGTTGAGTAAACGCAGTGCGTGTTGGTAAAGCGTTCTGCCGTTTTCAGTCAGCGATAGTCGATAGCCTTCGCGGTTGAACAGGGTGATGCTGAGCTGCGCCTCTAGTTGCCTAATACCTTGGCTGATAGCGGGTTGTGTTTTGTGCAACAGCTCGCTTGCTGCGCGCAAGGAGCCTGATTCTGCTACGGCTTTTAACATGAGTAATTGATCGAGCGTCATAACAGTTCCAATCATTATGTAAATTTAAAGTTTATTAGTTGTTAAAAAATATTCAATAGTAATTAAATTTATTTGAGTGGATACTGGTCGCAAGTCGAACAACGGCTTCCAAACTTAAACAATTATCATACGTTATCTGGAGATCATCATGAGCAAAGCAACTTCTATCGGTATTTGGGTAATCACAATTTTGACTGCCTTGGCATTTGCTGCTGCAGGCACCGCAAAATTGATGGGTGTGCCACAACTCCATGCGTCTTTTGGGATTATGGGTTTGCCAAGTTGGTTTGGTTACTTCATTGGTTTTTGTGAGCTGTCTGGTGCGATTGGTTTGTTGATTCGTCCATTAAGTGCTCTGGCGGCAAGTGGTTTAGTGGCAATTATGTTGGGCGCTATTTTCTTTCATGTGCATTATGAAGTGGTTAGTCACGCGGTTCCTGCGATTGTCCTAACGGTATTGTTGGCCATTATTATTCGCGTGCGTTACGCTCAGGCTGTATGGTTTCCGGTAAAAGCTGCAGCCTAGACTCTAACTTTACCTAAGTGTGGAAAACTATTGGAGTTATCGAATGACAAACCTAATGCCGGTACTTTTTGTTCCTCACGGCGGCGGCCCCATGCCGCTGATGGGGGAATCTAATCATCAAGAGCTTATTCAGTTTTTGAGTTCTGTGGGTGAGAGCCTGCCGCGTCCTAAGGCGATCTTGATGGTAACGGCCCACTGGGAGGAAGATATTGTCACAGTTTCAAGCAAGGCTGATCCTAAACTCCTTTTTGATTACTACGGTTTCCCACCAGAAACCTACCGATTTAGTTATTCCGCAGCGGGTAACCCCACGTTGGCAGGGAGAGTGGTGGCGCTCTTATCAGCAGCGAGTATCACATCGCGACTCGATGATCGGCGCGATTTTGATCACGGCACCTTTGTGCCCTTGATGTTGATGTATCCCAAGGCTGATATTCCTGTGGTGCAAATGTCATTGGTGAATAGTTTGAATCCGGCGGAGCATGTACGTATTGGCAAATCCCTTGCGAGCTTGCGTGAGGAAGGGGTTTTGATTGTTGGATCGGGTATGTCGTTTCACAATATGCAGGCATTTTTTTCCGGCAACCCCGCCGTAACGGCAAAAAGTCAGAAGTTTGATGATTGGTTGGCGTGCACTTTGGTCGATCCAGCGATGCGTCAGGATGAAAAGCAATTGCGCATGAGTCATTGGCAGCAAGCACCTGAGGCGCGCTTTTGTCATCCCCGTGAAGAGCATTTAATCCCATTGCATGTGTGTTTCGGTGCGGGCAGTGTGGCATCGCCCAGTGCCGAAAGAGTCTTTCAGGGGCAGTTATTTAATACGTGGATTTCAGGCTATGTGTGGGCATAAAACTCAGATTAGGCGGATTTTCAGCAGTTTGTGAAACATTGGCTACACTCACTACCTAATCAGATAAGGGGCACCTCCGGAAATACAAAAATTCTGTCAACATGAGTTTTATTTTCGCAGGTGTTCTATCAAATGGCGCAACCTAGCTTTTTCGATACAGAAAATCGTTTGAAAAAACTCGATGAGAAAGACAATCTGTTAAAACTGAACAATGGGTCGATTGGGGCATATTCCGCTCCACAATAGAAACGGCGCGCCGCAAGTCAGAGCGAAAAAGCACGGCTGGCAGAAAGCCCTACGATGCACTGGTGATGCTCAAATGTTTGGCATAAACGACTCCGACTCAGTCCAAGCGCCAATTGCTCGATACAAGAGTGTACCGCTGTCATTCACTTTACCGGTGGCATCGCCCGTCGTTTTGATAAATCCATGGCTGCCTGCTTGTTGCTGAAGACTGTAGGCGTTTGCGGCCTCTGGTTTTTTGGTCACCAGATTTACCAAACCGCCCGGCTCAACGCGGCCATACAGCATAGAAGCAGGCCCTTTAACGACCTCTACCCGATCAAGCAGTGCCATTTCCAACCCTGTAATTGCTTGCAATTGCAGGCCATTACGGTAGTTGGCTGCATAACCATTGGTAAACCCGCGAATCTGGATGAAATCGTAATAGCTGTACGAATTAGGCGCAACACCACTGCTGTTGCGCACCACATCTTTAACTGACGTGGCCTGCTGATCATCGATCACAGCCTTGGGAATAACTTGTACGGACATGGGTGTTTCAATAATAGGCGTATCACTTTTGGTTCCGCCCGCGGCATTGTTCAAGCTGTAAGCCAACGCGGAAATCTCGATTGCCAACCACAATGACCTCTTCCGTACTTTTTACCGATGTTTCAGTATTTGCCGCAAGTACAAAGTTATCTTCTGCCGATGCGGCGAAAGAACAGATAAGAAGCGAAAGCAAAGAAAAACGAAATGACGCGGGAGTTGGCGACACTGACACGAACCTAGGCACAAAATAATCCTCAAAAAAATATGAATATAATTTTGCGCGGCATTTTAGGGTAATAAGAAACAAGAGGAATGCGACAAATTGTCGCACACCAAGCAACAGTGCTTATTCTTTTGACTGTGAGTTTTCACTTTCTGTCCTGTTTTTTAAATCACCGTTCACCGACGCCATTCATTCCTAGATGATTTATTGAGCAGCCTGCGCTCCAGAATTAAATTCAGGCAATCGTTCAAGCGCTGCTTTATCGAAGGCTTCGTGATTAAAAAATTTAGGGTAGTAATATTCGCGCAGCTTACGGTGAAATGCTCTCACTTCACTCTCATACCTATTGCTCGCGTTAAAATCTGTATTCGCCAAGGATTGAAGACTTCTCTCTAGCAAAGACGGTGGAGCGATGAGTGAAACCCAAGCCGCAATATGATCGCGCTGCAACCGACCGTCGCGATACGCATTTGCCAGCGCCTCTGTTTTTTGGTCGCCCACTTGTTGAAACGCAAAAAACCATTGCCACTCAAACGCACTTTTTTCGGGTTGGTAATGTGCCCATTGAGGATGACGTTCAAAGAAAGGTTTCATGGTGGCATCTTTGGGTAGATCCCACGCATCATTCACTGCTTCTCGCTGCAACATGAGAATATCTGCGCCTGACGGCAAAGCGACTGTGCGATCAACAATGAGTCGCGCACTCGCCGGAATAACGATTGCAGTAACCGACCAAATACCAATAAGCGTCATGAGAATAACGGAGCCTGATTTTCGCCATGCGGAAAAACAGTAACAAACCAAGCTCCAGAAGATGGCATAGGCCAAAACAATTGTGCTCGCCGATAACAGCGTTAAAAAATCTGTTTCTGCAAACCAACCTGCAAAAACTAAGGGGATAAGAAGGCACATTGAAACTGCACTCACACGAATCAACGCGCGTAGGCGCCAGAGTGATGCAGGCCGCGCCGCAGTGGATTCCAATAAATTGTAACGCCCTGCCGTGCGCTCACTGGCGCGCAGATCATACAACAGCACAATCAAAACCAACGGCAAAACAAATGATGCGAGAAAAGAAAAATCAAAACGGCCAATCAAGGTTACGCTTGGATTGCCCACATCACGCTCGTAAATCTGCCCCTCTAATGCCAGCATTCGAATCCTATGCTTCCATGGCTGCTCATCACGCTGGCCTAGGGCGGCAAAAGCAAAACCAGAAGGCGAGTTATAGGTTAAATGGAAGTTGTAGTAAGCGGCGCTACCCCAATCGCTTAGTTTGCCTTGCTCAGCAATGCGATCTTGCCGATCCGAAACAATGAGATTTTCAATGACTTTTTTCTGACTGTGTACTTCCGAAAGCCCAAAGCCAACAGATAAGGAAGACAAACCAAGTACCACTGCCATCCATAACAAAAGCGTGCGATCTTTCGCGCTGAACTTCAATTCATTGAGAACGAACTTAAACGCACTCATGGCTTAATCCTCCAACCACTCCAGAGAAAGAGGCACAAGAATGCCAGCAGCCATATCAGCAAGATTCGCAGGGAGAACAAGGAAGTGGAGATACGATCTGACAGACTCGCCGTTTGAAATTGATAGGCGCCCAACACCTGCCAGTTCGCTGCGCTTACACGCACACGCTGCCAAGAGGCTTCGCTTTTATTTCGGTTGATGTCGTCCTCGTAGGATACTTTTTCGGCGTGCGCACGATTGAGACCTTGAACAAATGAAAACCTGAGTGCTTCAGCTTCTTTTTGAAAGCGATGGTAGTGCGCAAGATCAGTACCCGCTAGCGAACGCGACACAAACGAGATGGCGAGCGAAGGCGTCAACCAAGCGTGGTTGATAAGAATTTGTTCTTGGTGAACTTCTCCTGCCATGCGTTTTTCGGCGTATTCATTTAACACCGTCGTCAATTTTTCTTCCGCTGAAGTAGCGACTAAACCGCGAAAATTCATCGGCAAATCTTCAAGCCTTTGCACACCGTATTTTGCTAATAATTCTGCACGAAGTTGGGCGAAGGCTGGATCATTCGCATTATGACCATCGCCCAAACCTCTCTGCTCCGCGAGCAGGGCAAGGTCCGTTTCAATCTTGCCCGCCACTGGCGCCTTATTAGATGCAATATTTACCGCCACAGACGGCAATATCAATGTCATGACAAACCAAAGCCCCGTAAGCGCCGCAAGTGCTGTTCCGCGCTTATGTACAATGGCCGCAAACCACAGTGCTATAACACCCCATAAAAGTAAGTAGGCGAGATAGGCACCAAATAGCGATAACACAGCTGAAAAGGTTTCTCCTCGGGCGACTGCAAACAAGCACGTCAGCACAAGCGGTAGCAGCAGAATCACAATAAACGATAAGAGCGCGAGCCCTTTTCCCAACAGCAATCTGCTTCCCGTTAAACCAAGCGATAGCAAGGAGACAAGCATGCCCGCCTCACGCTCTCGAACGATGGCGCCATGAGCCAATAGAATAATAATGAGAGGGGCAAACAGCTGATATATCAACGCAGGGGACAAATAGGATAAACCGCCGAAATCGGCACTCGACGATGACTCTGCAAACATCGCGGTATTTTGACGATGGCCTTCAAGAAAAATAGATTGGCCGGTGACGAAATCTAAACCGGGATCAAAGATCGCCAAAGGTGCGGGCGCCCTGAAAACATAATGGCCGTAGTGCACCATTCTGTGCGGATGCCGATCGGGCTGCGCGCGAAACGTGTCTTCCGCCTGAGTTTGATTTTGTGATCTTGCGTGAGTTTCCGCATCAATGCGCAACATATTCAGCAGACTGGTAGAGATCACCAATATCAAAAAGACGATTGCACCACCTAGCGCAAGATGGGATCTACGCCAGTACCGCCATTCGTCCGCAGCAACACCTAAAATCTGATTCATAGCGATGAGCCCTAAACCTTTGATAGCTGGGGATTTGATGACGGGGGATTTGATAGCAGGGAACTAGAGTTTGCTTTTGAGGCAAATGCGGTGTGCACAGCGTTGGTATCGATACGATCATCGCCTTGGGCAACAAATTCCCCTACAAGGTTGCCGCTGTGTAGCAAACCAATGCGATCCGCAACCTGACACGCACCATAGACATCATGAGTCACCATGAGAATGGCTTTGCCCGCATCGGCAAGGCCGCGAATGATGCGGTGAAGCTCGTCAATTGCGTTCGGGTCCAAGCCCGACGTGGGTTCATCCAGCAATAGGATGTCTGAATTGCGTAGCATGGCTAATGCTATCGCCACTTTTTGACGCATCCCTTTGGAATAATCCCGTAAGTTTCTCTTGCGCGCGTCTGGCGCTAGGGACACACGATCAAGCACGGTATCCATGTCGCCAAGGGTTACATCAACACCCGCCAAGCCTAAGAAATACTGTAGGTTCTCAATAGCATTAAGGTGTTCATACAATGACGCTGATTCTGGAAGATAAGAGATTGCTCTGCGGGCGGCCATTACATCTGCGCCCACATCTTTATCCTTAACGAGAACCCGCCCCTGTGACGGGAGCAGGAAGCCTAAAAAGCTGAGCAGCGTTGTGGATTTACCGGCTCCATTGCCGCCCAGTAAGGCATAGACTTCACCGCGCTGGACGGTGAAACTAATGTCATTCAAAACGGCTTTATTGGAGCGAACAACATGAAGTGAATCTGCTTGCAACATAAGTACGTTAAAACCTAAAAGAAGCTGAGACACGGACGTTGCGCGGTGTTCCAGGTTGCACCCAAACATCGGCAAAGGAGTTGGTGTAGTAGTCTTCATCAAACAGATTATTAACTTCTGCGCGCAGCTCTATGGATTCTGACAGGCGGTAACTCGCCGCAACCCTCGCCGTGGTATAGCTTGGCAGCTTGAAGTTTTGATCGCCGAAAAAGCCATTTCTCTCGTCTACATGGAGCAAGCCACCAATTAAACTGAGCTCTTTGCCCGCCAACTGCATTTGCTGTACCAGCTGAATATTCCATTGGTTTTTAGGGATATTGATGAGATTTGCGCCCGCGGGAACCTCAATATCAAAATTAGGCTCTTTAAATGCGTTCTTTGTCTCAGCATCCACGTAGGCATAAGACACCCACAGACTCAAGGTATCGGTGATCTTGCCATTAAGATCAAACTCCACACCTTGGCTTCCCGCTGCGCCCAGAGCCGTTGGATTTCCGCCAAGGATGGCTGTCGCAATATTGGATTGATCAACATCAAAGACAGCCAGAGACCCTTCAAGCGCACCATCATTAAGCGCAAACTTAATTCCCACTTCAGTGGATGTCGATTTATTGGGTTCTAAGCCATTAGTATCCGTTGCGCCCGATAACGGACGGAAGTTTTCGCCATAGGCGGTGTACAGGGATAGCGTATCCGTTGCCTTGTAAACCACGCCAAATTGCGGGCTAACACGAGATTCAGCGTATGTGGAAACCCGCCCAGAACTATCAACTGCGACTCTACGATTCTCCAATTCTTGTTGATAATCATCAAAGCGCGCACCAACACGAACGTCGATATTATCCGTCAGGCTGATTTGATCTTGAACATAAAACCCAAGCGACTCTTGAGTTTCAACTTGGTCCGTATTGGCAGATGGAACCGGTAACGGATATGCGCCATATACTGGATTAAAAATATTGATAACTTGGTTAGAAACACGCAGCCTTGCAAGCTCACTCTCTAACGATTTACTGGCGTCTATTGAGGACCCGCGTGCACGCAAGAATATTTGGTCATTTTCAAAATTGTCCGCATCTAGGCCAACAATCAGGCGATGATTAAAACTGCCAGTTGAGAAATCACCACTTAATTCTGCGCGAAAAACGTGGTATGCCGCGTCGTAATCCCGAAACCGGCGGAAGCGCGTTAGATTTTCACCGTCGCGCTGCAGGAACTGTCGGCTACCGTAAAAATCAGTCTCGGTAGCAAAACCTTCCAATGAGGTATCGCGCAGGTTAAGCCCGACCAACCCGCTCCAGTCGTCATTAAAGTCATGTTGAATCTCTAGTTGGTGACCTAGCACATCGGCCTTCATCGGCCCATCACCCGGCTCCCCCAAAAAGCGGCTATTGGGAATAACCCCAAGCTCTTTCTTTGCACCTGATAAACCGACCGCAACTACACCACGATCAAAAGGAACTTCTTGGTGAGCATATTCCAACTCATAGGTAAGTTGCGTTTGTGGGCTGATTCGCCACGCGAGTGATGGGCTAAAACCTTCCTTCGTGGTTTCAATCGTATCGCGGAAGCTCTCCGCATCTTCGTAAAAACCAACTACACGAACCGCCACTGAGTCTGACACTGGCGATGTCCAATCGAGGTCTGTGCGATAGGTGTCGTAGCTTCCTGCGGATACCTTAATTTCACCCGCATTCTTAAAGGTTGGGCGCTTGGTCACCAGATTAATAGTGCCGCCGGGCTCACCACGACCAAACAAGGCTGCACGCGGCCCTTTTAACACCTCTACGGATTCAATGCCTGAAAGATCGCGAGCGCCGCCAAAGCCGCGCCCAGCGTTAAACCCATTCACCAGATAGTTGCTGGGCAGGTTTTCATCACCCACAAAGCCGCGCACGGCAAAGCTATTCCAAAGCCCACCAAAGTTGTTTTGCCTTGCAACCGATGCCGATAGATCTAAGGCTTGAACAAGATCCACCGCACCTGCATCTCGCAAGGCCTCAGCGCTAATGCTGAGCTCTGCCTGAGGCGTTTCAAGCGCGGTAAATTCCCCTTGGTAAGCTTGCCGAGTTCCTACAATAGTTACGGTTTCAACAGCGGCCTTTTCTGAGGCTTCACTTTGCGCCACAGCAGTTTTGGAACCCAATAAACAAAGCGACGCACTGCAAAGCATGATTGTCTGTGTTATGTGATTTTTCACGTTTTTACTCCCAATAGTATGTTTAGCGACTCTGCGCAGACAAAGAATATTGAGATATGTTATATCATAACGTTTATTGCTGACCACCGTTTTCTTACATTTGGCGACAAGGGAGGGAACCTAAGAGCAGGCTTGGGGGGGGGGCGCGAGCCTTTCCGGTTCCCCTGAAACAATATAAATTCAGGCGTTTTTACTGAGGCATGGCCGTGAAATCATTCAACAGAAGCAAGGTATCGTCCAGCGAAGATGTACCCAGATTTTCTCCCGAATGATTACGCAAGGTGACTGTGCCGTTTTCCATTTCTTCCTTACCCACAATTAATAAATAAGGCGTTCGCATTAAGGAATGCTCACGAATTTTGTAGCCAATTTTTTCGTTGCGAATATCAAGATCCACACGAATTCGCGCGCGACGCAATTGTTTTGCAATGGTTTGTGCATAGTCGGCGTGTTGTTCGGTGATGGACATAACCACAGCTTGAATGGGCGCCAACCAGCTAGGCAATTTCCCACTGTAGTGTTCGAGTAAAATACCGGTGAACCTCTCCAGCGAACCAAAAAGTGCGCGGTGCAGCATCACGGGGCGCTGACGCTCTCCAGCATCATTGATGTAACTGATATCGAAGCGTTCAGGTAAATTCATATCGACTTGTAGCGTACCGCATTGCCAATCGCGGCCAATCGCATCGCGCAATACAAACTCCAATTTTGGGCCGTAAAACGCGCCCTCTCCGGGGTTCAATTTATATTCAAGCTGCATTGCATCCAGCGATTGAATCAGTGATTGTTCAAGATGCTCCCACGTTGCATCGTCACCCATGCGGTTTGCGGGGCGCGTGGATAACTTGATTGACACTTCATTAAAACCAAATTGCTTATAAATATCTAACACCAACGCAATTACCGAGCTGCATTCAGTTTGTAATTGTTCTGGCGTACAAAAAATATGAGCATCGTCTTGTGTAAAATGGCGCACACGCATGAGCCCGTGCAAAGAACCAGAAGGCTCGTAGCGATGCACTTTGCCAAACTCAGCCATGCGCAATGGCAAATCACGATAGCTTTTTAAACCGTGTTTAAACAGCGATACACCACCGGGGCAATTCATGGGTTTTAAGGCAAATACGCGTTCATCTTCGGTGGTTGTGGTGAACATATTGTCGCGATAATTTTGCCAATGGCCTGAAATTTCCCAGAGGCTGCGATCCATAATATCGGGCGTATTCACTTCAATGTAGCCTGCGTCCTCTTGACGCAAACGCATGTAGTTAATGAGTTGCTGAAAAATAGTCCAGCCACGGGCATGCCAAAAAACAGCGCCGGGTGCATCGTCTTGAAAATGAAATAAATCTAATTCTTTGCCGAGCTTG
Organism: Gammaproteobacteria bacterium; assembly: GCA_005801205.1. Classification (GTDB taxonomy): domain Bacteria; phylum Pseudomonadota; class Gammaproteobacteria; order Pseudomonadales; family Cellvibrionaceae; genus Cellvibrio. Next base: position 15,714 of record SYDJ01000154.1, read on the forward strand.
CGATGGTCACGTTTTTCAGCTTCTTCTAAGCGCAACAGATAAGCGTCTAATTGCTTTTTAGTTGCCCATGCCGTGCCGTAGATGCGCTGCAATTGTTCGTTATTCACATTGCCGCGCCAGTAAGCGCCGGACATTTTGGTAAGTTTAAAATGCGGCAAAAAACGTGTGTTGGGTACATGCGGGCCACGACACATATCCACATATTCTTGATGATAATAAAGCCCCATGCTTTGTACATCGGGCATTTCTTCAACTAATTTAAGTTTGTAGTCCTCACCGCGAGCGACAAAAATATCAATCACATCCGCACGCGGTTTTATTTCCTTAATTACGGCATAGTCTTGCGCAATCAGTTCACGCATACGGGTTTCAATCGCTTGTAAATCACTGTGCGTAAATGGCCGATCAAACGCAATGTCATAATAAAAACCATCATCAATCACGGGGCCAATGACCATGCGCGCACTGGGAAAGAGTTGTTTAACGGCATGCCCGACTAAATGCGCGCAAGAATGGCGAATAATCGGCAAACCTTCATCACTGTTTGCAGTAATAAGCTCTACGGATGCATCGTTGAATATGGGATCACAGGCATCCGCTAATACATGATTGATTTTTGCTGCAAGCGTCGCCTTAGCTAAACCGGCACCAATATTCTGTGCAATTTCTACGGGGGTTATACCTGCTGGAAATTCGCGCAGACTACCATCGGGCAAGCTGATGGTAATTTTTTTTGATGGGGCTGACATATTCATAATTCGTTTTGAATCCTTTTGTAACCTTGCACAAGGCTGTTATTGGTTCGCGCTACATCTTCTGAAAATGCAGAGGCGCTGGCGGATACTTTTGCAATCGTATTTAAATCAGTTTTGGCGCTAATGCGCTCGGTGGAGGGAACATAAAAACCAGCGGGCAGATCAGCACCGTCTACCACAGCGTTGTGGCGAACCACGGCTCCGTGCCCAACGGTGCAATTAAACAGCACCGAGTTAAACCCAATAAAAACGTCATCGCCCACCCAACAGGGGCCGTGCACAATAGCTCGGTGGGCAATAGAGGTTCGCTGCCCAATTGTCACAGCAGCACCGGATTTTGAATGAATAACAACACCATCTTGAATATTGGAATCTGCACCAATAATAATCGGCTCCATTTCACCCTGTTCATTGACTTCGTCAGCACGGATCACCGCGTAGGGGCCAATAAACACATTTTCATGCACAATAATCATGCCGCATAAAATCGCGGTAGGATCAACAAATGCACTTTCGTGCACCTGCGGAATATCACCGCGCGGATTTTTTCGAATCATTTATTTGCTCGCTTTTTTGCGAAAGAGTTACACCAAATCGCAGGTAATTAATAAACGTCTTTGAACATGGCCTGCTTCATCAAGATGGCAGCTTGGCGATCGGTGAATAAGCCCGCGTCCTTCATTGCCCTCCCAGTTTTCGCCTTTTAATAGCGCCACATCCCCCGCGCGCAATTGCTGAATGGCTTCTGCATTACAAATAATGCCGGACTGCTCATCCATTACACCGCGTGCATGAGGGCCAAGCTTGCTGCAATCGGCATAAGCCGCAGGCAACCACTGGGTACCCACGCCACCATAAGTTGTCACCAAACGCACAGGTACATGGTCTACGTGAAAGCGCGGGCACATAGAGCGCTCAAGCGTGTTAATTCGCAGCCCTAAGGTTTCGGCCTCAAATAAACAACTGAACATTTCCAGCAACTCATTGAGGTTTTGTAGAAACTCGTGATTCGTTGCTGTGTTGTTATTGATCATTATCGATTCAGGAAAAATGTGCTGTAACTCTTGCGCTAACTTACTGGGTGTTGCGACAAGTTTTAGTGCAAACTTTTGCGGTGATTGCAAAAGGGCTTGCACATAAACATCAATATTTTCGGAGAGGCTACGCTGCCAAATCGCGATGGTGATGTCGTCCTTATAAATCTGTGATAACACATCTGGTACGGCATCCATCGCCCAGTGCGCGTGACTATCATTTAGTTGTTTAAGTGGGTTCATTGGCCATTTACTCATTGCTATTAATTACGCGCTTTGGAAAAATTTCGTTCCAATTGCTCTTGCCGTGCTTTTTCTTCGGTACTGAACTCTGTGGTTGGCCTAGCCAATAGCCGCTGTAAACCAATCTCCACGCCAGAGGCCTCGCAGTAGCCATAGCTGCCATCGGCAATTCGCTCTAGGGCTTTGTCGATTTTGCGCATGAGGTAATACTCACGCTCCGCAATACGCATTCGCTGACGGTTGTCTTCCTCTGCTAGCGCGCGGTCTAGCTCATCTGCTTCTCGCAGCTGAGTTCCCGCAATTTCTTGCTTAATCGTTTCTATGTGTTCCGAAGCTTGCTGCTTGAGTGCCAACAACTGGCATTTAAAAAACGCCAATTGTTCAGGGTTCATATAGTCCTTAGTGGGCATGCGCAGCAGTTTCGCGATAGTTAAGGGTTTTGATTTCGGCATAGTTATTCCTAATACACACCCAGAAAGGCACACGTGAGCAGAGCGAAGTATTCACCTAGCAAATGAAAATTATTCTCTTTCAATGAATATAGGTTATGTTATAACATAATGATATTGACTTAAAGCGACAAATGCAAAGTGAGCAAACCCATGAAAACGTTCAAAAAGACCTTACTGGCTTTAGCGCTATCTCCAAGCCTAATAACCTTGTCTGTTAGCGCTGAGGACACCGTTAAGACTGAAGAGGTTACAGTCACCGGTGTAAAAGAGCGCTTGTATCAGTCCGGCATGCTTAAAGATGTGATCCAGAAAACAGAGGTTATCTCAGGCGAAAGCATTGAAAAGGCACAAGCAGAAAATGTCACCGAAGCCATTGCTAAAACACCCGGTGTCCGTGTGAGCAATGAATGCTCAATGTGCGGCGTCAAGCGCGTTATGCTCAATGGCCTACGTGGTGAACACACAACTGTATTAGTAGATGGAATCCCCACACATAGCATGGTGTCTGGTTTTTACGGCCTTGATGCTACAGGTTCAGCGGGTATTGAACGCATTGAAATTGCTCGCGGTGCTGGTGCATCCCTCATTGCCCCAGAAGCCATTGGTGGCGTCATCAACCTGATTACCAAAGAAGCAAAGCGCGATGAGCTTGTTGTAGATATTGCTGGAGGCGAAACGGGGTACAGAAAAGCCAGTGCGGTGGGAACACTCGTGACCAATAACGACAGCACCCGCATCACGTTTGTTGCCCAAGCCGATAATCGCAATCAAGTAGACGGTGATAACAACCACGTAAGCGAAAGCCCCTCAATGGATAACAAATCTGCTAGCTTGCGCCTTTCACAAGAGCTTGGTGAACAAAACAATCTCACTCTGCGCGCCAGCCATTCAGATTCAGATATTTTTGGCGGACCGACGGATACATCCATTGGTGCCGTGAAAAATGACTTTTTTACAGATCCAACATTTGCATCTGAGCAGCTATTTGAAGATGACGATGTTCGCAATCGTTTTACCGGCAGAGGCTGGGAAACTACAGAGTGGATTCGCACCAAGCGAAATGAATTTTCAGGCAGCTGGCTTCATGAAGCCAATGAACGTTTTAATTTCACACTCACAACCAGCCTTGCACAACACGAGCAAAATTCATTTTATGAAGGCTTTATTTATGATGCTGATGATGATGTTCAATACAATGATATCCGCGCAAATTACGCATTAACGAGCGCCCATCATTTAACCTTTGGTGCGGATAGCCGCCGAGAAACGCTGCGTTCGCACACCAATGCCGATAGCGTCAATTACGTGTCCGATAGTTTTGATTACAACTCTGCTGGCATTTATGCGCAGGATACTTGGACTGCAACAGACGCATTACAAGTTGCGATTGCTGTTCGCGCCGATACATTAATGGCTGATTTTGTTGACCCACAAAAACCTGGCAAAGAAATAGATCAAACACTGGTATCGCCACGGCTTGATATGCGTTTGACTCACAGCGATGAATTGAGCTCACGTTTATCACTAGGCCAAGGGTATCGTGTTCCTTTGTCTTTTTTTGAAAGCGATCACGGCTTATTAGATAGCGGATCAGGTTTTAATATCAATATTGATCGCGTTGAGCGCTCCAAGTCTGCAAACTATTCGCTAAATCTTGAAAATGAAAAATGGAGTGCAACAGCTTCACTGGCCTACACTCGCGTTGAAAACCTAGCCTACTTGAGCGCTGATGAAAATGATGTGCCCACACTGGATCAATTAAAAGATTCCGTCGATGTCACTGCATTTGATCTTGCAGCCACCTACAAAATAACTGACGAAATAAGTATTAGCGCTATCGCTGAACAATTTCATTATGGCAAGACTATAAAACCTGCGTTCAGCATCGCACCTATCGAACAACGATTGACCCTGAGCACCGATGTTGAGATTGGAAAGTGGGATACTTATCTCAGCGCCGTCTGGATTGGCAGCCGCAATTTGCTGCCATACGGCACACCACAAAACCCCACCTTCGATGCAGCTGGCAATCATCCAAAAAGTACAGAAGCTCCTAGCTTTTGGACAATCGATTTGCAAACGACCTATTCATTATCGGATCAATACAAACTGTATCTTGGTGCTAAAAATATGTTGGATTACACCCAAGTTAAGGATGAACAAACACCACTATTTTTTGAGGATGGCGGCTTTGATGTTGCTCATATTTACGGCCCACTCAGAGGTAGAGAAATTTATCTCGGCATAAAATGCACATTTTAACGCGAAAAACACTAGTACTCCTCTTGTCAATGCTTAGCGGATTCTGCATATCGCTAAGTAATGTGAGCGCGCAAGAATTTGATAGCGAAACAAAAGGAATTTATTCGCTATCTCTCAAATCACTTTCAAAACCAGAAATAGTTTCGCTGAATACAGTAAAGAATAAGCATTTGTTAATTAGCTTTTTTGAACCCGAATGCAGGTGGTGTTATCGTCAGTTGCGGATGCTCAATAAATTACAGCAAACCTGTGACGACAACATTCAACCCATCATGATCGGCATTCATGGTACACGACAAGCGTTACAACAAGAGTTACGGCTAATCAATGTCACCTTACCCGCATTTGAAGCCAGTGAAGCACTGTTAACGCTGACAGGCAATATAGACGCTACGCCCATCACATTTATTGTGAATGAGGATGGCGCAATCACGCAAAGATTACGCGGCTACACACCGAATCACGCTATTTATCAACAGCTTTGTCCATCAGCTAAATTACTTTGATATGAACTCATTCGCACTTATCTCAAATACATTGCCCGATGTAACACAAGAAAAAAATACATCTCTCTCTACCACTCTCGATTGGGTAGGCATGAAAGGCATAAACGCACCCATAACGCTAATGGATAAAAGCGGCCACACATTTCATGACAATGCCAGCATTCAAGTCTATGTAAATATTAAAGATCCTCAAGCAAAAGGCATCCACATGTCACGGCTGTATTTGCTTGTAGATGAATTTACTCATAACCATAGAGTGACGATTCAAGGGCTAGATGATTTACTTGTAAAAATATTGCATACCCATGTAGGAATCAGTGACTCAGCCCAAATCATTATTAACTGCAATGTTCTATTACAACGTGCGGCCTTAAAAAGTGATAACACGGGTTGGAAGTCTTATCCGCTGAAAGTAAAAGCGGTATACCACGATAATATCTTTTCCGTCGAGCTTGGCATTCAAGTTCCCTATTCCAGTAGCTGCCCCTGTTCAGCAGCGCTTTCGCGGCAATTATTGCAGCAGGCATTTGAGCAAGATTTTTTAGGTGCAAATGCAATTGACAAAAGCACAGTCAGCGAATGGCTTTTAAAAAACGGCAGCCTTGCTATCCCCCACAGCCAACGTAGTTATGCTGACCTATGGGTAAAACTAAATGAGCATGTAAACGCATTACCCATTATTGAGCTAATTAATGCCTGTGAATCTGCATTAAAAACACCCGTACAAACCGCGGTAAAACGCGAAGATGAACAAGAGTTTGCACGGCTCAACGGTCAGCACCAACAATTTTGCGAAGATGCAGCGCGTCAACTAAAAATCATGCTGGATGCCCAACCCAACATTCAAGACTACTGGTTGCAGGTAGATCACCAGGAAAGCCTACATGCACACGATGCCGTGGCTATTACCACGAAAGGCTTAAAAAATGGCTATCATGCGCAGATGCTTTTCCATTGCGCAAATGATTTTATTGCTCACAAACTGTGAAATTATCCCATGACATGCACGCTTATTATTAACGCAAAAATAGTCAATGAAGGCTTAATAACCGAACAAGATATTTTTATTCGTAACGGTTTAATTGAACACATAGGAAAAAATTTACAGCACCTTGCTGCAGACAATATTATCGATGCAAAAAATTTACACCTAT
>SYDJ01000155.1 GCA_005801205.1 Gammaproteobacteria bacterium
CACTCATCAGGGTTAAGGTTTTGGCGGAATGAGTTACCCATTCTGTTAAACCCTTGATCACAAGGATCCCAAAAAATCAGCAGTGCCTGTTGGTATCCAGCTATATCTCAGAGCTTCGACCTGTTAACAAAAATTTGAAAATAAAACTAGGGTCAGTGTAGAGTTTGAGTTTTGATCAATCCTTTTTAAAACAAATAGCATCCTCTAAGCCCAGCACAGTAAATGTGCTGGGCTTTTTTATGTTTGCTATTTTCGTTAACGAAAAAAATAAGTGAGGAGGAAAGGTCTAGTGCAGGATAGCGTTTAGGGTGCCTTTCTTAATATTGAACAAAAAAGCGCCCCAACCCCTTAGCGGCCATAGCTGCTAAGGGGCGAAGTTATTGATCTAGCTTTATGTCGTCAGGTTTTAAATCGCGGCGTTTGTGAAATAGCGTGAGCACAAATTTCTTATCGGCTTGTACGTGATAAATCACTCGCCAAGCGTGAATGTGAATTTCGCGTACATCGTCCCGATCTAGCTCAGGTACTTTTTTGCCCAGTGCATCATGCGGTAACGAGAGCGTGGCATTGGTCTTGTTCACAATATCCGCTGCAACCTTTTTGGCGTTCAGCGGTGCGTCTTTAGCGATACGGCTGTGAATGGCTTTTAAATCAGCTTGCGCAAGCGGTGTCCAAATTACCACTGTTCAATCTCACGCAATAACTCTTCACTGCTAATGCCTTGGCCTTGCTCGGCTTGTTCTAAACCTTGGTGGATTTTTTTAACCACGAAAAGGCGGTAGAGAATATCGTCAAAATTCACTGTATCTGGCAAGTGATTGATCACATCAATTGCCTCTTGCTTAGCAGTTTGTAGGTACATAGGTTTCCCCTTAGTTGCGCCGTTGCGTTGACCAGCGGCGAGTTTCGTACTTAATAATCATGCCCTCAAGCAGTTCTAGAAAATAGGTGCCGGAGGGATTTAATTTTAACCAGTCCTTTTTAAATAGAGAAAACACTTCCTAAAGCCAGCACAGAAATGCGCTGGCTTTTTTGTCTTTCCTTCGGCAACTGCTCCTGCGTTGCTCTACAGCCGCTAGTTCCAGACGCGGCTGAATCCGCTAACGTCCTGTTAGGGGTACCTCCTGCATCCATGCAGTCGTAGTTGCTAGATTCGATTATTGAATAGGTTTATTCCAAGCCTGATTTTTGGTATTGCTCAAATCTCGACTACCATGAACCACCGAAACAATCACAATTTCTTGCTGTGTTTCTCTAAGCTGGTAAATGGCGCGATAGCCTTGATAAACAATTTCACGAATATCATCGCGCTCGGCTTCAGGTACAAGGCGACCACTTTGTGGGAACTCCGGTAAACCTTCAAGCCGTGCTGCTAATCGTGTAATAAATTGGCGGGCATAAAACGGTGAATCCAGTGCGATGTAATCACGAAGCTGTGCGACATCTTTTAACGCGCGTTTAGACCAACGTAATTTCATGCCTTCCAGTTACCTAACAGTTCTTGCATGGCATCTTCGTGCGAAATAGTGCGGCCTTCTTCAATATCCTTCAAGCCCTCTTCAATTTTCTGGCGCACAAAAACGGTGTACATCACATCATCCCATGTGGCCTGTTCGGGTAAATGGTCGGCAATCTCGTGAACAATTTGTTGCATGGTTTGCATGGGTAGTTCCTCACTAAACCTGTTGAATAACGGTATCCAGCATATCCATCACGAAACGCTGTTTGGTTTTGCAGAAAAAGGGGAGGAATTAAATTTTAATCAGTCTTTCCTGCTCTACCGATCAATAGTATCAGTCTCGATTGATTTTTAATTCTTTTTTTAAGAAATACCCACCCTAAAGCCAGCTCAGGAATGTGCTGGCTTTTTGCTTTTTCTTAGTTGCTCGCCAGAATCCGCTGTAAAGCATCGGCTGGATTTAAAATATCAATGCCGCGCCACGGGTGCAGAACCAGTAAATCTTTATCCCCAGAAATAATCAGGTGCGCTTGTGCTGCAATTGCACAGGCGAGTACAGCATCATCATCGATGTCACGCGATACCGGAAAAGCTAAAGCTGCTGCGTTGATCGTGCGTGTGAGCGCACTGTAACGTTCAATAATATCGGTAGGTGTTAAGCGTTTGCTCTCAAGTTGGCCTATCCATTTATCACGGGATAGCACATCGGCAAGCTCAATGAGTAATTCAGTGCTGGTGTACAGTGTGATAATACCTTGGTGCGCTAAATCCATGACCTTGCGCGGTGCACCACCCCAAAATAATGCTGAAATAATCCCATTAGTATCTAACACTACACGCATTAACGCACACTCGCTCGGCGGGCAGCGCGTACGGCATTCACGTCAGCTTGAATTTCTTCCATTGTCATAGGCGGCATGTCTAACGCTGTTAATTCATCAGCTATGACAAAAAGTTCATCGGCTGCTTTTTTACGAACGGCCTCGCGTAGTAAATGCTCCATAGCTTCTGGTTTAAATAAACCTGCTTGATTGGCCGCAAGGGCAAGGCTTTCGGGAATGTTTAAGGTTAATTGCACGGTGGTCATGGTCAATTCCTCTCGCTTTTTAGGCGGCTAATACGCGGTTCATTTGGGCACGTTTTACAAGGCTATCCATGAGTATAACCAAGGCTTGCTGGTCTTCGTCAGGTAGTTCATCGACTTCTTGTAACAGTAAAGGGCTCTGCCCCCTTTTGTCTCTGGCTTTTTTATTTTCCCTTCGGCAACTGCTCCTGCGTTGCTCTACAGCCGCTAGTTCCAGACGCGGCTGAATCCCCTAACGTCCTGTTAGGGGTATCTCCTGCATCCATGCAGTCGTAGTTGCTGTTTTTAATTGTTAATGTGTTTCCCAAGGCTGGTGCTCAGGGTTGGTTAAATCACGGCTACCATGTAACACGGTAAGAATGTCGATACGCTGTTCATTCATCACCCAATAAATAATGCGGTAGCTCTGAAAATCAGTTCGCGAATATCTTCTCGCTCGGCTTCAGGTACAGGGCGACCACTTAACGGAAAAGTGTCTAGCCTGTCGGCAGAGTCGATAATCTGCTGTACAACCCGCTCTGCATAATAGGGTGCTTCTTGGTGAATATAATCATAAATATTGTCGAGCGCCTTTTGGGCTTTGAGTGTCCAATTAACGCTGACCATTCTGATATCGCTTTTTCATTTCAGAGTGTGGAACAACACGGCCAGCCAATGAATCTTGCATGCCGAGTTCAATTTGCTCGCGTACATGAAGTGTGTAGAGCGAATCATTTAGCTGGTAGCGAATATCGTTAAGCGTGGCGCTGTCTGGCAGTGTGTCCAGCAATTGCCGAACTTGTTCTTTAGCGGTTTGCATAAAACATTCTCAGTGATGATTAGGCGCTTTGGTTTTGCGCATTGGCTGATAAGCGGTTGGCCGTGTGTTTGAGAATCAGGCTATCGAGTGAAACACCCGCCACATAACGCTCAGACGACGTGAAATCCTTTAATGCCTCAAGCGTAGCCGAAAATCTTCGTCAGGGTCACGAGCATGGTCGTTAAATACCAGTATCAAGGCTCACATGCAATCCTCTAGCAAGGCTTACCAACGCATCCAGTGTAGGTTGGGCAGTGCCTGCTTCATAGCGGAACAGTAAAGGGCTCTGCCCCTTTTGTCTTCTTTTGTCATGGGTATTTCCTACGGACATGCAAAACACGTAGAATTTCAATTATTTCATTCTTTATTCTGTAATAGACAATGTAATTTTCATGGATTACTAGCTCGCGAGTCAAAAGAACAGCTCCAGGCCGACCAAGAAGAGGGAAATCTTTAAGATTAGCAATCTGTTTGAGCGTATCTAGCATGAACTGCCTAGATGCACTGGTATTGTCAGCCGCAATATGAGCGAGGATCGCCTCAAAATTTTGAGACGCTCTTTTAGTCCACTTAATTTGCATATTTAGCAAAAATAGCAGCCATTTCAGCATCTGTCGCAAACTCACCACGGTCAGCCTCTTCAATACCAGCCTTTACCTCAGCAATTTGCCAGAGTTGTTGGTCAATATATGCCTCAAGAGCCTCTACCGCCAGAAAACTTTTCGTCCGCCCTGTGGCTTTCGTGAGGGAGTCCAATTGGACGGCTAAATCCATAGGAAGACGAACATTGAGTGGTTTTTCAGTGGCTGTAGCCTTCATGGTGGCCTCTTATGTGCTGATTGCATGCTTTACAAAATTTGTATTACGTATATATTTTATGTATTACAAAAATTCTGTCAAGTTGAACCAAAATCAAGTGGTGGATTATCGGCCTTTATGTTGTCCACCGACGAATAGTAAAAGGGGTCAGTAAAAAAAGGTTCGGAACCCTTTGGGAGTTATATGAAATCACGAATTGAAATAGACAGGACTCAGCGCGACGTATTTTCTCGTGAAGTTGATCTCAAAAAATCACAGTTTCAATTGTCGCGACGAGCCTTGATCCGCATTGTTTTAGGCTTTGCGATTTTTCTGTTACCCATATGGCTTGCATACCATTTTGAACAATACCCACAAATGTGGATGGCAATTGGCTTCGCTATTTTGATTTCGGCTTTTCAACTTCTATTCTACGGTTATGAATCAAGCCCCAAAGACGAAGCTGAACTTAAAGTAACTAACTTCTATAGCAAAGGTGTTTTGATATTTCTTGTTATTTTTTGGACCGTGCTGATAGGTGGCGTTTCGGTTGCTTTGTATTTGAAGCTGCCTTGACCCCAACTTTTACGCCGCTTTTTGCAACGCCTGCTTACGGAACTCCGTAGGGGATACGCCTACCAAGCGGTTAAAAAAGCGGTGAAAGGCGGATTTACTGTTAAAACCTGCTTGCAACAAAATATCCAATACCGTCATTTCTGCACAGTTTTTGTCGAGCAATAGGCGCTTGGCTTCTTCTACGCGATACTTATTCATAAACTCAAAAAAGTTGGTGCCGTAGTGTTTATTGATCACGGCGGAAACGTCTTTAATGGGTAAGTCGATACGCTTGGAAAATTCTTCAATATTTAAGTTGTGTTTTAAATAAAGTTTTTGCCCTTCCATTCCGGTGTGTACCTTTTGAATTGCATCGCTGGTAACTTTCTCGTCGGTTTTTTCTTTTAAGGCTTCTGTGGCTTCGGGTTTGGTGGCGAGTAGTTGATGTGCGTAAACCACGCTGTAGGTAAAGAGCGCATTAATTAAAATAAAACCGGCATAGTTATCGGTAATACCAAAGGTATCGGCAATTGAAGGATTTGAAAATTCAGCCACTACATGTACTAAGAGTGAGAGGCTCCAGCTTGCTAAAAATCCGTAAGTTAAAATACTTAACCAACCCGGCTCGGTGGGTGAGAAATGAGAATATTGATTTTCTAATTGAGTAACATATTTGCGCACCTTAAACACAGCAGCAATGACATACGCTAAGGGTGTGGTTTTTGTCGCGGCCCATAGGCACTCTACGGTAAATTTATCAAACGCAGAGGTACTGGGGTCGCGAAACCAAATGAGTGCGCGGGTATCTATATTGAAAACGAATAACCACACAATGCCCACTAAAATGGGTGCTAGGTGACCTAATTTACTGGCATCTAAGACAAAGTTTTCTTGGGTAATGGCGCGCACGTACAGGTAGAGTGCAGGGCCTTTTAATAAGAGCGCGCTGGTTAAAAAATAGGGTAGGAGTGTGACATCAAACATGGTAAAGAAGCGGACATTGTTGTTCCACAACATCAATACGCAGATGGCACTTACGGCAACGGATAATAAAAATACCGTGAGTAAAATACTGGAAGCTTTATTTTTAGCGGGTAAAACGGCTTGAAAAATGGCGAGTAAAATACACTCGGCAGTGGTCATTAAGAGTACAACATCGTGGATGTTAAAAATATGTTCTTTCATGGTGTGCTCGGCTGGTTGCATCTTGCCACTTTATAGCGGCTAATTATTGTGTGTGGAGATTATAGTGGAGGCGGACTTCGCTGTCCTTAATAAGCCACTAAATCTATCGTCAGGTACTTAATACTAGGTTAAATTGATAAGATAGTGTGGCTTTATCTTATATTCACGCGACCAGATCTTACATCGCTCACTACTGATCAAAAGCGTAGGGCTTATGACACTGACATCGCAAGATTTAAACAGGCTTGCCCAACAATTGCCGGATTTGGAGTTTTCACTGGCAAAAGATTGCGCTTGGTCGCACTCTAATTTGGCGCAGGCTTACCTCAATGCCTACGACATTAATTTTGCTGAGGAATTCGCGCTGGTTTCCCATGCCTTTGGCTGTGTAATGGCGGCGGGATTTCGCATTGCTACGCATTATTGGCTACCAGAAAACCCCAAGGGTACGCTTGTTGTTGTGCACGGTTATTACGATCATGTGGGGGTGTTTGAACACCCAATTCGTTTTGCGTTGGAAAATAATTTTGCGGTGCTCGCCTTCGATTTGCCCGGCCATGGGCTGAGCAGTGGTGAGCCAGCCGTTATAGATTCATTTAATGAATATGGCGATGTGCTCGCTGAGATTTTGCAACAAAGTGCTGGCATAATGCCGCAGCCGCTGTATGCCCTAGGGCAGAGTACGGGTTGTGCAGTCTTACTCAATTACCTGTGGCGTTATGCTGGCGAGCGCAATGCCGTTGAAAAATTTTCTAAGCTTGCGCTCTGTAGTCCCTTAGTTCTACCACGCGGTTGGCGCGGTGTGCATATGGGCCGTTATGTTTACGCAGTATTGCGACATTTTGTGCGTCGTATTGGTCGCAGTTTTGGCAAGAGCTCCCATGATCCTGTGTTTAATGAATTTCTTCATTATCAAGATCCTCTGCAAGCTAAACATTTGCCCCTGCGTTGGATAGGTGCAATGAAAGAGTGGCATGAAATGGTGTTAGGTTTTGCACCCTTGCAAAAATCTTTATTAATTGTGCAGGGTACGGGCGATATGACGGTGGATTGGAAATACAATTTACCACTGTTGGAGCAGAAAATACCGAATGCCAAGATTGTGTTTATCGCCGAAGCGGGGCATCAGTTAGTCAATGAGAGCGATGTGTATCGCAAGCAGGTGTTTGCTGCGGTCAAACATTATTTTTTCAATTAACTCTTTCACTTCATTATTTTTCATTAAGGATTTACTTGTGGAACTTCTTCATCTAGTTATAGATTTTATATTACATATTGATGTGCATTTATCGGAGTTGTTCAGCCAATATGGTTTATGGATTTACGGGATTTTGTTTCTGATTATTTTTTGCGAAACCGGCTTAGTTGTTACGCCGTTCTTGCCGGGTGATTCTTTATTGTTTGCTACGGGCGCTTTAGTCGCCATAAGTGGGAGTGCAGGTTTAGACATTAATGTAATGGCATTATTAGTGATTACCGCTGCCATACTCGGCAATATTGTCAATTACACCATTGGGCGATTTTTTGGGACACGATTATTTCGCAATCCAAACTCAAAAATATTCCGCCGTGACTATTTAGATAAAGCCCATAATTTTTACGAAAAGCACGGTGGCGTTGCAATTATCATGACGCGTTTTATTCCCATCTTCCGTACCTTTGCACCCTTTGTAGCTGGTATGAGTGGAATGACTTACCCACGTTTTATCGCGTACAACGTCATCGGCGCGCTCTTGTGGGTGGGGATATTTTTATACGCGGGTTATTTCTTTGGCAATATTCCGAGCGTGCGTAAAAATTTCACCATGGTGATTTTGGCGATTCTGGTCGTGTCAGTTATGCCGATTGTTTATGAAATTTGGAAAGCAAGACGTGAAGCGAAAGCTGCTGCAAAATAAGCAACGCCAAGTTCTTACTTCAACAAAACCGCTGTCAAAACAGCGGTTTTGTTTTATGTAGAATGTAAAAATCTGACAATGAATTAGCAATGGTCTTTCAACAGTGGCTATGGTGTTTTAGCGGTGATAGTATGGATATAATAATACAAAAAAGGAGTCGATCATCGTGCATCATTTTTCTTATCTTCTAAAGCTAATGCCACCCAAGTCCATTTTCTTCGGGCTGCTATTAGCTCTTACATATTCTTATACAAGTGCTGCTGCAGAGAATCCGCCTTCAGCATGTGCGGAATTGTTGCAGCACAAATTTCCCGCAAAGCTAAAGATTGAAATTCAATCCGCCAAACTTAATGAAGCCGATGCTTTCTGCTTGGTTAATGGCGTAGTCAATTCGCGTATAGGGATTGATGGGAAACACTACGGGATTGGCTTTGAAATGCGTTTACCTTTTTCGTGGAATGGACGATTTGTGTATCAAATGAATGGCGGTAATGACGGCGCCGTGATTCCTGCGGAGGGTGATGTATTTGATGGCCGCTCCGCACGTGCGCAAGGCTACGCAGTGTTAAGTACAAACGCGGGTCATGATGGTAGTGCAGTTGAAAATCAGCAATACGGTTTGGCCGCGGGTAATCGTTTTGGTTTAGACCCGCAGGCGCGGAACGATTATGGTTTCGCAACAACCGCAACCATGACTCCCATTGCCCACACGCTTCTTAAAACTTTTTATGGTAAAGAGGCAGCATACTCGTATCTTTCAGGGTGCTCTAACGGAGGTCGTCACGGCATGGTCGCAGCCAGCCGTTATGGTGATATGTTTGATGGCATTTTAGTCGGTGCCCCCGGTTTTAATTTACCAAAAGCTGCTGTGCAACATGCGTGGGATGTGCAGAGCACGCAACAGGTAGATCCAAAATTACATAAGGCATTCAGTCGCACAGATATGCAATTGATCGTCAATAAACTCACTGAAGCGTGCGATGGACTTGATGGTGCCAAAGATGGTTTGGTGAATAATATTCGCCAATGCCAAAAAACCTTTGACCTGAATAGTTTGCGCTGCGCTGGCGAAAAAAATGCCAGCTGTTTGAGTGAGCTGCAAGTCAAATCCTTCGCGCGCTTGATGAGTGGCCCGCACAACAGTAAAGGCAAACAACTCTACAATCACTGGTGGTATGACACAGGTATTGCCGATGAAGGTTGGCGTTTTTGGAAATTTGAAAGCCCTATCCCACCGTGGAATAACAATCCTTTAATTGCAACCATGGGTGCAGGTTCACTTGCCTATGTATTCACAACACCTGCAACCGAAGTTGAAGGCTCGCCGGATAAATTATTGCAGTTCTTAAGCACCTTTGATTTTGATCGCGATGCACCAAAAATATTTGCCACTCAAGGCGAATTCAAAACATCGGCTATGGAATTTATGACTCCGCCTGATGTTGATAATCCCAAGTTAAAAAATTTCTATAAACATAATGGCAAACTCCTTATTTACCAAGGCCAAAGTGACCCAGTATTTTCTGCAGTAGATATTGTGGATTGGTACGAGAAATTAAATAAAAACTACGGCGGAAAAGCACATAACTTTGCACGCTTATTTGTTGTGCCTGGCATGAATCATTGCAATGGTGGCCCCGCCACAGATCAATTCGATGGCTTGGGTGCGTTGGTAAGCTGGGTCGAAAAAGGTCAGGCACCCGATGTTATGGCGGCCAAAGTAAATCCTGAGAATAAATCACTACCGCCTAACTGGAGCAAAACCCGCTCAAGACCTTTGTGCCCTTGGCCGAGTGTTGCGACATATAAATCAGGTGATATTGAATCTGCAGCGAGCTTCGCTTGTGTAACGGAGTAATTCAAAATGAAAAAAATAATCTTATGCTTACTGATGGCAGTTGCCGCAAATTTCACTTTAGCCGCTGATAAAAAGCCGGCGGATGTTAAAGACGCCACTGCAAAAAAAGAACAGGTATTCACCACCAAACATATTTGGGATGCGAAGGTGTTAATTGGTGAGGGTGTTGAATTAGGCAAAACAAAATACGGCACGCGCAGAATGATTCCTATTACTGGCGGCACCTTCAAAGGTGCTGATATTGAAGGTACGGTGTTGCCGGTTGGGGCGGATTTCCAAGTCTCTCGTGCGGATGGTGATACTGAATTTAATGCGCGCTATATGTTAAAAACCAATGATGGTGTATTGATCCAAGTAATTAACCGCGCCTTATTTCATCCATCAGCAGATGGTAAAGGCGCGCCTTACATGCGTTCGGTGTTGGAGTTGGAGGCGCCTAGCGAAAGCCGCTATGCCTACCTCAACCACGCCATCTTTTTAGGCACCTTGGAGGTTCCGCCATTAAAAGAAGGCGAGAAGCCGTACGTCATTATTGGTGTTCACCAATTGTTGTAAATAAAAAAGCAGCTGCAAATTTTGCAGCTGCTTTGCGCGGCCTTCCGGGAATTACTCTTTAAAAAGTGGTTCTGCAATGATGATCTCTGGTGGTGATTTCAATTTATCAGCCAAAAATACTCCAATGGCATCTACGACTTGTGTGTTCGCTAAAAATGAGTCGTGGCCTCCACCTTTGATCAATACTTTTTGGGCATGAGGAAACTGTTTTGCCGTTTCCAATTGTTCTGCAATAAAGGTACGACCATCTCTATCACCTATTAAAAACAATGCTGGTAAGTTGGACTTGAATTCCGCTCTGAAATTTTCATGCAATTCTTTTACTTTCAGCCATTGATTGACATCTGGAAAAGGTAAATTAGTGCTGCGACCCAGAACGGCGCTGGCAGATTGTTTTTGCACTATTTTCCAACGTTTGGGTGAAATGCCTGAGGCTGCGTCCATTGCATAAGCCATAGGGTTAAATTGCCCCAACTGGCCTTTTATCGCCATGGAATAAGCCGCTGCTTGCTGAAAGTTACCCGCATACATAGCTTGATAAAATGCCGGTAAGCCTGCCTGATTGTCGGGGTTTTTCAAAAAGATAAAACTGGTAATAAGTTGCACATCCAATTCGCTCAGCGTTAACTGAATATCCTGTTGTGTTTGTGGATGTTTTACTGAAACCAACTCGGGCGACTTTGCCAATCTTGCATGAACCTCACGCATCATGCTGATTAAGTCTGGTTGATTTTTATTAGCTGTTTGCAATTGCCAACGTTGATTCAATTCTCCAAGTAATTTGTCACTTTCTGCGGGTAGCTTAATGGTTTGATCCAAACCTTCGCTGGATGCCAATACCATTTTTCCAATAATGTCCTGATGATATTTAGCAGTGGCCAAGGCTAAATGGGTGCCATAACTAATCGCTAAAAAATCCAATTTTTCTGCTCCCAAGACTTTTTGCAAAACAACTAAATCTTCTGCACTTTCCTTGGTGTTGTAGCCATCTAAATCATACTTTTTTTGCTGCCATTCGCTCACACACTCCGAAATGGTTTTCGCAAGATAGGCGTTTAATGATGATTGAGTGAAAGGTTGTACAAAAAGAGGTGTCGGATCACGCTGACAATCATCCAGCTGATCCGACAAGCCTGTGCCGCGCTGATCAAATAAAATGACATCGGCTTGTTGTCGCAGTGCCTGAAACAGTACAAAACGTGGATAAGTCGCAGCTTCAGTTGCTGACCCGCCTGGGCCGCCGGATAAATAGACTATAGGATTACCGGGATTTTTTGCCAGCGAAGGTAAACGGACATAGCTCAATTTTAGCTGTCGGGATTTTGCTTTTTCCCTGTTTTCCGGCACAGTAAAACTGACTTTTTCGGATTCAATTACTTGCTGTTGAAAAGCTTGTAATTGATAAGCTTCTCGCTCAACATCAGCCAGTAGATTGGTGCTGAATAAAAATAACGAGACACATAAAGTTAGGTAGTATTTCATGGATTTTGCTCTGGGTTGGTGAAGATCTAAAAGACTAATCTTCAAACCTAGTCTCGACCCTACGAAATTCACCAACTGCATTTGCTTCGCACCAATTACATTGGATACTTTGGTTTATCGTCTAGAATTCTCCTTATGCCTAGTTTTATAACCCGCTATTTTCGAATCTTTATCTTGTTGCTTCTCACACTATCAGATGTGCAATCGGCATTTGGATTTATTAATTTACAAGCTCAGAAAGTCTATCAACTGGGTGGTGATGTGACCCAATGCAATCATTCATCGAATATAAAAAATAAATTTTCGCTTTCCGATGTAAAAGCCAATCAGGATCACTGCCTACTAATTGAGTTTGATTTAAAAACCCCCACCGACAACCAGCAGTTGTTATTTATCTCTGCGTTGGCATCTACAGAAATAATTTTGGATGGAAAAGCGTTGGCGATGAACGGGCGAGTCGGCAACAACGCGACTACCGAAATTCCCGGCAATATTGAATTTTGGGTTAGTCTTTCACCTGAGCAATTAAATGCTGGGTCACATCGGCTACTGTTAAAATTATCAACCCATAATGCCCCACCCAACTTAATGCAATATGCCTATGGAATTTTTATTCAGGATCAACAGGAGTTCTTTTATCACAAACAATTGATGGATTTATTGCCGGTGATGTTGGCAGGCGGTTTAGCATTAGTAGCCGTAATTTTATTAATATTCACTATCAGCCTTCAGCAAAAATCGCACTGGTGGATATTTTGTGTGTTGTGCGCATCCGCCAGTATTCTGCTCATGGCTGAGGTCTGGCGGAGTCTAATAGGTTACCCCTATCCATCACACATACTGCGTTTATATGTGATCTTATTTACCGCCGGAATATTCAGTTTATTATTGCCGTGGTATTTTTTGTCTCTCTATCAACTAGGCAAGATTCTCATCTGGCTTATTGCAATTATTTGCTTGATGTTAATCTTGGCAGCTGCACCTGTTTCGTTTGATAGCAAAGTCTATTTAATGCTGTTTGCAGCCTTAATTGTGAGTTTTATTATCCATTTGTTGGCGATAAAAAAATCTATGCAAGCCAGTACAGCTGGGCTGGTGATTATCAGCGTGTCTCTAGTTTTTATTATTTGGCAACGTTTTTATTTTTCCGAGCAAGGTTTTGCGTTGGTTGTTTGTCTTTTATTAATGTCATTGCTTTACCAGCTGGTACAGCAATTTCGTTATGAAAAAACCAAAGCGGCTATGGCCATTCAATTGGAAAACCAATTGTTGCACAGAAGTTTACAGCCGCATTTTTTAATGAATTCTCTCGCACTCATCAATGAACTGATTTATCAAGCTCCAAAGAAAGCTGAACATTTTATCGAGGCATTGGCAGCAGAGTTTCGCTTGCTCAACCAATATGTTCGCCAACCAACTATTAGCCTCTTACAAGAATTGGAACTATGCCATAACTATGTACAGCTGATGACTATTCGCCAACAGCTGCCCCACCAATTAGTGATTGATGGCGATGCCAGCAGCATAACAATTCCGCCAGCGGTGTTACTGACGCTGCTGGAAAATGCGTTTTCCCACAACAAGTATCAACAAGCGGTTCAATTTAATCTTAAGATTGATAAACAAGGTGCATGGGTGACATTAATACTTGAATTCCCCGTTGTACAAGTGAGACCACACCAAGGCGCTGGTATAGGTAATCTCTATATAGAACAAAGTCTGCAACAGGTATTTGCTGGTAAAGCTTCCTGCAAGCTACAAATATTGGATAGTATCGGGTTAGTCAGAATTGAGTTGCCGTTATGAATATATTGATTATTGAAGATGAAGTTTTAATTGCGCAGGGATTAATGCGCAGTTTAAAAGATTATTTTAGTTTGCGCATAAAACACTTAGATCACTGCGATCAACTTGACGACGCAATTGAAAAAATTCAAACACAGGATATCGATTTGGTGTTACTGGATTTGAATTTATTTGGTCAAGATGGGTTTGATATTCTGCAACTGACTAATGCCTCCAGCTTTCACACGATTGTAGTGTCTGCTCACGCGGATTTAGCGATTCGTGCGTTTGAATTTGGTGTGCTGGATTTTGTTGCCAAACCTTTTACTCAGGAACGGCTGACAAAAGCCTTGCAACGTTTTGACAATAAGTCCTCGCATCATGCCTTTACTAAATCGCTTGCTGTAAAAAAACTGGGTCAGCTGCAACTCTTGGCGATTCAGGATATTAATTATATTCAAGCAGATGGCCATTACAGTTTAATCTGGATGATTGATGGCAGCTCCTATCTACACGATAAATCTATAGAAAGACTGTTAAGTATTTTGCCCGGTTATTTTTTGCGAGCTCATCGCTCATTCGCTGTTAATTTACAGCATGTCAAACAAATCAACATTGAAACCGGAGGCAAGTATTCCATCGATACTGAATATTCTATTTCTATACCACTTTCTCGCTCTTATTATCCTTCAGTTAAAAAAGCATGGAATATTGAGTAATACCGCTACGTCTGTTATCCGAAGGGCCGATAAGCATCATTAAATTAGATGTTGAGAGGAGAAACAAAAAGGCTGACAGCCTATGTATAAGGCTATCAGCCAAGTGTAGAAATTATTAAAACAACACGCGGCAACTAATCGTCCCTTCAATACTCTTCAACTGCTCTAACGCAACTTCATCGTAAGGTGAGTTAATGTCCACTACTACATAACCAACCTTGTCGTTAGTTTGCAGGTATTGCGAAGCAATGTTGATATGGCGATCAGAGAAAATATTGTTGATCTTCGATAATACACCGGGAACATTCGCGTGAACGTGCAATAAACGGTGCGCGTCTGGGTGACCTGGTAGGGCAACTTCAGGGAAGTTAACTGAACTGATGGTGGTGCCGTTGTCAGAATATTTAATTAATTTTTCTGCTACTTCAATACCAATGTTGGCTTGCGCTTCCATGGTGGAACCGCCAATGTGCGGGGTCAGAATTACGTTGTCCAAACCGCGTAATGGGCTGACAAATTCGTCGTCGTTGGCTTTTGGCTCTTCTGGGAATACATCGATTGCTGCACCAGACAAAGCGCCAGATTTAATCGCCGCTGCTAAGGCATCAATATCCACCACAGTACCGCGCGAAGCGTTGATCAAGATCGCGCCTTTTTTCATCAAACCGATTTCGCGTGCGCCAATCATATCTTGGGTCGCTGCCGTTTCTGGAACGTGCAGGCTGATGATATCTGAAGTGGCTAACAACTCATCCAAATCGCGAATTTGGTTCGCGTTGCCTAAAGGCAATTTGGTGATGGTGTCGTAGAACTGAACGTTCATACCCAAAGACTCGGCCAATACAGAGGTTTGGCTACCGATAGAACCATAACCGATCAAACCTAAGGTTTTGCCACGAATTTCGTAAGAACCCACCGCTGACTTATCCCAACCACCGCGATGACAGATGGCATTCTTTTGCGGAACATTGCGGAGCAACAAAATCGCTTCGGCAATTACCAACTCAGCTACTGAACGGGTATTCGAATAGGGGGCGTTAAACACCGCAACACCAAATTCTTGCGCGGCTTTCAAATCTACTTGGTTGGTGCCAATGCAGAAGCAACCGGCGGCGACTAACTTGGGCGCGTTTTCAAATACGCGGCGAGTTAATTGGGTACGTGAACGCAAGCCCACAAAGTGCGCGTCTTGAATTTTTTCGATGAGCGCGTCTTCATCCAAAGCGGTTTTCAGGTATTCGATGTTGGTGTAACCCTGATCGTTCAGCACTTGCACAGCAGACTGGTGCACGCCTTCCAGTAATAGAAACTTGATCTTGCTTTTGTCTAAGGACGTTTTGCTCATGGCAACCTCGGCGTAGTGGATTCGCAGGGCTGGGGATAACCGGCGCGCTGGAATGGAGAGATGGGAAAAATTTGGGCGGCATAATACCACAAAGGTGTTCTGCGATGAGTACCGAAAACCCCCTCCCAATCCACGTTTAAGTGCACCCCCTCGGTAACTGCTTCCTGCGTGACCCTACCTCCTGTATCCATACAGTCGTCTCAACCTCCCCCTTGAAAAGGGGGAGGGGCTTGACTCCCTGCTTGCGATGGCAATGCAGTTTGCGACAAAGCCTGTCCGAAGCTCGCCCTACTCCTCCCCTTTTTGAAGGGGGAGGCCGGGAGGGGGTGCCTTTGCAGTTGCTTTAGCCCCTCCCCTTTTTCAAGGGGGAGGTTGAGACGACTGTATGGATACAGGAGGTAGGGTCACGCAGGAAGCAGTTACCGAGGGGGTGCTTTTCAAGCGATTAAAAAATTATTCCTATACCCACTTGCCAACTGTGCATATCTGTATATACACTGTGCATATCGACTATATACAGATAGAGGTGTGCGTGACCGACGAGTTGTTTCTCTCGCAAAACGATAGCCGCCCCATGTACTTGCAAATCATGGCGCAAATTAAACAGAAGGTTCGTGTGGGTGATTGGCCTGCAGGTCACCCTTTACCTTCTATTCGCGAATTGAGCGCGGCGACCAAAGTCAGTGTGATTACGGTCAAGCGCGCTTACACCGAACTAGAAACTGAAGGTGTGATTGTGACTCAGGCGGGGCGTGGTTCATTTGTGACCGGCGCGACTGATATACAAAACGAACTCGCCAGAATCGAACTAAACAAACATATAGATGGAGTGATTGAAAGTGCACAGTTATTGGGTTTGGGTGAAAGCGAAATAATCGCACTTATTCAACACGCAATTGCCGAGCGCAAACAGCCATAACTATTTCATTGGGGCATTAAGATGCAAAACGCAATTGAACTTAAGAGCGTGAGTAAACGTTATTCAGATTTTTATTTGGATAACCTGAGCCTGCAATTACCTGTTGGCCAAGTGATGGGTTTGGTGGGGGTGAATGGCGCGGGCAAGTCCACGACCTTGCGCTTGTTGATGGGATTAATTCAACCCGATACCGGTAGCGTGGATGTGTTGGGTTATCGCTTGCCCGAGCAGCAAGTGTTGGCGAAACAAAATATTGGTTTTGCATCTGATGATATGCGCCTCTATAAAACGGAAAATTTGCGTTGGCACATGCAACTTATTCAATCCATTTTTCCGTCGTGGGATGCAACTTACGCTGAGCATTTGTTAAAAGTATTTGATTTGAATGCGGAGCAAAAATTTAAAGGCTTTTCGCACGGCCAGCGTGTGAAGGCGTGTTTATTGTTAATTTTGGCGCGTAAGCCAAAGTTGGTAATTTTAGACGAGCCTACTACAGGTTTAGACCCGGTTGCGCGCGAAGAAGTCTTGTCTGAATTGGCAGAAATTTTACGCGATGAAAATCGCAGCGTGTTGTTTTCATCACACAATACGCAAGACATTGAACAGCTATCCGATTCCATTACCTTTTTGCACAAAGGTAAATTGTTGGATTCACAAGACAAAGAAACTTACCTAGATCGCTGGCGGCGAATTGTGTGTACGGGCGATATAAATTCTGCTGGCTTAGGAATTGATTGCATAACTGATATTAAACGCAATGGTTCGCTTAACGAAATTATCGTTAATCAATACGATGATTCAATTCCAGAACGCTTAAGTGCACTGGGCTTGAGTGTTTCCAGTGTTGATCGTATGTCGCTTGAAAAAATCTTTGTCGCCAATGTGAGAGCAGGAGCAAAAGCATGAGTCACAGCTTGAATATTCCGTTAATTAAAATACTGATTCAAAAAGATTGGTACCTCAGCCGAAAGCTGTTGGCGCTCTATGTGGGGGGTAGCATTTTTGCACTCAGTTTTATCAGTTTG
Source organism: Gammaproteobacteria bacterium (assembly GCA_005801205.1). Lineage (GTDB taxonomy): Bacteria > Pseudomonadota > Gammaproteobacteria > Pseudomonadales > Cellvibrionaceae > Cellvibrio. The sequence continues at coordinate 17,467 of SYDJ01000155.1, forward strand.
GGCGAATGGCAATTTTTTATGGGCGTCACTTTATTAATGTCTATGGTAATCGGCTTGGCGAATCATCTTGTGACCAGCACCATTATTAATGAGCGCAAAGAACAAACCCTGCCCTTTATTATGAGTTTGCCGATTTCGCCAACGGATTATGCTGTCGCTAAATTAATTGCGAACAAGAGCTTATTTTTTATTCCGTGGTTAGCCATTTTAATAACGACTATTGGTGTGTTCACATTCACCCCTATTCCCGATGGATTAATTCCGTTAAGCATCATTATGTGTAGTTATCTGCTATTAAGTTATTGTTTGGTATGGGCAGTAGGCATGATAGTTGAAACAGAAGGTATTGTTATTCTGGTTATGGTAGTGTTGAATTGTTTAATCGGTCCCTTGATTTATATATTGGGGTCAATCCAAGATATTTCCAGTCATTTTCAAAGTGCTACGCAAGTATGGAATAGTGCATCCATAGGTGTATTGCTGCTTGAGTTTTTCTTGATTATTGCCTCTTTGGTTATTGCTTTTTATTTGCAGGCGAGAAAGAAAACGTTTCTTTGATGCAATTACTGTTTAAAAATCGGTCCTGATTTTTAAACGTTTCTCATTTTATCTCTCTAATGGTGGTCACTATGAACTCCACGGCTGAGTCACGCCTGCAAGAATTACCTGTATTAAACACACGCTTGCATTACATGGACAACCTGCGCGCTTTGGCGATGCTCGCTGGTGTGTTTTTTCATGGTGCTTTGGCTTATAGCCCCATGTTGCATAATGTGTGGCCATCGGCGGATACACAGCAATCGCCAATTGTTGATGTAATTGTTTGGTTTACGCATTTGTTCAGAATGCCGCTGTTTTTTATTATCGCCGGATTTTTTGTTGCCTATCTGGTGCAAAAACGTGGTATGGCGGGGATGTTAAAAAATCGCGCGCTGCGAATTTTATTACCGCTGATTATTTTTCTGCCGCTGTGTATGTGGGCAGTTATTGCGCCGCTGTTATCGGCGGTGGCAAGCGTACAAGTAAAATCGCCCGTGTTAGCCATGGTTGCGATGGCTATGGCAACTCCTGGTACACCACCGCCACCGCCCACTACGATGCATTTGTGGTTTTTGTACAATCTGGTTTTCTTTTGCCTATTTACGTGGGTGTTACATTATGTGAATTGGCAATGGTTGCGCGCCTATTTTAATCGAGTAACACCCCTAACCTTTCTTGTCATATTCCCACTTTTGTTAGTCCCTGCCTTGCTGTCGGTTGCAGCCCCCTTGCCTGCACCCGACAGTTTTTTACCGCAGTTGTGGTCGTTCGGTTTTTTCGGGCTATTTTTTGCGCTGGGGTATTGGGTTTTTGGTGTGGATAATTTTATTGAGCGCTTTAAAGCCTATGGTTTTATATTGTTGATAATGAGTGTGGGGCTTTATGTTCTTTTTTATTGGTTGATTCCCAAGCACATCAGTATTGCGCCGCCGTCGTTAGTATTTTGGAAGAAATTGATTGTGAGCTCTTGCGAAGCTTATATTTCAGTATGGATGAGTGTGGTGTGTTTGGTATGGGGAAAAATCTATCTCAATATTCACAATCGCTTTATGCGTTTTATGTCTGATAGCTCGTATTGGATTTACATTATTCACTTGCCACTAATATTTGCGCTGCAATACCCCATGATGGATAAATACTGGAGTTTGCTCGCCAAATACTCGGCGACTATGACGGTGACTTTAGCCGTGGGCGTGTTGAGTTATGTATTGTTGGTAAGGTGGACGCCTATAGGCTGGATGTTGAATGGCCGCAGGTAAAAACTATCTGCGTCGCTTCACCCTGAGCGCGAAGCAGCCGAAGGGTTTACTTCGGCTGCTTCGCTCACTAACGCTTAGTGCATAGCATCAATAAAAGCTTCAAAGGTGGGTGTAGCCATTTCATTGTGGGTTTCTTTAAATTCAATATTTTTTAACACAAGCGATGGGTTGTTTAAATTCTGCAAGCGACTAACAAAATTCAGATTGGGAATATAATTACCTTGGCGTGTGCCTGAGGTAAAAATAGACATTGTTTCAGATTTTGGTTGCGCTAAAGCAGTTTTCAGTTTTTCTTGAACTTCTGGCGTATTTGCCCAATAAGCACCGTCGCTCAAGGCATAGGTTCTGAAATAAGGTTTGGCATCTGTTTCTTGGCTTAACAGAATTTCCCCTACAGTTGCACCTAAAGATGCACCCCAGAACAAGCGGTTCGAGTTGGTGCGATATTGCTTTTCAATGTGCGGAATAATTTCTTCTTTCAGGAAGCGAATATAAGGCAATGCACCCGGTAATCTATAATCTACCATGCGGCGATCTTCCGGGCCTTGCTCAATAGCAACCACAATAAAGTCTTTGTGGTGCGCTTCTACCGCTTTGTGAAATTCCTTAACCCATTGGCCATCGGTTAAATAGAGTACAGGGTAATTTTTCTTGGAGGTTTCATAGTTTGGCGGCAAGTAAACAGAATAGGGATATTCTATTTTGGTGTGCTTGGATTTGTACTTTAAACCATCAGTAAACTTGCCTTGAATTTTATAATCGGCCACGGGTATCCAGCGGGAACTCATAAAGCTGCCGTTGGCTTTGAAAGAGCCATTATCAACATTCACCTCAAATGAGCCGAAATAAAATTGATCGAAATGTAATTTTATTTCAAAGGGAGTGGCGTCATTGAGCGTGCCTTTGATATTTTTATTAAACGTATCTACGGCGATTAATTGATAATCTTTGGTTTCATATTCTTTATCATTAATCTTGAATTTTCCGTACTGAGGGCCGCTAAAAGATATGCTGAGCTTTGAGCCTGGTTTTATATCTAGCCCTTTAAGGTTGGTGGTTACGGTTTGAAAATTTAAATCCAAGTTGGAGTTGGGTAAGCCTTTGGCCATCATTTCCAGTGTGTTATCAATAAGCTGAAATGTGCCAGTGTGGGTATAGTGAACCAAGCCTGTGACGCTATGTGTTTGTTTGATATCAAGCTCGAAGGTGCCAGAGGTGGGCGTTAAATAAGTGAGTTGCGTTTTAATATCGACGACAATAGTCGCACCATTTTGTGGAAACGTTAATTGCTGAACAATTTCACCTTTGCTATCCACAATGGCGTACTTGTAATCTGAGTTCCAAGCGAAGCCGTTGTATTCGCGGGCGTCGGTAAATACTTTGTCACTGGCAAAATAGTATTTGAAGGAGCCATCGGTATTAAAACGCGGATCTGAACCACTAATGATGGCGGATTTATTAATTTCAAAAGCAAGTGCGGTTCCCTGTAAGCTGGAAGGTGCACCAATACTTGTACTTTGAATTGCACTGGCCTTTTTAGTTGAATCGGCGTTATTGCTGGTGCAGCCTGCCATTAAAAGAAAAAAAGCACTGGCTAACAAACCAAAACCATATTTATAAATTATTGTCTTCACGATATCTCCATTAAATGTCTATTGTTGAATGCTGAACCATTTCCAGCCTTAGCCGATTAGATGCTTTAATAGGGCGAAAAGATTCACTGCAATGAAAAAAAATCCCGCAAGGTGCGGGATTTTCACAATAAGCGGACTTATAGGTTAATGCTTAGTGCTTGTTTTCCTTCAACATCACCTCGCGGAAATGCTTGCCCTGCATAGTGGGCTCGTAGTTCCAATCTTTAATCATTTGCGGTGACCAATCTGGGTCAAACACCCAAGCTACCCAGCTGATGCCTTTGCTTTTAGCATAATTGGTCATGCGTGGGCCATAGCTGCCATCGTCAATCACGGGAATATGTGCGCCTTTATCGGTTGCTAATTGGTAGCCGATTTCGGTGAGAATTACTGGATACTTATCCGCCACATAACCCCAATCGCGCTCCCAGTTTTGTTCGAAAGGTGCTTTCACTTTCATGGGGTAGGGGTGGCTTACGTAGGCAACGTTTTCTTTTTCAATGGGTGCGGTGGCAATGGGCGTTAAATCGTAAGCCCAGTTAAAGCCTGCCACCAGTGAGATGGCATTCGCATTGTGTGCTTGAATGATCGTAATGGCTTCTTCGTTAATCGCTTTCCACTCTGCCCAACTCACTACGCCTAATTGGCCACCGAACACGGTGGGTTCGTTAAAGACTTCGTACATAGCAACGGAATTCACACCTTTATAGCGTGCGGATACCGTGCGAAAAAAGTCGAAGGTTTCGGGTTTGGTGGTGTAGTAACTTGCGGTTTGGAACATTTCAGATTTGAGGTTGCCGATGGAGTGCCAATCCACAATGGCGTACATGCCGAGCTCGTTAATCCATTGGATGGTTTGATCCAAAATGGGCAAGTAACCTTTTTTACCGCGCTTTTGCCATGCCGATGGGTGCACCGGAATACGCACCACGTTTGCACCCCACGCTTTTATCACTTCAAAGTGTTTGCGATTGAAATGGCCTTCATTAACGAGTTTATCCGGGTCCGCAATATTCACGCCGCGAAATACCACGACATCGCCTTTGTCATTGACGAACTTGTTGCCCTTCACTTTTACCAGTGGCACTTGCTGGGTGATTTTACTGTGATCAAAAGCAGGGATATCGGTGGTGTTCCACCAGCCTTGGCTGTTTTGCCAAGCATCGGCGTGTTTTTGAGCGTCGGTTTTTGCTTCGTCGGCCGCTGTCGCATAACTGGCAAGGCAGCTGATAAGCGCAATTGAAATACAGTGTTTAAATAGGTTCATATTATTGCTCTTTGGAAAGGGTGGATATTGACCGCACTTAAGCATAGTCACCCTCTAGAGTTCATGAGCACTTTTTAACCCTAATTTACATTGGTAAGTTGATTAGGGGATCTATCCTACACACCGAAATATGATGGCCTGCTTGGGTTTGTGGATACTGCCAGCGCACATTGAAATCTAACAATTTCATGCCGTAAATACGGTTTGGTTCGGGTTGTTGATATTGCGGGCGCGGGTCTTGTTGCAGAACTTGGCGAATTAAGCGGGCAAGGTCGGTTTGCGTTTTTTGGCGATAATTGCTGCAAAAGGCGGCCGTTTCGTCGCTAAACTCAACAGGTATTAGCGGTGGAGCGGCATCCGCAAAGCTATTGATGGCCTCTGGCACAAGGTCTACATAGGGCACATAGGGTTTGATATCCAAAACGGGTGTGCCATCCAACAGATCAATTCCACTGAGCTGCAAGAGTAATTTGCCATCGCGTTCGGCAATGCAATCCAGCTTCACCACCGATAAACCGATAGGCGCGGGCCGCGTTGGCGAACGAGTGGCAAATACACCAAGGCTTTTGTTGCCGCCTAAACGCGGCGGTTTTACCTTGGGTTTCCACTCGCTGCGGCTATTGGCGTGAAACACAAACTGAACCCAAATATGGCTGCAGCCTTCTAGGCCATCGAGTGCATCGGGGTCGTTATACGGGGGTAGAAGCTCCAGTTCAGCCGTCGCCAAGGGCGCTAAACCGGGCTGACGCGGTATGCCAAATTTCTCCTTAAAGCAGGAGTGGATAATACCGATGGCGGGGAAGGTAAAGTCCATTGAGTTTAGTGGCCTTAAAGGGAGAACTTGGCGGCTAGTCTACTGCAGCCAAACGCTGTTTGCGTGGATTTATGATGACAGCGCTGTCGAACGTATTTACACTTTTGTGTGATGTAGTTATCATTATTTTTGTGATGCCCAGCATATCAAGGGGTTTAATATCTAGGCATGAAAACTGCCTATTGGCTACACAGATTATTTTCTTATTCTAAAGAGATTTTTTATGTCGATTAATGGGTTCAAAAAAATAGTACTTCTTGGCGTTATGGCTGCCTCTACTTCTGTGTTTGCAGGCCCATTAAATGATTACAACTTGATTCTGAGTGGCGATTTGGCCATATCGGGCGGCAGCGGTCATATTCACGGTAAGGCTTTTATCGGCGGTGATTTGAGTGGCAGTAACCCTGAGTTTGGCCATGATTTAAATCGCCCCGCTAACAAGAACAACTACACAGTTGAAGTTGCAGGCGATTTAAATGCTGGCAATAGCGCCAAATTTTTCGCAGGTCGTGTGGCTTATGGTGGTGATAACAATCTAGGTAACAAATACGAATGCCAAGGTGGTTTTGTTAACAACAAGGGTTGTATCGATCACGTCACCGGGTTGGATACCAAAAAGACTGATCTTTTTAATCAGTTGACCTCTGAATCAAACTATTACAAAAGCTTGGTAAGCACAGGTGTTGTTAACAACAGCGATTTGAACCAAAGCAAGTTTGTGTACAGTGGAGCGGCGACTGATTTGGCAGTATTTGATATTAGCGGTGCCAGTCTGTTTAACAGTAATGGTTGGGATGCAATTCTGGGCAGTGCTAAAAACATCGTGATCAACGTATCAGGCACCAACATCAACATGGCGCATAACGTTAACCTTATGGGTAACTTGGGCAACAGTTCAATTTACGACAACGTGTTGTGGAATTTTTACGAAGCGACCAACATCACCTTCAACAACCGTTGGGCGGGTTCGGTGTTGGCCGTTAACGCCGTGATCGACATTAAAAACAGCGATTTCGATGGTTCAGTTGCGGCTAAATCTTACATAGGCAATGGTCAAATACACGATTACCACTGGAGCTACACTCCACCAACTCCGCCCCCCGTTAAGGTGCCAGAGCCATCAAGCCTGTTATTGGGCTTGTTGGGTTTAGGTTTGGTTCTATTAGGGCGTGCGCGTCGCCAGAAGTAATTTACGAAAGCCGTAGATGTAAGCAAAACCCCAGCTAAAAACTGGGGTTTTTTTATGGGCGAGATAGACATTAAATGAGCTCTACTCTGTCCTAGATATGTCTCTTTATAGATATTTTTAGGCAAACTTTAACACTTTGGTGGTTTGCATCATCTGCTGGGCGATGTGATTTTGATTTTTAGCGCTTTCAGCCAAACGGGCGATGGATTCATCGGTTTGGTTTACTGCGCTGACCATTTCCGCCAACCGGTAGCGCATAGCTTCCGCGCGGCTGGATTCGCCTTGCGCCTGTTGAGTAAGTGCATCGGTAATCTCGTAAATATCCACCACCGCCTGCTGAATGCTGATTAAGGCAAATTCGGCGGCTTCAGATTCCGCTAAGCATTGCGCAGCGCTTTCTTGTTCGCGGTTAAGGCCATGGGCGGTTTGGTCAACGGTGAGGCGCAGGTTATTGATCAAACCTTGAATTTCGCCGGTAGCCACTTGGGTATCGGCAGAGAGGCGGCGCACTTCATCGGCCACCACCGCAAAACCGCGCCCGTGTTGCCCCGCGCGGGCAGCTTCGATAGCGGCGTTGAGAGCTAAAAGATTGGTTTGCTCGGCTACGCTTTGAATGGTATCTAGCACTTTGGTGATCTTATCGGCAGCGGCGCGCAGGGCGGCCATGCTTTCGCAGGATTCGCTCACCTGCCCCGATAAATGCCGCATATTATCGGCCACAGCGACCACGCGACCTTTACCGCTGGCGGCGGTTTCGGCGGCCTGCTCAACTTGCTTGGCCACCACACCCAACTGCTGGGTCATTTGGTTAAAGGCGATTACCATTTGGTTGGTTTCGCTGTCTACCTCGGTCATTTCATGGCGTTGGCGAGCGGTTTCTAGGCGACATTGCTCACTGGTTGCAGCGTTCTCACTGGAGCTGGATACCGAGTGGTGCGATGCCTTGGTGACTTCCTCCAGCATTTTGCGTAGCTCGGAAAACAAGCTATTGAGTGCTTGGCTGATATTGCCCACTTCATCTTTGTGCTCCACCACAAACTCTACGCTCAAATCTTTTTTATCGCCCACGCGCTGAATTTGTTCTGCCAAGCGAGTGATGGGTTGCGTGATATGGCGCGAAAACACAAAGGCAATACCTGCCGCAATCGCGGTTAATAACAGGGCCGCGATAATCAGGTTGCGCCATACCGATAGCGTTAAGGAATTAATGGTTGCGAAAACTTCGTCTGGCGTTTGCTGCGTAATGAGCGAAAAGTGTTGGTTGCCAATCTGCACTGGTCGCCACGCAGTGAGCATAGTGCGGCCAAGATAATCGTGGGTTTCGCCCATTCCGGATTGACCCTTAGAGGCTTCGCTATTGGCGATAGTCAGCCAGCCGCTGGCAGTTTGGTTGCGCTCAATCTGTTTGATCTGCGCTTGGTCCATTTTTTTGCCAATCTGCTTATTCAACTGTTCGATAAAGCCTTTACTGTTTTCGTGCATAGGGCGCAGCTCGGTAATCAGGGTGCCGTTTTTAGCGACCAGATAGGCTTCGCCCGTTTTGCCCAAACCTAAGGATGCCCAGTTGAAACCAGCGGTCATAATCTGTGAAAAGCGGTTGGCGGGGATTTCGGCAATCAAAAAGCTGACCGGTTTATCTTTGCTAAAAAGGTCATAAAACACGGGTACACCGAGGTAAACCACCTGCTGTTCAAAATGAAAGGGGCTGTGGCTGAACTCAGAAATCATCACGTCACCACTGGGGTTCTGCGTGAGTGCTTGGGCGATCTGTGCCAGCTGGCTGGTTTTAAAAGCGCCGTCTTTTAACGAGCTGATCAGCTGTGGGCCTTTTTTGGCAGAGTAAATGACAGTGAGGCTTTGACTATCCACCAGCATTAAATCGCTCAGGCCGAATCGCTTCACCACATCTTCAAAACTGCTGTGGTAGCGCTTGTACTGCTGGCCGTAAATGGTGCCATCGCCCGCATCGGCCAACGCGGCCATTTCCGCCGTGCCTTTTTGCGCCATGTAGTTGGTTTGAATGAGCAGGGCATCCAGCGATAGCCCAGTGAGCCAGTCATCTAGGGGTGCGCTTAAGCCGCGAGTTTGTTGTTGATACACCTTGGCGTAGTCGTTTTTGTACCACTCCAGCAAACTGGCGCGGGCTTCTTCTACACTGGGAGCGGCCACTTCATAGTGGTAGGTATTGTAGGATCGCACCAAGCCATAACCTGCTTCCTGTGCTAGGCGGTTGTGCGCTAGAGACTGTAGCAAGTCTTTGTAGCTATCGAACTGTGCGCGAACGGCATTTTCGCGGCCTATGGCAACTGCCTGAAATTGTTGTTCAATGGCGGTTTCAAAGGCGTCTGAACTGTCTGAAATAGCAATCCAGCCGGTGGTTCCAGCGGCCAAAATCACCACTATGGCGGTAAGCGTAACGGCACCCAACATTAAACGAGCGGCAATATTCATGTGCATCCCCAAACCCAGTGAAAAAATGATCAGCAGTTCAGCTTAGGGTGGGGGTGTTACATTTATGCGACAAAACCGATTGAACAGAAAATATTCAATCGGTTTGATAAAAAAGGGAATTACTGGTGATTGAAATGGGTGATTTGGCGCTCTAAATCCCGCGCCACGGCATCCAATTCATGGGCGACTTGGGTAGATTTTTGGGCGTTGGTTGCGGCGTTTTCAACCAAATTCACCACTCGCACTACGTTTTTGTTGATCTCCTCGGCGGCGTAACTTTGCTCTTCTGCCGCAGTCGCAATTTGAGTATTCATATCGTGAATGCGTGCCACGGCGTGGGTGATTTCATTAATCGCCTGCCCTGCTTGGCTGGCCATTTCACTGGTGCTGTGGGTTTTATCCTGGCTTACCTTCATGGCTTGCATGGCCTTGCTGGCACCCTGTTGCACGGCGTGAATAATATGCTGAATTTCCGCAGTCGATTCCTGTGTGCGTTTAGCCAGTGCGCGCACTTCGTCCGCCACTACCGCAAAGCCTCGCCCTTGCTCACCAGCACGCGCGGCTTCAATGGCCGCATTGAGCGCGAGTAAATTGGTCTGTTCGGCCACATTTTTAATCACATCCAAGACCCCGCCAATGCGCCCAGTTTCAGCTTCTAGCTGATTCATGGCGGTGCTTACATTATCTACTTCAAGGCTCAATTGTTGGATGGAGGTAATGGTGTCTTGCATAATTTTCATGCCTTTGCGGGCATTGGCATCGGCATGCTGCGCGGCATCGGCGGCACCTGAGGCATTATTCGCCACCTCTTGTACGGTAGACGACATCTCATTAATCGCCGCCGCAACTTGGTCGGTGGCTAGGTGGCTGTTGTTGGTATCTTGCGAAATAGCGTGGGCAGTATCGGTAATTTTTTGCGATGACTTATTGAGCGTGCTGGATGATTGCCTAACCGACTCAATCACCGCAATCAGAGAATCCTGCATGCGGTCTAGATTGCGATTCAGCTCGCCCAATTCGCCCTGCTGATGTAGGCGCAAACGGGTGCCAAAGTTACCGCGCGACAATAATTCAATATGGCCAATCACCGCCGTTAAAGGGGCAACAAAGCTATTTTTCAGCGTGACAAGTACCAGCACAATAATAGCCATACCCACGCCTGCCACCAAGACTTCAGACCAAAGCACAACAGCAGCGCTGCTGCTGTCGATTTCAGCATTGGCTTCGGTGCCCAACTTAACAATAAAGCTAGAGCAATCGTTCAGCATTTTGCTCGGCTCGCGGTCTATGCCGGTAACGGCTTTGTCGCCTACACTCGCGTCAAAATCGGCAGCTTTGAAGGCTTCAACCCCCGCTTCATACTTGCTGTACGCCGCAGCGTGAGCACGCAAAAAACTCTCTAATAATGTTCTACTTTCATTCTTGGGCAATTTATCGAGGATGCTTTGGCCTTTACTTTGAATATCCTTTTGCTGCGCGCTGAACTCCCCCCAATATTTTTGAAACTTCTCCGGGTCTTTACCGCGCAGCAACACGTTCTTCCACTCTTGTACTTGAACCTTGAAACTCAGGTTCAGGTCACTCACCTCGCGCTCATGGTGGATAGTGGTTTCAAGTAAGGCGTGATATTCATCGATATGCGTGCGCAACTGCAGTATGGCAATGCTGGCGACAAGTAAGAGCACACCTATACCGCCGCCCACAAGAGCCGTAAGCCGCGCCTGCACACTGGAAAATAGACCACCCATAGCAAAATCCTTCAAAACTGGTAAATAGGACTTTGAGTATAGTCAGGATTGCTGAAAAATCAGGCAGATAGCAGGAAAAGTAGAAAAGGATGAGAGATGAAAATTGGGCGAATTCTGAGAGATGAATTTGCCCAAAAACAGCGCAAAAAATGCGCTTGTTAGCCGCCGGAACCCCCAGCTATTGGGCTTTAATTAACTTCACACCATCAATTGTGCCCAGCAATAGAACATCTGCAGGTTTAGCTGCAAACAAGCCATTGGTAACCACGCCAGTAATTTGGTTGATGCTGGTTTCCAAGCCGACTGGATCAATAATTTGTAAGTTGTACACATCCAAAATCACATTACCGTTATCGGTCACTACACCTTCACGATACACCGGTGCGCCGCCTAACTTGACTAATTCGCGCGCAACATAAGAGCGGGCCATAGGAATCACTTCTATCGGCAGTGGGAATTTGCCCAACACGTCCACCCACTTGCTGCCATCGGCAATGCACACAAACTCTTTGGAAATGGCGCGCACTATTTTTTCGCGGGTCAAGGCAGCGCCGCCGCCTTTAATCAAATGCAGGTGCGCGTTGCTCTCGTCTGCACCGTCAACATAAACCACCAACTCGCTCACGGAATTGCAGTCCAACACATCAATACCCCACTTCTTCAAGCGCTCGGCCGAAGCATCGGAACTGGCCACAGCACCGGCAAATCTGGTTTTAATAGTGGCGAGATAATCGATAAAAAAGTTGGCGGTAGAGCCCGTGCCCACGCCGATAATCGAATCGTTAAATAACTTGGGGGTGATGTAGTCCACCGCCGCGCGCGCGACCGCTTGTTTTAGTTCGTCTTGAGTCATGACCGAATCCTCTAAGTAAGGGCACCCCCTCGGCAACTGCATCCTGCGTGGCTCTACCTCCTGCATCCATGCAGTCGTCCCAGCCTCCCCCTTCAAAAAGGGGAGGAGCCGACTCCCTACTAAAGTTGTTGCAGGGCACAATCAGCCCCTCCCCGCTTTTCAAGGGGGAGGTTGGGAGGGGGTTTAGCTTTTGTTTTTTCTCTCTTTTTAAAAGGTAGCCGTGAGAGAGGGTTTTAGTGCCCGCATTATACGGAGTTTTTTATTCAGTGCGATGTGCCAGCAGCGCGCAAATTGTTTACACTGCAGGCCAATTTTCTGTTCATACAAAGCAAGCATCCTATGCCCGAATCCTACATAAAACGTATCCTCAACGCCCGCATCTACGATCTTGCGGTGGAAACCCCGCTGGACGAAGCGCGCCTTTTATCCGTGCGCACCGGCAACAAAGTTCTGCTTAAACGCGAAGACTTGCAGCCAGTGTTCTCTTTCAAATTGCGTGGTGCCTACAACAAGCTGCTGCAACTCACCGAAGAAGAACGCAATCGCGGCGTGATTTGCGCCTCTGCTGGCAACCATGCGCAGGGCGTTGCCCTCGGCTCGCAGCACCTCGGCATTAAAGCCACCATCGTCATGCCGCGCACTACGCCCGCCATTAAAGTGGACGCCGTAAAAGCACGCGGCGCAAAAGTGGTATTGCATGGCGATAGTTACGATGAGGCCTCTGCCCACGCCAAAAAATTAATGGAAGAAAAAGGTCTCACCTATATTCACCCCTTTGATGACCCCGATGTGATCGCCGGCCAAGGCACTATTGCCATGGAAATTCTGCGTCAGCACCCCGGCAAAATCGACGCGATTTTTATCGCCGTTGGCGGTGGTGGTTTAGCGGCGGGTATTGGCGCTTACATTAAATACGTGCGCCCAGAAATCAAAATTATCGCCGTGGAATCTGATGAATCCGCGTGCTTGTTTGCGGCTATGGAAAAGAAAAAGCGTGTGATCTTGCCACAAGTTGGCATCTTTGCGGATGGCATAGCCGTGGCGCAAATTGGCGAAGAAACTTTCCGTGTTTTGCGCAAGGTTGTAGATGAATGCATCACCGTCACTACTGATGAAATTTGCGCAGGCATTAAAGATATTTTTGAAGACACTCGCTCAATTGCAGAACCAGCAGGTGCAACGGGCATCGCGGGTTTGAAAAAATACGTCGCGCAACATGGCATCACCGGTCAAACCTTGATTGCTATCGATTGCGGCGCGAATATCAATTTCGACCGATTGCGTTATATTTCTGAGCGCACCGAAATAGGCGAACAGCGCGAAGCGATTTTGGCCGTAACAATTCCAGAGCGCCCAGGTGCGTACAAAGAATTTTGCAAAGCCCTCGGTAAGCGCAATATCACCGAATTTAATTATCGTTATGCCGATGTGAAAGCCGCGAAGATTTTTGTGGGCATTCAAGTTGCCGCTGGTGGAAAAGATCGTGCAGATTTGGTGAGTGAGTTGCGCGGCCAAGGCTACGATTTGGTGGATATGACTGAAAATGAATTAGCGAAACTCCACATTCGCCATCTCGTTGGCGGTCACGCACCGCAAGCGACGGATGAAGTCTTGTATCGCTTTGAATTCCCAGAGCGCCCAGGCGCGCTTATGACTTTCTTAAACAAAGTTGCAGGCCGCTGGAATATTTCGTTGTTCCACTACCGCAACCACGGCTCAGCCTCTGCGCGCGTGTTAGTGGGAATGCAAGTCCCGAATAAAGATTACGCCGAACTGAAAGTATTTTTAAATGATTTGAATTATCCCTATTGGGATGAAACAAAGAATGAGGCTTATAAATTCTTTTTGGGGTAGGTGATATAGGGTGCGATTTCGCGCCCTTAATCTCGTTCCCAAGCAGGAACTTGGAGTCGAGAGAAAAGCAAAAAAATAAAATTCTAAGATGGATGATGTGGATAATGAAAAAGCTGCTGGCGCTGATAATTATAGGTGCTCTCATATGGTACGGAGTATCTAACAGGGATCATTATTTACAGCTAGCGGAGGAAACCGTTGTTGAGCCAGCGCATCCACAAGCAATTCAAAAATGCACTACGAAAGATGGGCGAGTGATTTATGGTGACCCTCCACAAGGTGTAAAGTGTGCAACACGCGAGCCGATAAAAGGGAACCTAACAATTGTTCCCAGTGAAAATTTTCAAACAACAACGCCGAAAACTGTTGCTACAAAAAACGCACTTGATGCGAAATATCATTGTGATGGCAGAACCCATTGCTCTCATATGAAGTCTTGTGAAGAAGCAGAATTTTTCTTAAAAAATTGCCCTACTGTTTCAATGGATGGAGATAATGATGGCATTCCTTGCGAACAACAGTGGTGTAATAAATGAGTCAAATGTCACTCTCATTTAAACGCGTAGCCATTCCCCTTCTCGTTATTTTACTCGCCGTTATCGGCGCACAATTTGTATTATCGCGCACCGCAAATGCAGCGTCTGAAAAAGGTGAATTGATCGATTTAGGCGATATATCCATTTATGTAGAACAGCACGGCAAGTTGGATAGCAAAGATGCACCTATTATTTTTTTACACGGCGGTTTGGGTAGTGCGAGATCTTGGGGGCGTCAGGTTGATTTTTTTTCAAAGAACTATCGCGTCATTACACCGGAGAGTCGCGGGCAGGGGCGCAGTACAGATTCAAATGCGCCGTTGACCTATCACCTCATGGCGGAGGATATGATTCGCCTGATGGATAAGTTAAACATACCCTCGGCCTATATTGTGGGTTGGAGCGATGGCGGGAATATTGGTATTGATATGGCAATCCATCACCCAACACGCGTCAAAAAACTAGTCGCCTATGGCGCGAATATAAATCCGGCGGGATTGCAAAATCACTTTTTAGAATACCTGCGCACGGTCACGCCTGAAAAAATGCAACGCGATAATGGCAGTGATTATTTAGCCTTGTCGTCTCACCCAGAAAAGTTGCCGATCATTGTAGAAAAAATTAGAAAAATGTGGCTCGCAGAACCGCAATTTACCTCCACACAATTAGCAAAAATCACCACACCAACCTTGGTGATGGATGGCGCGCAAGAAGAATTGATTCGGGTGGATCACGCAAAAGAAATCGCTGCCGCAATTACCAATTCAAAATTAGTCATGCTCCCCAATGTTGGCCACTACGCGACCTTTAAAACACCAAAGCTGTGGAATGATACAGTTGCGGATTTTTTGAGAGCGAACTAACCCCCTTACAATGCCCCCTTAAAAAGGAAATCGTCGGTGTGGCAACAGTTAACGAGAACAGAGCCTTAAAAAGCGGGAGGAACTGGTGTTATTTCTTAGCCACTGTTTGCGCTTCTTGTTGAGAAATGGTTTTTATATATCGGCTCAGCTGCCAAATTTCTTCGTCCGTTAAAATATTTTTCCACGCAGGCATCACGCTGCCGCCACCAATAATTCGCATGGCAATTAAACCTTCTGGTTTATTATTTAATAAACGTAAATTGGCAGGTTTTGTTGCAAGTGCCGGTGCCGCAGCGCCATCGCCCCGCCCTTCAGCGCCATGACACATTTGGCAGCGCTGCTCAAAAATTACTTTTCCCGCTGCTGCCACTTCCGGTGTGTTAGGTAAAGGATTCGCGGTCATCGACATTTTTACGGGATTGTTCGGGAAGCATGCCGCTAGTGTGAATATGAGTGCGATGGCAATTAAAAGACGCATAGATTTTCCATTGGTGTGTGTGGGTGATTAATAATGTGAAGCCATTATCGCGTTCATCCCTCCTTATAAAAATATCGATACCTGCATAGAAGCCATTCATCTGTGCATAGCTGGCCAATGCATAGCTAGAGGGTCTATTTTTTGTTCACGCCACTGGTATTTCATTATTTATGGTGTAACATCGCATTACATCAGACAACGTTGTCTTTAATGGTCTTCGGTCAATAGATGAGATTCTCATAATGAAACAATTAAGCGTGGGTCTGGCCCTGTTGTGTGGGGTGTGTTTTAGCGGAGCTACTCTTGCACAAGTGCCGAAAAGTTTGAGTCAGAGCGATTTGACGGAATTCGCCCAGAAAACCGAATTTCGGTTTGGGGTAATTACCAATTTTGGCCAAGACGGTACGCAAGCGCATATTGTGCTCCACAATCACTCCAACGTTGCGCTGCCAGCGGGTGAGGGGAATTGGCGTATCTACTTCCACTCGGTGCGCAATATCCACGCAAAAGAGATGGCTGGGCTTAAGCTCAAACACATCAATGGTGACTTGAATGAATTGTCGCCCACCAAAAACTTTGCCGGTTTAGCGGCAGGTGCGAGTCTTGAGTTTTTATACGGCTCTGGCGAATGGGTGGTGAGTTATAGCGATTTTATGCCGCGCGCATTTATCGCCCAACAGGGTTTAACCCCAGCCGTATTTGCCAATACAAATACCGAAGAATTGAGCAGTTTTATTGATCCGTTCACCAAACCCGAGCAGCAATTGCGCTTTGGCGGTAAGGGCAAAGCAGATTTGTACCCCATAGCGACGGCGGCATCGCGTTACCAAGATAACCTCGCGCTCAGCCAAATCAGCGCAAAAGCGCAGTTGATCGTCCCTACGCCTAAATCCCTTAAAGTGGAAAAAGGCAGCATCAAGTTAGATGCCACGTGGCAAATTCGCTATGCCGGTCGCCTCACGCAAGAAGCGCTCTATTTGCAGCAGCAACTTAAAGCCGCTGGCCTGAACATGGAATCCCAGCCGGACAATGTGCCCGCAACAGGCAAAGTTATTGTGCTAACAGCTGGTACTGCAAGTGAGGCTGGCAGTTTCTTGAAAGATACCGCCGCATTAGCTAAAGAAAACTACACAATCTCAGTAGATGGCGACAAAATTCTGCTTAATGGCAGCGATAATGCCGGTGCTTTTTACGCGATTCAAAGCTTCTTAAGCCTTTTGCCTGCAGGCTCTGCCAACCAATTTGATATTCCTAAGCTCAGCGTGAGCGACAGCCCCCGGTTTGGCTGGCGCGGTATGCATTACGATATGGGCCGCAACTTCCACGGTAAAGCGGTAACCCTGCGTTTGATTGAGCAAATGGGTCGCTACAAACTGAATAAATTACATTTGCACCTTTCCGAGGATGAAGGCTGGCGCATCCAAATTCCGGGCCTGCCTGAATTGACCGATGTTGGCGGCGCACGCTGCTTTGATCTCACGGAAACTCAATGCTTGCTCACCCAATTGGGTACCGGCCCCAGCAAATCCGGCTCTGGCAATGGCTATTACACCCGCGAAGATTTCGTCGAAATCCTGAAGTTTGCGGCGGCTCGTCATATAGAGGTTGTCCCTGAAATTGATATGCCGGGCCACGCTCGCGCCGCGATTAAAGCGATGGAAGCGCGTTACAAAAAGCTGCTGGCTGCAGGCCAAAAAGAGGCTGCCGAACAATATTTGCTGAGCGACCCTGCGGACAGATCGCAATACATGAGCGTGCAGAATTACACCGATAACGCCATTAACGTCTGCCTGCCCTCTACCTATGCCTTTGCTGAAAAAATTGTTTACGAACTACAGCAAATGTATCGCGCGGCTGGTTTGAAGCTGAACACCTTTCATATGGGTGGCGATGAAGTGGGCAAAGGCGCTTGGGAACAATCGCCTGCCTGTAAAGCGCTCTTCGCCAAAGGTGAAAAAGGCGTAACTGGCGTGGCCGATTTGAAGCCCTATTTTGTGAGCAAACTTGCCGATATCACTCATTCGCGTGGCTTGGATTTGGCGGGTTGGGAAGATGGTTTAATGTATGACCCTGCCAACACCTTCAACCGTAAGCAATTTGCCAACGAAAAAGTCTACGCCAATACTTGGGATAATATTTGGGAGTGGGGCGTTGCCGATCGTGCCTATCGGTTGGCGAATGCGGGCTATCAAGTGATTTTGTCGCCCGGTACCCATTTGTATTTCGATCATCCCTACGAGGCAAGTCCTGAGGAGAGAGGCTACTACTGGGCAGCACGCTATTCCGATACCGCCAAAGTCTTCGGTTTTATGCCCGATAACTACTACGCCAATGCCGATAAAACCCGCGAAGGTGTACCCATTACTAACCTTGAGGCTTTGGTTGGCCGCGAGTTGCCCAAACTGAATAAGCATGAAAATGTGGTGGGAATTCAAGGTCAACTATGGAGCGAAACTATCCGTACACCTGAGCAACTTGAGCAGATGCTGTACCCACGGGTGATGGCGCTGGCCGAGCGCGCTTGGAATAAAGCTGATTGGGAAGGCGATAAGCCCAATGTGCAAAAACGCCATCAAGATTGGGCCGATTTCTCTGCCTCGCTAGTGGCTAAAAACCTTCCAAAATTAGCGGCCAGTGGTGCAGCATTTTACCTGCCACCGCCAGGCGCAATTATTCGAAACGGCCAGCTGTTGGCGAATGTGGGTTACGCCGGTTTAGCGATTGAATATAGCCTAGATCAAGGCGCAACTTGGCAGGCTTATCAAGGTACAGTTGTCGTTGGCACCAAAGCGGTGCACCTTCGCAGCCGTTTGGCTGAACGTCATAGTCGCGTAACAATAGTGGAATAAATTGGACGGCACGGACGCCTTAATCATTAAGTTGGCAGATTAAATGAGGTTAAACGCACGAATATCATGCATTTGTGTGTTTATCTATAAAAATAGCGGATTTTGACTGTATCTTTTTTAAACAGCTAGGAATAGGATATTCCCCCTCACCACACTTTACGTTAGTTTTTAAAACTTTCTAAGCTGTTCTGTGGCTGACGTTGGGGCAGCGGCTGTTGCCCTCTAATAATAACAATGCGTCAAGGTTGATCAGTGCCAATTGAGCAACCAAAGCTGTGTTTTCAAAGGTGAATTATGAAGCTCGATGTTATTTCCGTTGTGGTCTCGGTGTTTTGTCTCTGCGTGTGCATCACGCTGGCGGCGGAAGCCAAAACCCTGTTGAGCGCCAAAGCCACTGTTGTTGCTGTCGCCAAAGCGCCCTGATTATCTGCTCTAGAAGCAGTGTATTGCCAAGGAATCGGCAACTCACTTCTTACGTTTTCTTCGCCGCCAAAATCAGCTCTTTATCGGTCACTACCCCAAACAAGGGTATATCCCAATCCGCAAGTTCTAAGGCTTCAACTTCTTGGCAGGCATGCGCCATACCGAGTAAATAGGGTTTGGTTTTTTTGCCTTTGTGAAACGCGAAAGTTCTATCGTAAAAACCGCCACCCATACCTAAGCGCCCACCTTGGCTATCAAATCCCACCAGTGGTAAAAGCACAATATCTAACAAATTCGGAGCAATTCTGATCGCTTCACGATGATCGGGTTCAGGTATGCCAAAGCGATTTGGCTTGAGCACGGAATTGGGCGTGTACTCCACAAACCAAAGCTGGCATTCCAGTGATGGATGTAGCACAGGCAAATAGCAGTGTTTACCCATTTTCCATAATTGTTCAGCAATAGGCAAAGGGCTAAGTTCACCATCGGCGGGAATATACAGCGCG
Source organism: Gammaproteobacteria bacterium (assembly GCA_005801205.1). Taxonomy (GTDB): domain Bacteria; phylum Pseudomonadota; class Gammaproteobacteria; order Pseudomonadales; family Cellvibrionaceae; genus Cellvibrio. Next base: position 36,731 of record SYDJ01000155.1, read on the forward strand.
ACATGTTGCGCGCGGACAAACTTAGGCAGTTTCATCACATGGCGCAATGCCCATGCGGCGGCGGCTTCTTGCTGGCTAGGGTTAAGTGCGTTGCGACGGGCGCGTAATTCTTTACGAAGGCTAGTGCGGTCGCTACCAGTCATAGGGGAAACCACAAAAAAGGAGATATAAAGAAGGGAGAAAGAGACCCCGAAATGCCGCTACCAAGCTGGCCTTGAACCCATAGGTTCAAGGAGGTAGTGCCTGTGGTTTTTAAGGCTTTCCGTCAAGCGGACATGCACACCAAACTAACGAGACACCACCAAGTTTGTGGAAATCGGCTCAAGGACTTGTCGGTTTGCAAACATTCCAGGGCGGACTCCAGTATAACCCAGAGCCCCTAGTTAATCGCAAATGATATTAAGCTTGGGACTTATAACCGTTTAGGCAAATTTGGTCTTATAAACTGCTGGACTTAGCCAAAAAAATGAGATTTTGTACGCCAGAGAATCAGGCTGGCGTTAGGTTGAGCGGATTGGTTGAAAAGTATCTTTGTTAAATTTATGTTCTTTATATGGGGTTTACGAGGGGGTTTTCTGCAGCGCAGCTTGGCATTAAAACTACACTGTAATACAGTGTAGTTTTTGGGTGGAGTGAAATCATGAGCGTAACAACTGTTCGCTTGCAGCCTGAGCTTGAAGAAAGCTTATTGGCAATGAGTGCTTCTATGAACAGAAGCAAAAGCTGGCTTATTAACCAAGCCCTTAAAGAGTTTGTTGATCGCCAGAGTCTGGAGCAAGAGCGTTGGCAGCAAACCTTGGATGCCATGGAGTCTGTAGCTAAGGGTCAGGTTGTAGCCGCAGATGATGTGCACAAATGGCTAGAAAGCTGGGGTTCAGATAAGGAATTGTCTGCACCAGAGGTTGGTAAGTGAAGTTAGTTTATTCCAAAGAATCCATTCAGGATTTGATACGGCTGCGTGAATTTATTGCTATCAAAAATCCAGAGGCTGCAAAACGAATCGCAGCGGAATTAATCGCCCGAATTCAGCAACTCTGCTTATTTCCCGCTATGGGTCGCCCCGTTGAATTAGCCCCTACGCCCGAGGCCATTCGCGATTTTGTGTTTGGCGACTATATTGTGCGCTACTCGATTCACAACGGCGCGCTGACTATTTTGCGGATTTGGCATCACTTGGAAGATATGAATAAGCGCTGATTTTGCTAGCACTCAAAACAAAAACGCCTGCAAGAGCAGGCGTCTAAGGCAAATATTTTGTAGGCTTAACTCCCCGCCAGTACACGCTCAATTTTATCGCTCAAGCGCTGCAGGTCAGCTTTATCGGTTGCAACGCCTACCGGTGCAGCCGTTCCAGATTTAGCTTGTAACAATTCATGGCTCAAATTGAGCGCCGCCATTACTGCAATACGCTCTAAACCAATCACCGCGCCTGAACCGCGAATGGCTTTCATGCGCTCATCTAGCAATTGCGCAGATTCCATCAGGGCTTGGCGCTCTTCGCGCGGGCAGGCGACTTGGTATTCTTTATCGAGGATTTTTACAAAAACAGTTTCATTGGCCACAGTGCTATTCCTATTGAATCTTATTCGGTATCGAGACTTTTGAGATGAGTAATCATGGCTTCAACGCGGCTGCGCGCCAGCTCATTCTTCTCAATTAAGCGCACGCGCTCCTGCTGCCAAGCGTTTTCACGGGCTTTTAGCTCGGTATTTTCCTGCTGCAAACGGTTGGTGAGCAGAATTAAGCGATCAAGCTTGGTTTCTAAAGAGAGTAAGAGTTCGTCAGACATGATGTTTTGTGACCAATAACAAGGCAAATGTACGTAAGTGAGCCACTATATTGCGGGACTTGGCAAGGGTCAATCGCCGCAGCGCCTTAGCGGGTAGATTTAAAGTGAATTCGAGGACTGATCGAAAATTCGCCCGCATCAAGATCAAGCCGTTTGTTGGCGGCATTTATGCGAGAAAGGCGCGGATTAGGCGATGCATCGTGATAGCATTCTGTTTCTACTCTCTATTGGCTTTTTGCATTCATTGGTTTTTTACATTTATGACTGAACAATCTCTTGTCCCCGAAACTATTAATTTCGACGATTTCTGCAACCTTATCGCTCCCCTCGGCGCTATTAACAGCCCTTCCGAATTGCACGGCCTGCTTTGCGGCAAGTTAAGCGGTGGCGCAGAATTAACGGAAATCCGTTGGCTGCTAGATGCCGTAGAATTCTTAGACTTCACCCAAGCGCCCGATGAAAAAGTCCGTGAAGCGCTCACCAACCTTTATCTCGTGAGCTTGCAGCAGTTGCGCGATGGCTTTGGCTTAAAACTTTTGTTGCCTGATGATGACTCAGATCTCAGCCAACGCACGGCGACCCTCGGCCAATGGTGCTATGGTTTCTTAACAGGCTTTGGTTCGGCAGGCGCAACTGCACGCATTTTGGCGGAAGACGCTGAAGATGGTTTGCGCGATCTCGCGGCGATTTCTCAAATTGCCGTAGAAGACGGCGACGAATCCGACGAAGCGGATTTTATGGAAGTGACCGAATACGTGCGCCAACTTGCCGCATCTTTATTTTTAGAATACGCCGCGCAAACCAACAAAGCATCGGCGGATGCCATTGCAGCACCGGCGTCAGATTCAATTCATTAAAGCATTCGTAAAAACAGAGCTCGACATAAAGAGAACCGCTATGAGAATCAGCAAACAAGAATTCGCACGTCGCCGCAAAGCCTTAATGGCAATGATGGAACCGAACAGTATCGCCATAGTGCCCGCTGCGCCCGAGCGCATTCGCAGCCGCGATACTGAACACCATTATCGCCAAGACAGCGATTTGTTTTATCTCTCTGGTTTTGCTGAACCTAAAGCCGTTTTAGTGTTAATTCCCGGCCGTGAGCACGGCGAATATGTTTTATTTGTGCGCGAACGCAATCGTGAACGCGAAACCTGGGATGGCTATCGCGCTGGCCCCGAAGGCGCGATCAACGAATACGATGCGGATGATTCATTTCCCATCGATGACATCGACGATATTTTGCCCGGCTTAATTGAAGGCCGCGAACGCGTTTATTATGCGATGGGCAAAGACAGCGAATTCGATAAGCAAGTCATGGATTGGGTTAACACCATTCGCGCTAAAGTTCGCTCAGGCGCAACACCACCGGGCGAATTTTTAGATCTCAGCCATTTCTTAAATGAATTGCGTTTATTTAAAAGCGCTGCCGAATTGCGTGTAATGAAAGAAGCCGGCGAAATTTCTGCACGCGCTCATGTGCGTGCCATGAAGCATTGCAAAGCGGGTGTGATGGAATATCAACTCGAAGCCGAAATCATGCACGAATTTCAAATGAGCGGCGCACGCTTTGCGGCCTACAACACCATCGTTGGCGGCGGTAAAAATGGTTGCATACTTCATTATGTTGAAAACTCTGCGGCATTAAAAAATGGTGATCTAGTTTTAATTGATGCTGGTTGCGAATTGGAGTTTTACGCCGCCGACATCACCAGAACTTTTCCCGTCAACGGAAAATTTTCACCCGAACAAAAAGCGCTGTACAACATTTGTTTAGATGCGCAAATTGCCGCAATAGAGGTCGCCAAAGCAGGCAACCACTGGAACGACCCGCACGAAATGACGGTAAAAATTATTACACAAGGCCTCGTTGATCTTGGTTTACTTGAAGGCAATGTTAACGAATTAATTAAAACCGAAGCCTACAAAGAATTTTACATGCACCGCGCTGGCCACTGGTTAGGTATGGATGTGCACGACGTAGGCGATTACAAAGTCGGTGGCGAATGGCGCGTACTCGAACCCGGTATGGTGATGACCGTCGAACCCGGAATTTACGTAGCCCCCGATAATGAACGCGTCGCCAAAAAATGGCGCGGCATAGGTATTCGCATTGAAGACGATGTGGTAATTACCAAAGACGGCAATGAAGTCTTAACAAAAGATGTTCCAAAGACAGTGGAAGAAATTGAAGCGTTGATGGCGACTGTTTGATGAATCAAAAGAAATTCGATATCGCCATTATTGGCGGCGGCATGGTGGGCGCAAGCCTAGCGTTACTCCTTGCCGAACAAAAACCCAATTGGCAAATTGCGTTGTTAGAAGCGCAGCCATTTGCGGATGCGGATCAAATACAATTCCAACCCAGTTTCGATGCTCGCTCTACAGCTATCGCTCAAGGTAGTGTGGAGATTTTACGCGAGCTGGGTGTTTGGGAAAGTTTGGCGAAACACGCTACAGCAATTTCTCAAGTTCACGTGAGCGATGCCGGCCATTTTATGGGCGGCTTAATTGATGCGAACACTTACGATCTTGATGCGGTTGGTTATGTGATTCCCAATGCGTGGATTGGTCGTGTTTTGTTAGCGCAATTGCGCACTAAAACCAATATTCATTTATCCGCACCTGTGCGCGTGGAAAAATTAATTTCACAGCAAGTGGGTGCGCAGTTAATTGTTAAAGCTGGCGATGATGTCTTTGAGTTAAATACAAAGCTCGCTGTCGTTGCCGATGGTGGCGATTCGCCCTTGCGCAAAAGTTTAGGTATTGATTCCAACACTAAGGATTATGGACAAACTGCCGTAATCGCTAATATAGCCTACAGCGAAGCGCACAAAGGTGTCGCTTATGAGCGGTTTACCGCGCAAGGTCCACTTGCACTTTTGCCGCTCGGTGAATCTGCAACTGCCAAAGAATCTGCATTAGTACTGACTTTGCCGCGCGATCAATCGGCAGACATTGTTGAGCTGAGTGATGAAGAGTTTTTGCAACACTTACAAACTCGCTTTGGTCATCGCCTTGGAAAATTCACGCGCGTAAGTCAACGCCATGCTTACGAATTAAAATTGGTAACAGCCAGCGAACAAATTCGATCGCATATTGTATTGGTCGGTAATGCTGCGCATTTTTTGCATCCCGTTGCGGGGCAAGGCTTTAATTTATCGCTACGCGATTGTGTGTGTTTGGTGGATGCCTTAATTCAAGGCGAAGCTTCAGGTAAAAAAATGGGTGAATTAAGTGTGTTGCAAAACTATCTAGATCGCCAAGCCTTAGATCAAACGCTCACCATAGAATTTAGCGATAAATTAGTGCGAATGTTTTCCAGTTCATCGCTGCCGCTGATTGCACTGCGGCATTTAGGCTTTGTAGGTTTAGATTTATTGCCCGCTGTTAAATCACAATTTGCGGCGCAGACGATGGGTACGGCGGGAGCGAAATTTTTATGACGCAGACGTTTGATATTGTCATAGTCGGTGCTGGCCTTGTGGGTGCTAGCCTCGCTTGCGCCATAGCTCAAGAAAGCAATGCACAAGATTTACGCATTGCCTTAATTGAGGCGGGTGGCGATGCTCAGTATTTTGAAGGCGAACATTTTGATCCGCGTGTAGTTGCTATTACGCAAGCGTCGCAAAATCTTTTAGCGAAAATAGGCGTGTGGAGCCAAGTGCTTCAAACTCGCGCTTGCGCTTATAGAGATATGCATGTATGGGATGGTGAAGGCACCGCGGATATTCATTTCAATTGCGCCGACGTGCGTGAAAATCATTTGGGTCATATTGTAGAGAATTCGGTGATAGTAACTGCGCTGCGAAAAAAAATAGCAGAACACGCTCAAATCAAGCTGATCCAGCCCGCCAAAATTGTAAATCTACAACGTAAAGACACTGTTCACATTGAGTTGGACAATGGTGAACTGCTTTGCACGAATTTATTAATCGCCGCCGATGGTGCTCAATCTAAAGTACGTGAGCTAGCAGAGTTTGAAACGCGCGAATGGGATTATGGGCATAAGGCGATAGTGACCACTGTGCAAACAGAATTGCCTCATCAAGCCACTGCATGGCAGCGTTTTATGCGCACAGGGCCACTGGCGTTTTTACCTTTATCAACAACAAATCAAAAGCATTTTTGCTCGATTGTTTGGTCAGCGGAAACTGAATTAGCCGATGAGTTAATGCAGTTAAATGATATTGAATTTTGCGCGCGCTTAGGTTTTGCGTTTGAACATAAGCTCGGCAAGATTATTCACGCAGCGGAACGCTTTGCGATTCCTTTGCGGCAGCGTCACGCAAAAACCTACATCCAGCCGAACATAGTTTTGGTGGGGGATGCTGCACACAATATTCATCCTTTAGCTGGGCAGGGCGTTAATTTAGGTTTGTTGGATGTCATCGCACTTGCGCAAGAAATACAGCGCGCACTGGATCGCAAAATCCCCCTGAGCGATTTTTCTATTTTGCGCCGCTACCAACGCCAACGTTTAGCGGGAAATTTAATCATGATGTCTGCAATGGAAGCCTTTAAGCGTTTATTTGGCAGTCAATCATTAATGCTCACTTGGCTGCGCAACGCTGGTATGCGCCAGTTAAACTCATTAACTGAGTTGAAAAAAATCATTGTGAAAGCCGCCATGGGGTTGAGTTAGTTAAAAAACAGAGCGGCAAGCACAAATCTTGTAGAAAAAAGTAACACTCAATTAATGGTCTTTATAGTGGATGCGTTTATGTCAAAAATGTTGATTGTGGCAAAAATATTAAATTGGGCATTGCTGCTCTTATTAGTGCTATCGGTTGCAGGTTTTTTATCCTTCAAGAATGTTTATGGATTATTTTTGGCGTCTGTTACCGCATTAATCGCTTTCGGTGTCTATAAACAGCAAGCTATGGCCTATTTTTCGGCTGCCGCATGGGGTTTAGCCGCGTATCAATTAGCTAAACAAGGTTATGAATTTCAAGACATTAAGCGTTACGCCATGATTCTTGGCATCATCGTAATACCCGTTGCGCTGTTTTTGCACGAAGTTCTGGCAAAAGATAAAACCAAAAATGCTCACAAAAGTGTCAAAAATGAAACAGATAGCCGCAATATGCCGCAATAAGTTGTGTGTTCCTTACCCATAAGCATTAATTTTTGCGATATTCCTTAAATTAACTTATTAGTGCTTGAACTCACCATTCACAAGTGCTTTAATTTTGAGCTGCTGCAGATTGAGATTCGCCCCAAGCCAAAGCTTTTGTAAGACAACCGCTTGCTCAAGACACTTGGACGTACCGCGACCTGAGCAATAGCTTTATTAACAAGCTATTTCACTCTGGCTTTTAGTAAAGTCGGTTTTTTTGTTCGGTCAGCTTCGCTGACGTTTTATGGTAAGACGAGGAAAGTATGTCAGATATAGTCTCTGGTATTGTTAAGTGGTTCAACGACGACAAAGGTTACGGTTTTATTGAGCGTGAGGGCGGTGCAGATGTATTCGTTCACTTCCGTGCAATTAACGGCAACGGTCGTAAAACCTTGAAAGAAGGTCAAAAAGTGACTTTCGAAGTGACTGCTGGTCAAAAGGGTCCGCAAGCGGAAAACGTAACTCCTCTTTAAGATGGGTTAGGTTGACAAGGGCGATTGAGCAATCAATCGCCCTTTGTTGTTTCTGGTGCTGCTGTTTTACTTGAAGTCTCACGATTATCCCCCACTTCAAGAACCTCCATAACTACTACAAGTCACATCCTCATGTATTTTGATATCACTAGCATACTTTGGCTTACCCTATTCGCGATTGTTGTCTTCTATTGGATTCATGCGATGCGCAGCAAAGAAGTTGCTGTTAAAGCCGCTGAAAAACATTGCCAATTTATGGAAGTGCAATTTCTCGATCAAACCGTCTTTTTAAAAAAGCTCAGCTTCAAGCGCAACTCGCTCGGGCAATTGGGGTTTATGCGCGAGTATTATTTTGAGTTTACCGTGAGTGGCGAAGATCGCTATTTTGGCCGCGTGTTTATGCTCGGTAATCGTATTGAAGGCGTGAATCTAGATCCACACCGTTTACATTAATTTTTTGGTTTTATTTTCGAGTTGATTTTATGGATTTTCTGAACAAAGTTATTTTCGTTTCCAAAAAACTGATAATGGAAGATGGAAAAATCTACTTTGATAATTATTTTGTCACCGTTAAAGCGGTAACTGAAGATGCGCTTGTGGTGATCAAGCCCAATGGTGAAGAAGAAAACTTGCCGCCCAGTGAAGACTTTTACGATGAAGCCGATGAAGGGCTTTATGAATTGACTGATGGCACCAGCCAAGAAGACCCAGATTATATTGGCGAATTTATTATTTACGAAAATGATGTGGCTTACGAAAAATTCAAAGACGATTATTAATTAAGTTGCCACGTAAATGACTGAGCAGAAATATCTTATTGAAAAAGTGGGCGGCTGGAAAACAAAAACATCCAGCGTCGCCTACGAAAACCCATGGCTAAAAATAACTCACGAAGAAGTTGTCACGCCCAAAGGTACAGATGGAATTTACGGTGTTGTCCATTTTAAAAATACGGCGATTGGTGTTGTACCTATTGATGATGAAGGCAACACCTGGCTGGTTAAACAAAGCCGCTATACGCTCAACCAATATACGTGGGAGATTCCAGAAGGCGGCTGCCCCCACGGTGAAGAGCCTATCAATGCTGCCAAACGTGAATTGGAAGAAGAAGTGGGTTTACAAGCTAATGATTGGCAGCAATTAATGACGATGCATTTATCCAACTCAGTAACCGATGAGTTCTGCGTAGTCTTTGTTGCACGTGATTTATTTGCAGGTAAGCAAGAATTGGAACCTACGGAAGATATCGAATACAAAAAGCTAGCACTCACAGAAGCGATTGAAATGGTAAAACGCGGTGACATTACCGATGCTATCTCAGTAGCAGCTCTGCTGCGTGTTGCATTGACGCTAAAAGAATAAATTTCTTATGCGGAACAATTCAAAGAATCACTATGAAACCTTTGCGAATCACATTAGTGAATATGTTCAGGCTCATCTTGATCAAGAGATTGTGATTGATGACCTGAGCGAAACAATAGGTATTTCTAAATATCATTTAAACCGGTTGTTTCAAGCGACCACAGGTTTTCAGTTGGGTGAATTTATTCAGCGCCGCCGCTTGCAGCACGCTTATGCGCTTTTATCTGCCGGCGAATGTTCAGTTATCGATACCAGTTTGGCAATAGGGTACGAATCCCATTCTGCATTTTCCCGTGCCTTTCTCAAAGCATTTGACTGTAAACCTAATGAGGTAAAGCTTGGCACAGAATGTTTGTGGAAAACGCCTAACACCTTGAAAAATATTTCCAAACGCGATCTTAGTTTGCAGCCCAATATAGTGGAATTACCAGCGCGAAAATGCTGTGGTCTTTATGGGCAGGGATTTAAAAATAATAGTTTCAAAAGCTTGGGTGAATCTTTATTTGCTGAGTTGGATGAACGCCTTCAAGCAATCCACTACGAAGATTATTTTTCGCTCGCGGTTGGTGTTGCGTTAGAAAGCCCTTGGCAGGGCGATCAAACAGCCAGTCGATTTTTCGCGGGTGTGCTGGATGAAACATTGCCTAAGAGCCTCGGGCTGAATGAATATTTATGGGCAGAGGGAACTTGGGCAAGGTTCCTATACACGGGTGCCTATGGCCTGATGTGGCAGATGATCTCGCGCATTTACGCGGGTTGGGTGATACCGGAAGGGATTCGTTTGAAGGATGACGCTATTGTGCAAGTTTATTTAAATAATCCTAAACATACCCCAGAGTCAGAACTTATTACAGAGTTGTATTTCCCCCTTCAAATCTGACATTTATCATTTTTTTCGCATTCGCAACCAAATCGCACTTTTTGCACAGTCGTGTTGCGCATGATTCTCTACACTATCTTCTGTCGAATTTATAAGAATTGATGGTTCCCCTTGATGGTTCCCTTTATTGGAGATGTTGATGAATTACCTAGTGCGTAGCTTACTCATTATTTTGTCACTTACCGTGGTGTCATTAGTCGCACATGCTGATGAAATTCCGGTTCGTGTTTCCAAGAGTGTGGTTGATCTAGGTGAATTACCTTCTGGCCGCCCCGCCAAAATTACGCTCTGGTTTCCACAAGGTCAGTGCACTGCATTACCTAATCAACAGTATTGTTTAGCGGAAGCAGCGATTACCGATAGAACGCTGGTGTTTAGCCATGGGGCTATGGGCGCTGCGGAAAATTACAACTGGATTGCAGAGGCGCTGGCAGCCGCAGGTTATGTGGTAGTGGGCATTAATCATTACGGCGAATCATGGTTTTATGGTCAGGAGACGCAAGATGTGCGAACAGCGTCGATGCTGTGGCAGCGCCCCACCGATATTTCCGCAATTTACGATACGCTGTCAAATCGCGAGTTGTTTCAAAAAAGTGTCAATTGGTCAAATATCATTGCGCTTGGTCATTCCTCTGGCGGGCAAACCGTGGCTATGTTGGCAGGTGTTCAATACGATTTATTGCGCATGATGGATTTTTGCAAAACCGAAGCGGCAAAAAATGATAACTCATGTAATTACGGCATTCGCAACGCGCCCAAACCCGGCGAAGCTTTCTTGCAGAAATTTGGCGGAGCTTATGCAGATGCGCGCGTAAAAAAGATAATCATGATTGACCCTACACTGGGCTATGGCGCAACACCAGAAAGTTTGGCGAATGTCCAACTACCAACACTCATAGTAGGCGCGCAGAATAATGATTTCTTGCCGTGGGAAAATCACGGAGCGCGTTATGCAAAAGGAATTCAACATTCCAAGGTTCATCTCTTAACCGGTGAGGAAGGGCATTTTATTTTTCTGGATGTATGCAATAACGACATTCTTGTCATGGGTGTAGCGCTTTGTAAGGATCGCGCTGGTGTTGATAGAGCTGCAACACATGCTGCATTAATTCCATCCATTCTCGAATTTGTACGTGAAAACAATATAGTTATTGATGCGTCTAAAAAGGCTGTTGAACGTGAAAAGGCTGCATTTAATGTTGACAAAATAACACAAATTTTAATGTACACACCGCGCTGGGTATTTGGACTACTAGCAGGCTTGGTAGTTTTAGGGTTGATGCAAGTACGTACTCGACAAGTGCCTATACAAGCAGTATTTATTGCGCCCGTATCTATGATGATGATGTCACTGATAGGCACGTTTATGGATTTAGGTTTTACATGGATCACAATATCATGTTGGTTGTTAGGGGCTGCATCTGTAACAATATCACTGGTAAAGTTCTTCAATAACTCAACCGTCAGCTATGATCGCACAGTGCGTAAATTGAGGCTCCAAGGTAGTTGGATTCCACTGTTCGTTATTATGATTATTTTCTGTACCCGCTACGCATTGGGTATGTCCATCGGTATGAATTTAAATCTTGTGCATGAATTTTATTTTGCTCCCGTTATGAGCTTTGTCTTAGGCGCATTGAGCGGTTACTTTATTGCGCAAGGTATCAAATACTTGCAAGTTGTGCGGCGATAAACATGCATTTATAGTTATTGAGAAACGCTGCAAATTTCTGAGCTTAATCACTGCTATTCGGATTGATTAAGCTGCGCAACCAATTCCAAACCGAATTCTTACCAAGCATATAGCGATCTAATTGGTCTTGGTTATAGAAATAATGTTCAGGATTTTGAAATAATAGTTCGCGCTTTAACATGCGGCGGTTGGGGTTAATGGTTTTAATCACTCGTGCGGGATTGCCCGCCGCAATCACATTCGCAGGAATATCTTTAGTCACTACCGAACCTGCGCCTATCACAGAGTTTTCGCCAATAGATACGCCTTTGTTAACGATCACGCGCTCGCCGAGCCATACATTATTTTCAATGATCACAGGTTTAGTACAGCGAAAGGGACGTATGCGATTGTAAATGCCATGCCAATCGCTATCGCTCACATATACATTTGCCGCGAACATGACATTGTCGCCAATGTGAATAGATTGTTCTGCCGAAATTCTTACGCCGGGTGAAATTAAACAGTAATCGCCAATCTTAATAACTCCACCCTTTATTCCAGCCGTCACTTTTTTACTGGGCCACGTGGTAAAGCGAATACAGTTATCGGGTGAAGCAATCATTTGTGCGTAACGGCCAATATGAATATTGCAACCAAAGATTACCAGATTGCGTGGGTGCGCAACTTCAAGCCCTTCGCCCACACTATCAAATTGCGGTGCAATAAAGCGCTTTACATAAAAGCGATTCAGCAAGGTTGACATTCGCTTTATAAAATAGGGTGTGTTATTGCGGCGCATTAAGGGTTTATACCAACGCTGTTATCTTGCCAAGTCTGTTAGCCTATCAAGTCTGATAGAATGAAGGCTTCATTATGCTTGAGACTCGCTATGCTGCCAAACGCTATAGATTTGCCCTTGGATATCAACACCGTTAAAGGCTTTTTGGATGCAGATGAAGGCGCTGCGCTCTATGAACATGCGTTAGTTGCAGCAGAGTTGGGCCCGTTATTAGAAGTGGGCAGCTACTGTGGGAAATCCAGCGTTTATTTAGGTACAGCCAGCAAACGTAAAGAGACCATTCTATATGCAGTAGATCATCATCGCGGCAGTGAAGAGCATCAGTTGGGCGAGGCGTATCACGACCCTGAATTGTACGATTCGCGTTTCGCCAAAATGGATAGCTTCCCGCAATTTCGTCACACACTGGCGCGTGCGAATTTAGAAGAAGTCGTTGTGCCCATTGTTGCACCATCAGCATTGGCTGCACGCTTTTGGTCTACACCGCTCGGGTTAGTTTTTATCGATGGCGGTCACAGCATGCAGGCGGCGTTAAATGATTATCGCAGTTGGGCCGGTCATGTTATTCGCGGCGGCTATTTAGTGATTCACGATGTGTTTCCCAACCCTGCAGACGGTGGCCGCCCCCCGTTTGAAATTTGGAAGCTCGCGCAAGAATCCGGTTTGTTCGACGCTTTGCCTTTGGTGAAAAGTTTAGGTGTTTTGCGACGTTTGTAAAATGGTTAAAAGGAATGATATGACTCTTATTCGAGCGATTGCAGCCACAATCTTTTTTTTCGCGGGTATATTTTGCGTTGTAAAATTATTTACAGCACCGTTTGAATGGGTGATGTTGATTATTGCTTTAGTGTGTTTTGTTCTCGCCTATTTTACTTGGCCGAGCAAAAGACAAGGGCAACGCCACGACGATCATTGGCCTTTAGATGCAATGGAAATACTGATTGAGCTCCCAGTAGAAATTGTCCTCTGGGCTTTTAGAATGATCGGTCACCTGTTTCGCAAAGGTGATGGCATTGATATAGATTTTTAAACGTAATTTTTTTATACAATATTGAGTTAGCTATGACTGCAACACAAACAGCAATACCATTTTCATCCCTTCCGCTTTCTGCTGACATGCTTAGCAATTTGGAATCCCTCGGCTATAACGAGATGACACCCATTCAGGCGCAAAGCTTGCCGATTATTTTGCAAGGGCAAGATATTATCGCCAAGGCAAAAACCGGTAGCGGAAAAACGGCGGCATTTGGGATTGGTTTACTGGCGCAGCTCAATGTAAAAAAATTTGCAATTCAGGCCTTGGTGTTGTGCCCCACACGTGAATTGGCAGATCAAGTCGCCAAAGAAATTCGCCGCATTGCGCGCGCCACTCACAACGTGAAAGTACTTACCCTGTGTGGCGGTGTTTCAATTGGCCCGCAACTTGGTTCGCTGGAGCATGGTGCGCATATTATTGTAGGCACGCCGGGGCGCATTGTTGACCATATTGAAAAAGGTTCGCTGAAACTCGAACACGTAAAGCAGTTGGTGTTGGATGAAGCTGACCGTATGTTGGATATGGGTTTTACCGATGCCTTGAAAATTGTGTTGGCTGCCTGCCCTGAAGAGCGTCAAACCTTATTGTTCTCGGCAACTTATCCAGACGAAATTAAAAAAATCAGCGCCCACTATCAAAAAAATCCGCACGAAGTGAGCGTAGAATCAGTTCACAGCGATACCAATATCGAACAGCATTTTTATGAGTTGCGTGATGGCGACCGTAAAAATGTTGCCGTACAGCAATTGCTCGCACATTTTAAGCCGCAATCGTCTATTGTATTTTGCAATACCAAAATACAATGTCAGGAAGTGTGTGATTTATTGCGCGCACAACGTATTAATGCCTTGGCGTTACACGGCGATTTGGAACAGAAAGAGCGCGATCAAGTGTTAGTGCGTTTTGCGAATAGAAGTTGTTCCGTATTAATTGCAACTGACGTGGCGGCACGCGGTATTGATATTAAAGGTTTGGATGCTGTTATTAATGTGGAACTCGCACACGATAGCGAAGTGCATGTACACCGCATTGGCCGCACCGGTCGGGCCGGTGAAAATGGTTTGGCGTTAAGTTTAGTTGCGCCAAACGAATTGGGGCGATTAAATCGTTTGGAAGATTATTTACAAAAGCCGATTGCATTAGAACCGCTGCCGCAAAACGATGGCGTGATGGACATAATGCCGGAGATGGTGACGCTCTGTATTGACGGCGGTAAAAAAGAAAAAGTGCGCGCGGGTGATATTATTGGTTCGCTCACTAAAGAGGCTGGTTTAGCCTTTGAAAAAATCGGCAAGATTGATATTAACGATTTCAGCACTTATGTTGCGGTACATCAATCCATCGCCAAGCAAGCTTTACAGCATTTGCAAGATGGAAAAATTAAAGGCCGTAAATTCCGTGCACGTAAGTTGTAGTTGCAATGATCAAGAAATCACTAGTCGCGTTGGTTATACTCAGCACTTTGCTGTTGAGTTTTTCTATGCAAGGTCTTGCGGATAAAGCGACGTCGAGTGTGAAAAATAAGAACTTGGCAGAAGAAACTCCGCACATTACCAATGAAGCGGAATACGCAGAGTTTGTAAAAAGAAGAGAAGGAACTGGTCAAGCCAGTTCTGTTAAATCTACGCAACCAATAAAATCCGCGTTATCAAGTGCCGCGTCGTCTAATCGATCTAAAATAAAATACCACTAGAAGCTCATCTTGGTCTTTTAAGTAAATAAAAATCTAACGAAAGTTTACCTCCCCCGAGAATGATAGCTACTATAAGTAATACTCCCCATAAAACATGTTGAGATAATGCTGCTTGAGTTATATCTAGAAGGCTTATGACTGCAATAATATTTACAATGAATAACCCAATGCCAGATGCTCGCGTAAAGTATCCTAACAGTAATAAGAGTGGTAGCAGAAGTTCACCGCCTGTACCTAAGTAAGCCGCAAGCTCAGGTGGCAATAGCGGAACTTGGTACTCTTCCTGAAATAGAAATAGCGTTGAATCCCAGTCTCGTAGTTTGGTTAATCCCGATAGAAAGAAAATTTGTGCAAGATAAATTCTAGCCAAAAGGATTGCTGGGTCTTTCAGAAAAGCTAAATGATCCAAGAAATTTTCTTGCCACAGGTAAAAACGTTTAAAGCTATTCATGGTTATCTCCAGTATGGTTGATTGGGTTGTGTAAAAATATTGATGAAATCCAGTGGCATTTAACGGCACATAGGAGCCACTCAGTGAAATTAAAATCTGTGTTAGCTAGTGCGTCTAGCGCAATGGATAAGGATTTTCGATTGCGCAGCTGTTGCATAAAAATGTATTCATTCTCGATAACAGGCAGCGGAGTTGCCTTCCAATCTGTACGAAAAATAATAAGATGCTCGGTATTGTTTGGTGTTTTATAGAGATGCTCTCTGGCAATTTCTTTCCAGTGGGAAAAATTTTCATCCGGTTGATGCATTTTCCATATGGCGTAGAGTGGATAATTGCTTTTTATGAATGCAATATTTTCATTTAACGCTAAATGAATTATTTCGGGATTTGTATTTTCAAGTAGTGCAAAACTGGATGCATCCATCACGCTATTGTTGTTGCGTTCAACCACATGGATATGCCAATCAAGAGAAGCGCAATCACTTAAATAAGGCAGCTCGGTCTCTAAGGGTGTTGTTTTAATGAAGGCAGGAAATTTTTCACCCCAATTACCCCAATCGGCATGAGAATTAGGGTGGGTTAAAAGAAATTTACGGACTAGCGTGGAAAACCCTTCATCTAAGAGTTGATAGACTGTTGGAAAACTAATTGAAAGTGCGCGCTCTGCCATTGCCCATCGATTGCGTTGATAAATAGCAATACCGGGGTCGATTGATAAAGTACTTGCCAGGATTTTTTCAAGCAGTGTTTGCTGATCATTCATGGCCTAACACCATTTTTGCAAGCGCTTTAGTCTTTGTTACTTCATTTAATAAAGTATCCCAGCTTGGTAAATCAGTATCCCATTCAATTAATGTTGGCCTTGCCCCAATAATTTTTAACGCCTGTGCGTAGGCATTCCATACATCAGGCGATATTTCTGTGCTGTGATCGTCTACCATGATCTCACCTGCGTTTACAGGTTCGCATCCAGCCAGATGATATTCGCCTACCATCGTTGTCGGGATTTGTGTTAGCCAATTGCCAATATAGCGTTGAATATCAGGTTCTTGTTGGTTAACCGCATTGACGACAAGGTTGTTTAGGTCAATCAGTAGTCCACAACCTGTTCTACTGCAAAGCTCCTTTAAGAATTCTGTTTCGGTCATATCACTTTGTTGATGGGGAATGTATGAGCAAATATTTTCAATTAATAATGTTCTGCCTAAAGCATCTTGAGCTTGATGTAAATTTCTCTCGAATAGGTCCAGTGTTTTGTAATTGAACTCAATGGGCAGCAGGTCACCCGCATGAATGATCTGTTGTCTTTGGTTGCCTAATGAAAAAGCAGCGTGATCAGATACCAGTACAGGCTGATATTTTTCAATAAGCTTGTTGAATTTTCTGAGATGTTGGGCATCCAAGCCTTCGTAAGAACCAAGCCCCATACCTGTACCATGGAAGCTCAACGGATATCGTTGTTGAGCGATCTCTAGAGTGGCGTGGCTTGCTCCACCTTCTGCAAAGAAATTTTCTGCATGAACTTCTACAAAATCTGGTTTTATGTTGTGTGTATTTGGTTGTTCTAAGGCATTTTTGTAGTGTGCGCTACGCAAGCCTACGCCAACTGCTAAGGGACGTAGATTTTTTGGCCGAGAGTAAGTGTGCGTAGGCATTGTTGCGCTCCAATTTATTTTTTGGTTTTTTGTTGTTTCAGTTTCTCTTCGGCTTCTGCTTTAGAAAATCCGCCCAAATTTACACAGGTACCTTTGGCAACCAGTTGCCATTCGCCTATGTCATTATCTGTTTTGGCCATGCCTGCACAGGAATGAGTTCCGGCAAGATTTGCACAATCATTTTGGGCGGCTTTCGATATGCCAAAACATTTTTCCTTGGCTGCATTGTCCGCAAGGCTTGCAGAGCTAAAACCAGCAGCAAGAACAGCAGTTAACGCTGTGGAAATAAGTAGTTGATGCTTCATGGTGATTCCTCTTTTGTTCGGTTATTCATTCAAAAATGGGAGCTTGCTAGCGATTACAGCTCAAACTCCCGTGTATAAAATTACAAAGATGCCGCTGGCTTATCTTTAATGCTTGGCCAAACGTCGTAAGCCGTTTTCAAATTGCCAGGAACATCAGAAAGCCATTTGGTTTGAACATCTTTGTTGAGATTTAAATATAATTTTCCATCTACAACACGCCATGCTGTTGGGTCTACATCAAGTTTTTTATTCAGCGCTACGCCCATCGCACAGTAACCACCAAATTGCGGCGCGTATTTGGTAGGGTTTGCACGAAACAAATCGCGGTTTTCGGCGCTTGAAAATTGATACACGGTGTTTTTGTGGGTTGCGGTAAATTTCGCATTGCCTTTTGTAGGTTCGCTTTTGGTGAAATACGAAACGGTGTCGTAACCGTGTATTGCTACATCGTTTACGTCTGCATTTGCATCTGAATCTGCCGCAAAGCTTGCGCTTGCGAAGATAATACCCGTGGCTACTAAGAGAGATTTAATAAAGCTATTATTTAACATGATGAACTCCAATTGATTTAGAAGGGTGCGTGATTGCACGAGTTCATAATGGCAATAATTGTTTGTTAGATGAATATGTGAAAATTAGAATTAACTATTCTTGTTTTTGAAATAATCTTTAGCGTCCGTTATATTCTATGAATTAACACCACATTTTTTGCCAAAAAAAAAGGGGCAGAAGCCCCTTTTACATTTTTAATCATAGACAACACTTAAGGTAAGATTTTCCTCGCAGCATCAAATTTGACTAAATCATCAAATCCCCCCACATACTGCTCGTTTATAAAAATCTGTGGCACTGTTTTTCGTCCTGTTTTCTGAATCATGTCTTCCAATGCTTGTGCAGACTGGTCTACGCGAATTTTTTCAATGGTGGTAATTCCGCGTTTTTTTAACAAGCTCTCTGCCGCAACACAATAAGGGCAGGTTCCGGTGGAATAAAGAGTAACGTTTGTCATGAAGGGCTCCAAAAGTCATGAAGGACGAAAGCCATCTTTCGTCGATGGGAGCATTCTTACAAAACTGAGCATTCAGCAGAATATTCAAAAGTTGCAATAGATTCTTTCAGGTAATGAAATGATGTACCCCGTCTTACCGTGGCTGCTATTACAGAAAATGAAATAGTTATTTGCAAATGCAAGGGCTTATCAAAGTAGCGCAGGCGCAGCACACTGGCCGCTGTAATTCATTGCTACCGAGATTCCTATGACTGTTCACTACCTAAAACCGCATCAAGCCTGCAGTTGTTGTGAGGCTGAAATGCCTCAGGCTCCCTCTGTGCTGCTTCCTAATGGCAATAGGGTTGTGCCCCAGCACTACCTGCAGTTTGCGCAGACGCTTTTATCCCTGCGCGAGATTATTAATGATATTGAAGCACTTCCATTAACACCGATATTTGCAGATGAAGATGAGCAGGGGATGTATATTCAAGTAGGGCTCATTGGACGCGAAAATTATGACCGTGGACAATATTCTCGCCCTCATAAGTTGGTCTATGGCCGCAAATGGCGGATTGATAGCAATACCCCTACCTCTGAAATTATCCAAACCGTATTTCTGGCGATTAAAAAAGCCAGAGAGCATGAAATGCGTGAGTTGTTGACCTTAAAAGATATTCGCACCGAAAAAATAAGTGCGCCTTTTAGTACACATCAAGATTCACCCTTGATGGCGAATAATCGCGATTTGCTTGAGAGTAACAATATCGAAAATGAAGCCGATATTAGCGCCATTCAACAGATACTGAAGAGCATTCGTTTCGGTGAACGAGAAATTTATTTAGTTGATGCGCTTATTCGCGAAAAAAATATTATATTGGATTTTCGTATTGGCAGTGCTCCGCTTGCCCGTCAACATGAAGGGGATTTAAAAGAGTTTGATGGTTGGGAATTTAGCTTGCTCATTGAATCATTTAACCCTTCGCATTTTTTGTATGCCCTCATGGAAAAGTTTATAGGGCAGAGCGATTTTTGGGTTGCAGAACAGTTTTCTTATAAGGGATTTAAACGTTTTAGCCGAGATAACAGCCCTGCAAAAATTGCATCTCTGTCAATAGCTTCGCGGCCTTATGAGCGCGATATGGATAACAACGAATTTGCGCCACGATTTCGCGAGCTAAATTATCTAACCGATGCAGGCCGCGTACCGCGTTTGGGGCAGGGCGCCTTGGCGCAGAAAAATAGGGATATTATTTCTAGTGTTCCCAATTTATTGGGGCATATGCCGGTAGATTTTTTTGTAGACTATGAAGCAACTAAGCGAATTATTTCAGGCGTATAGCGGCTTTACTGTGAAAAAAATTACAGATTACTTTTGTTGTATTTTTGCGTTCTAGCAACCGCCTGATAAGCAAAATGAATGGCTTGAATTAATTATACTGAAAAATTTGAAATGGTAATGTCTGTATTCGCCACAACCAGAAGTTGGTATTAATGTAGTTGGGCAGTAATGCCCAACACTAATGTATTGAATGGAATTGTTGGGTATGGCTGCCCAACCTACGGGCTAACTCCGCGTTTGACGTTACTGTTCAATATCTTTCAAGCGTGCAATAAATACCATACCCGCTTTACCGGGGTTTGCTTTTCGCATTTCATCCTGAACATCTGCTGGGTGCTTTCTAAGCTCAGTTACAAAACCAAATTTCTCAATAGCAGTAAACATCACCATTTCTTCATCAATAAAAAACGGTGAACAGCCGGACTTATAAGCATCATTAACTCTATTGGATAATTTCTTAATGGGTTTCCAAATAGAATCGGTTTTTCTGTACAACCAAAGTGCTTGTTCATCTCCTTTTAACAAGGTTAAACACGCCAGCAGATAATTGTTTTTAACAGACACCTTATAAAAACTCCAGTTTTGCGGCGCGGGCATAGCATCGGGTACAAAAATTTCCTGCTGGTATTTCCACTCGCCTTGCTGTTTTTCAAAAACATAAGCATGTTTTTTGAAGTCAACCGATTCTTCAGTGCCCGTGGCTACTAATGTATTGCCGGAGAGCGAAAGAGACTCAGCACCAAAGGATGCGCGAATTCCTTTAGGGTGTGACAATTTTGCTGTTTGCGTCCATCTGTTTTTGGTGTGTTCGAAAACATACAAAACACCCCAGCCCGCGCTAGTGTCCGGGCCATCTTCAATTCCACTGGCAATGACTTGGCCACCTTCAGCAACCAGACTATTCCCAAAATTCCACGCATGAGGATTGGCGATATTTTTTAAGGTGGTTGTTAATGCCCACTTATTCTTTTTTAATTGATATACACCTATTTCACCTTTATCCGAATTAGACCGCCAACTTGCGGGATTCGCATAAAACAATAGGTTATTGTCCATAGCCACACTCGGGTTCAACAAAAATACCGGTTTTTGTGGCGCACAGAGCGAACCATTGGGTTGTAACAACACATCATTGTTTTGATAGATATAAACACAATCGTTGTAACCCGATGTGTTAGGTGCAATAAGCCAACCGTTTTTCAACAACAACTTATCACCTAACAAGGCCAGATCAAAAGAAGGATTTTGGATGCTAAGGATACTGGTTTGCCGTTGCCATTGGCCGCCCGTCAACAGATAGCTATGGATAGCTCCATAGGTATTCGATCCTCCAACCCCCACAAACAGTTTATTATTTTCATATGCCAATGATTCGATATAAGGGCTATATCCATATTTATCACGCAGGGCGTCAATTTCTATGGTTTGAAAATTCTGGGCGTGCACTGCCAAGCTAATCAAAGAAAATGTGAGGCATAAAAGCCATTTACTCCTGAAAATAAATTTCAACAAAATCCGCTCCAGAAAAAGAAACACACCAAGAAACTATCAACAATCATTTAATTATTATCGACCACATCGCTAAAATGAAATATCTGTGCAGCCTGTCTGTACGATTAGCGCCGCGTAATCGTACAGACAGGCTCTAATATTTTCCGTTTAAGTCCGCTTTGGCCACAAACCCGCCCACACAAAATAATATGTACTACAACGCTTAACCCAACGCTATCCAAAAAAATTACAGCCTTTAATTCAGCGCTTTATCCCCCCGCAACCTTTCTACCATTAAATCCACAAAGCTGCGAATTTTGGCAGAGGCGTAGCGGCCTTCTCTATGCAAAATATGAATGGGTAATGGGTTTAATTCGTAGTCGCTTAACAGAATTTTGAGTTGCCCATTTTCTAATTGTTGTGCAACTTGGTAAGACATTTGGCGGACAATTCCAAAACTTGCTACGGCTGCGTCTATTGCTGATTCATTGGTGGTGACGCTTAAGCGCGGTTTAACGCGTACGGTTTTTTCTTGATTAAATTTCCATTCCACATTGGGGTTTACGCCATTGGCAGACACTAGGGTGTGCTCGAGTAAATCGTCTGGCTTTTGCGGTAAACCCATGCGTGCTATGTAATCGGGTGAGGCGCAAAGTACGCGGCGAACTGTACCAACACGCGCAGCGCGCATGCTGGAATCGGCGAGCTCACCAATACGAATCCCTACATCTAAACCTTCTTCTAGCAGGTTAACAACACGATCAAGATAGAGGGCGCTTAAATCCATTTTGGGGTAGCGGGTTAAATAATCGATAACACCGGGTTGCACAAACAGGCGG
This sequence comes from Gammaproteobacteria bacterium, assembly GCA_005801205.1. Lineage (GTDB taxonomy): Bacteria > Pseudomonadota > Gammaproteobacteria > Pseudomonadales > Cellvibrionaceae > Cellvibrio. The sequence continues at coordinate 58,628 of SYDJ01000155.1, forward strand.
CCAAATACGACGGGCGCTGTGATGGCAATATGGCCGCTGGGTTCACCGTTGATGCCTGCAGCGGCATCGTCTGCTTCTGTTATATCACTCAAAATACGTTTGCAATCATCAAGATAGCGTTTTCCTGCATCGGTCACGCGCACATAACGGGTAGTTCGTGTTAATAATTTAACACCTAAGCGTTCTTCTAAATCTGCAATGGCGCGCGTTGCTACGGGTGGCGATACGCCTAGCTTACGTGCTCCGGATGCAAAGCCTTCTGTTTCGGCTACGGCTACAAATACTTGCATTTCAATAAATCTGTCCATGTACTGCCTTAATAGTTTCAGTTTTGGAAATAATGAATTGTATATCGTGAGTATTCTTCATTTTAGTGGCACTTGGCAATATGGCGGCACTCGCTGAGCAAACACACGAATGCAGGCGATAAGACCTAAACATCTATTCCAATGAGGAAATACCATGAGCCGAATTAACACTGTTACCTTAGAAACCGCCAACGTCGAACAAAAAGCCTTGTTAACTGCTATTCAAGGTCAGCTTGGCATGGTGCCAAATTTTTTAAAAGTGTTTGCAAACTCGCCAGCTGCATTGCGCGCGTTTTTAGGTTTACACAGCATTGCTAACGAAGGCAGTTTAGATTTGCAAACGCGTGAACGTATTGCACTCGCTGTGGCACAAGAAAATTCTTGCGAATATTGCGTGTCGGCTCATACAGCGATTGGTCGTAAAGCAGGGTTGAGTGGTGCAGAAATGGAAGCTAACCGTGCAGGCACCAGTCAAGATGCAAAAGCGGCGGTTGCGGTAAAACTCGCACGTTCTTTAATTGAAAATCAGGGCGATATTACTACCGCGGAGTTAATTGAAGCGCGCAGTGCGGGCTATACCGATGCAGATATCGTAGAAATTATTACCCATGTAGGCATGACGTTACTGACAACGATCTTAGGTAAAGCAAGCCGTGTGGAAATTGATTTTCCAAAAGTGAGTTTGTAATTAATTTATCATTTTTCGGGAGTTCATCATGGCTCGTGCATTTGCAGATATTACCTTTACCGAAAGTGTTAAAGCCGCGCAGAGTTTGTACGGTAGCCGTGAGAACAACCGAGGTTTTGAGTTAGCAGAAGATCCACGCAATACGCTTGGAGCAGCAGAGAGCGAATTTATTCATGCTCGCGATAGTTTTTATCAAGCAACTGTCGGCGAAAATGGGTGGCCTTATGTGCAGCATCGCGGTGGTGCAGTAGGGTTTATAAAAGTACTTGATGAACGCACATTAGGTTACGCTGATTTTCGTGGCAACCGGCAGTACATTAGTGTTGGCAATATGAATGCCGATGATCGTATTAGTTTAATTTTTATGGATTACGCTAATCAACGCCGCTTAAAAATTTGGGGGCGCGCTAAGGTTGTGCATGAAAATGAAAATACAGAATTGATTGCCACTTTAGAAAACCCAGAGTATCGCGCGCGTATTGAGCGTGCAGTGATTATTCATGTAGAGGCATACGAATGGAATTGCCCGCAACACATTACGCGCCGATTTACCGAAGCAGAAGTTCGCGAAACGCTTGCACCTTTAATCGCTGAGAACGAACAGCTTAAATCGCGCCTTGTGAATCGCGCTGAAAAACTTACCGAGATGGGTACAGGTGAATTGGCCTTAGTTGTAAGCGGTATTCGCCAACTTACACCGCGCGTGCGTGCCTATGAATTTCGCAGTGTAACGGGCGATTCATTGCCGCTTGTAAAAGCAGGCGCTCATTTGAAAGTTCCCATAGTAATGCAAGATGGAACCACGCAAATTCGTCACTATTCCATTTGTTCAAATCCCTCGCGTCGCGATGTGTATGAAATAGCTGTACTTAAAGAAGAAAATGGGCGCGGTGGTTCGCAGCGAGTTCATGAGATTATTGAATTGGGCATGACATTACACTGCGCAATGCCAGAAAATTATTTTCCAATGAAAAATATTACTCAGCCCGCGTTACTAATTGCTGGTGGAATAGGCATTACCGCTATTAAACCTATGGCGCAAACATTGGCAGCTCAAGGCGTACCCTTTGAATTGCATTATGTGGGGCGTAGCCAAACGCAAATGGCGTTTAGTGACAGATTAAAGCGCGAATTTGGAGAGCATTGCCAGGTGTATTGCTCCGCCGAATACAATCGCCTTGATGTTGAAAAACTGCTTTTAGAGTCACCAGCTGAATGTGCAATTTATGTGTGTGGGCCGCAGCGGCTTATTGACGCTGTTTATATGGCTGCTGAGAAATTAGGTTTAGATGCATCGCGGATACATTCTGAACGCTTTAAGCTTGAAGAAATATATCAGCAAAGCGCCTTCACACTTCAATTAGCGCGTTCGCAACAAGTCATTGCAGTATCTGCTACCGAATCAGCATTAGATGCAATGCAAGCGGCAGGAATAAAAGCAGAGTTTGATTGCCGTGTGGGTAATTGTGGAATGTGTGCCGTAAAAGTGATTAGCGGAAATGTTGAACACCGCGATAATGTGTTAAGCGATGCTGATAAGGCAGAAGGGTTTATGTGTGCCTGTGTTTCGCGCGCAACCAGCGAAACCCTTGTGTTGGATATTTAACGAATTAAACAAGAGTAGGAGATAAAACATGATTGAATTATTTGAATTTGGATTGTCGGGAAACTGTCACAAAGTTCGCATGATGTTGTCGCTGTTAAGGTTGGAGTACAAAAGCCATGCGGTAAATGGTGCAGAGCGCGAGCAAAAATCTGATGCCTATTTGTCGATGAATCCTTTTGGGCAAGTGCCCGTCTTAAAAGATGGTGATGTAATTATTCGCGATAGCCAAGCAATTCTGATTTATTTGGCGCGTGCTTATGGCGCTGATCATTGGTTCCCGGCAGATCCTACACATGCAGCTCAAGTTGCTGCATGGCTTTCAACGGCCGCCAATGAAGTTGCGCGTGGGCCCAATGCATTGCGGTTGCATCACAAATTTGGTCGTGCCATAAATCTTGATGAAGCAATCAGCATCACGAACAATCTTTTAGCGGTTTTAAATCAGCATTTAGAGCATCACGATTGGTTGGCGACGGATACAATTACTATTGCCGATATTGCCATTTATCCTTATATCGCTTTAGCCAATGAAGGAAATGTAGATCTCACTCCCTTTCTTTACGTTGAAAATTGGTTGGGGAGAATTGAAATGTTAAATAGGTTTGTGGCTATGCCTGGATTACACAGAGTGCATCAATAAATCGCCAACAATGAAAACAATATTTTTTGGAGAACGCTATGACACAACAAGAATCACGCCCACCATTTCCACCTTTTACTCGTGAAACGGCCATTCAAAAAGTGCGTGCAGCAGAAGATGGCTGGAATAATCGCAACCCACAAAAAGTTGCAATGGCTTATACGGCTGATAGCCAATGGCGCAATCGCAATGTGTTTATAAATGGTCGTGCGCAAATTGAAGATTTTCTGACCCAAAAATGGGCGAACGAACATGAGTATCGTTTAATTAAAGAATTGTGGGCATATGATGGCAATCGAATAGCGGTGCGCTTTGCTTATGAATGGCATAACGATCAAGGCCAATGGTTTCGTTCTTACGGGAACGAAAATTGGGAGTTTGATGCGCACGGTTTAATGCAAAAGCGTTATGCCAGTATTAATGATTTGGCTATTTTAGACAGCGAACGAAAATTTAATTGGGCTCAAGGCCGCAGGCCAGATGACTATGCGGGCTTGAGTGAGTTGGGGTTATAAGTTAATGCAGCGTTTTCCCACCTAACAATACGCGCACATCTGAAGGGCTAAAGTGATAGTGTTTATTGCAGAACTGGCAATCAATATCGATAGTGCCTTTTTCAATTAAAAGTGCTTCCACTTCAACTTTGCCTAATGCCAGCAATGCGCTTTCACTGCGCTCACGTGAACAGCTGCAGGCAAATTGAACGTGGGTTGGTTCAAATACACGTACCGGTTGTTCGTGGAATAAGCGGTAGAGAATTTGTTCGTGGTCTAGCCCCAATAATTCTTCGGGGGTAATGGTGTCTGCCAAGGTTTCAATGGTTTCCCAGTGATTGCGGTTTTCATCGGCATTGGTTTTTAGTTGTTGCGGCAGTGCTTGAATTAAAAATCCACTGGCGTGTTCGGTATCTGCTGCAAACCATAAGCGTGTTGCAAGCTGTTCTGATTGTTGAAAATAATCTTCCAAACAGCCTGCTAAGGTTTCTTTCTCCAACGGTACTACGCCTTGGTAGCGCTCCAACTTTCCGCCAAAATTTTCGGTGCGTTTAGGTTCAATAGTAATGACCAAAACACCTTTCCCGAGCAATTCTTGCATGGTGCCTGATTGGGCGAGTGTATCGGTTAATTCCACGTCATCTCTTAAGCGCACTATGCCGCGAATATTATTGTGGTGATTGCATTCGGCCATGATGGTGGAGATTGCGCCTTCACCGCGCGCTTGCAAAATAATCACGCCATCAAATTTTAAGGTGGATGATAGCAATCCTACCGCTGCTAAAAATTCGCCCAGCAGTTTTTGAATGGCAGGCGGGTAGACGTTGTGATTTAAAATTTCACGGTAGCTTTCGCCGAGGGTGACAAGCTCGCCTCGAATATCACAGTCGTCGAAAATAAAGCGGTTTAATAGATCGTTGCTAGGCATAGAGTTAATCTTCTGAAAATAAATTGATGCGTTGAAAGCGGTGAATCTGACGGCGTTCTTTTTTGTCGGGCTTGTGGTCGCTCACTAAAAAACTGCCCAAGCCCGCTTTGCGCTCGGCGCTGCGTTTTTCGCGCAGGGCTTTGCTGTCTTCGGTTTCTTCATAGAGCAAAACGGCTTCTGGTGAACCACGTCGCTGATCAGAGAGCATTTTTACGATAATCGTTTTTTCATCTAAATCTTGGCGAATATTGAGCGTAATACCCACGCTAATTTCTTTCGCTGCTTTTACGCGCTGGCCATCGCAGTGAACCTTGCCACCTTCAATGGCCTGCTTGGCAAGGTTGCGCGTTTTGAAAAAGCGTGCGGCCCAAAGCCATTTATCTAAACGAACTTTGGTTTCTAAATAAGGCTTAAACATAGTGTTCTATTTTCATTAAAGCGCGGGCGGCATAATCTCATCAAAATGATGTATCGCGGGGAAGGCATCCATCTTGCGCACTATTTGGCTATCGGGCTGATGAATACCAATCAGGTATTTAATGCCAAAGGTTTTGGCTGACTCCAAGATGCGGGCGGTGTCGTCAATAAACAAGGTGCGCGCTGGGTCAAAATGTTCGCGCGCTTGCAGCGCATGCCAAAATTCCTGCGCTTCTTTGGGCTGATTGAATTCGTGGGATGAAATAATAATATCCAAGTCTTTATTAATTTCAGTCACTTCAAGTTTGAGTGACAAGCTTTGCGGGTGCGCATTGGTGACTAACAAACATTTTTTGTGCAGCTTGCGCAGGCGCGTTAAAAACTCTTTTACGTGGGGACGAACTTGAATTTTGTGTTTGATTTCCGCTTTTAGACTGCGGACATCAACATTTAACTGCGTTGACCAAAACTCCAAACAATACCATTGTAAAGTGCCTTCATATTGGCTGATATTTTCATTCAACCGTTGTGTGGCTGTGGCAAAATCCACTTTATGAATTTCGGCGTAACGTTTGGGTAGGTGTTCTAACCAAAAATAGTTGTCGAAATGGAGGTCGAGTAGTGTACCGTCCATATCCAGCAAAACGGTGTCTATCTGGTTCCAGTCCACAAGATCCACGAGATGTGCGGTCATAAAAATCGTCATCAGTAAAAAGAGGGCAGTATGCCGACAAAACCCGAGATATTAAAGCGCGAAACTGTGATGCGCAGCCGCCTGTTCCGCGCCGATCAAATCCATTTGCGCTTCAGCAATGGCGAGGAGCGTCATTACGAAAAGTTGGTGGGTGGCGGTAGCGGCGCGGTCTTGATTGTGCCGCTACTGAATGACGATACCCTGTTATTGGTAAAGGAATACGCCGTCGGCCTCGAAGATTATCATTTGGCTTGCCCTAAAGGTGCCATCGACCAAGGTGAAAGCATTCTGGATGCTGCTAATCGCGAGCTAAAAGAAGAGGTTGGTTACGGCGCGCGGAAACTCACTTTTTTGAAGAAGGTGCATTTGTCGCCTTCTTATATGGAACACGGAATCAATATCGTCATTGCGCAGGATTTGTACCCAGAGCGTTTGGTGGGCGATGAGCCGGAGCCTATAGAGGTTCTGGAAGTGCCTTTGGCAGATCTAGCTGATTTTTGCCTGCGCGAGGATGTGTGCGAAGGCCGCAGTATTGCCGCGCTGTTTCTGGTGCGCGAATGGCTGGCGAAGTTAGAGAATCGGGTGTAACACTGAGCGCTAAACATTTTTTAATATACAGAAAAATGCATTTTAATTGATATAAACGTGTTTAAAGACCATAATAATGACTATTAATTGTTAATGGTTGAGTCGGTGTAATGGATTTTGCGTTTGCCACCTGCGATGAAATTTTACCCGAGCTTGGTGCTCGCTTGCGCGCGCAACGGCTAGTGCAATCACTCACGCAGCAACAGCTTGCCGATATGGCAAATGTATCCTTGGGCACCGTTAAAACCCTAGAGCGCAGCGGTTCCTCATCGCTAGAAACGCTAGTGCGAGTAGTGCAGGCCTTGGGGTTGGCTGATGATCTGGCACCGCTGTTTGAATTAAAACTACACTCTATTGCACAGATGCAGACGCTTTCTCAAGCTAAGCGCCAACGCGCGTCACGCCCTAAAAATCCATGGCAAGCAAAATCATGAAAAGCAACGCCATGAAAACCTTAGCGGTTCACTACTGTGGCTGGGGTGAGGATTGGCGTTTAGGCACACTGGCAGAGGCTTCTTCCAAACTAGTATTTGAGTATTCCCCAGAAGCCTTGGCGCAGCAATTAGAACTTTCGCCCCGCCATTTAAAATTGCGCTCTGCCGCTTATGGTGATTTTCCTGAGTATTTGCACCGATTGCCCGGCCTTGTGGCAGATGCCCTGCCCGATGGTTGGGGGCTCCTATTAATGGATAAATTGTTTCGGCAGCGCAACCTTAACATTGGCCCTTTGGAGCGTTTGGCGTTTATGGGTGATCGTGCCATGGGTGCATTACGTTTTGCGCCTCCCGATGACCAACACTTGCCCATTGCAGATATGCAGCTCCTAACCTTGGCGCAAGAATCGCAACAATTGCTTGCCGGGGAAGCTACCGCCGCCTTACTGGAACTGGTGGTGACCGGCGGCTCGCCGCAAGGTGCTAGGCCAAAGGCGCTGGTAGGTTATGACCGCGCGTCAGGGCAAGTGAGCACCTTACCAAATGCTCAAGGTGCGCCTTGGTTGGTGAAGTTTCAGGCGCAGGGTGAACACAAAGAGGTTTGTGCTATTGAGCATCTGTATGCGCACATGGCGCGCTTGTGCGGTCTCGATATGCCAGACACTCACTATTTTGACCTTTCGCCCAAGCTTGCAGGGTTCGGTATTGCTCGCTTTGATCGTGAGGGTGAGTTGCGCGTACCCACCCATAGTTTGGCGGGTTTGCTGCATACCGATTTCCGCATGCCATCGGTCGATTACACCACTTACCTGCGTGCAACACGGCTCTTAACACGCGATGAGCGCGAAGTGCAAAAAGCGTTTGCCCGTGCGGTATTTAACGTAATTTTTAATAATCGCGACGATCATGCCAAAAATTTTGCCTGGCGTTTAGGGCGAGATAGGCGTTGGCGCTTAGCGCCAGCTTTTGATTTAACCTTTTGTGAAGGGCCGCGTGGGGAGCATCAAACCGACATTTGCGGCGAAGGGCGAAAAATTACCCGTCAGCATTTATTAACCTTGGCGCAGCAAGGCGGTGTGGATGCACAAGCAGCGCAAACGATCATTGAACATATTATTGAAAGCGCGGGCCTGTTTCAGTCGATAGCAGTGGATTTTCCTATTCGAAAAAGTACGCTGCAAAATATAGCTCGGTCGATTGAAAATAACCGCTTAACGGCGGCTTAGGGTTTTAGAGATTTTTGCTCGGAGCATGTCAACTTACGGGCTGATCGATCCGCTCGATGGCACTGATTGATGCGTTTGATTAATCCGCATTTAGTTTTCTGGCAGTTAAGGATCTATAGGTCTACAATATATTACCTATTAGGTTGTTTAATGTAGACCAAAATGACGAAGACTGAGAAGTTACTTACTGTTTTCTCTGCTGCTGTTAAAGCGGGAGGCGGTATTCATAGCGCACAAGAACTCGCTTTTATGTTGGGGGAATACCCTACACCCGCATTTACCAAGCTGCTTGCGGGCTGTGTTAAAAAAGGCACTCTACGAAGAGTGGCCAATGGCTTATTTGAAAGCGCGCTCACCCCACCTGAATCGACAACGGCGATTTATAAAATAATAAAAAAACTGCGCAGTGATGTGTTGAACTACATCAGTTTAGAAAGCCAACTAAGCCATACCGGTGATATCTCGCAAGTTATCATGGGTCGAGTCACGGTGATGACCAAAGGGCGAGCCGGGGCATTTTCTACGCCATACGGGGTTATTGAATTTACACATACCAAACAACCCATCAGCAAAATTGCGCCCAATGTGTATTTTGACCCAAGCATCAATATGTACAGAGCAAACACCCAACAAGCCATAGCGGATCTTAAAAACTGCAATCGAAACTTGCACATGTTGGAGCATTAAGATGTTGAAAGAGCAGATTCAGCGCATTGTGGCTGCCAACCCAGACTATGTAGCTATTACACCGGTTATAGAAAAAGAAATTTTGCACCATGACATTATGGATATCCTCATCAAGCAAGGAGCCATGCAAACACTTACCTTCATAGGCGGAACATCGCTACGCATGTGCTATAACAGCGCTCGCTTGTCGGAAGATTTATATTTTAATGGAGGGCATGATTTTAAGCCTTCGCACCTTGACGGTTTGGAACTTGAAATTCAGCATTACCTCCAAAAAAAGTATGAAACCGACGTTTGGGTTAATAAACCCACCGAGGATAAACAGGGTGATACCGTTTCTTGGAAAATCAGTATTGTTAAGGAAGCCAATCGACCTGATTTGCCGCACCAAAAAATGCATGTAGATGTCTGCGCAATTCCATCCTTTGATATTGAGAAAAGGCCGCTACTGAATCATTACAATATTGTTGTGCCAACAGAAGGCATTCTTGTTCCTGTGCAATCACTACAAGAAACCTTGGCAGACAAATTAATTGCCCTAGCTTACCGAGCGCGACGAATTAAGCCTCGCGATATTTGGGACATAGTGTGGATTAAGCAGCGCGGTATCGAGCTGTCACAAAAACTGGTAGACCAAAAACTAGCAGCCAGAGGAAAGTTAAAAACAGATTTTATCGAGACACTTCAACTTCAGCTTGAAAAACTCATGCAAGACGATCAAGTGCATGAGGATTTTAATATGGAAATGAGCCGCTTTATTCCTAACCAAATTAAAGCGCGCACGATTGATAATCCTGATTACTGGGCTTATGTTCAGGCTGAAGTTAGCGCACTATCAAATACGTTGCTTATTGATGGAGCGCAAAAAAAACCATTTGATATGGGGTGATTTATACCTTCTATTAACCACATGATCGTTTATTTGGGTGGTAATAATGTTTGTACTAAAAGGCATGCTGCGTGCAGAAAGCCAATGATATTTGATGCATGCTAAAGAAAGTAAACCCTGTAATGGGTTGCTGGTGCGTTTACGAACCGCAACAGATTAAAGGTCGAGTTGGTGCCCAAAGCGGCTGTTCGCAGATAGGCAGTATTGGAGGTGCTATCTTCAAAGCAGACCTTGGTTGCTTTGAATGCACACGGCATCATTTCTAACGCCCAGATAAAAGCAATTTGCTCTTCCTGTGTGGCAAGCCGGGCCTATCTGATCGACTAGGCAAAGCAAGCAATCACCATCACAATCAATACGCATTTCTATTAGCTTTTGTGTGTTGCCTGATGTTTCGCCTTTACGCCAAAGTTGATTGCGTGAGCGTGACCAATAACATGTGTAGCCTTCTTGGAGTGTGGCATCAAGAGCTTCACGATTCATCCATGCCATCATTAATACTTCGCCGGTATCATACTGTTGCGCAATCACGGGAATTAAACCCTTTGAATTAAACGACAGATGTTGCAGTGTTTTTTCTAAATTGAGATGGCTTCCTTGCGTTAAATGTTCGGCATCGAGAAAATATTTTTCGTTCTGATTCATATTTTAGTCTCGGCATTTAACCAATCAGCAATTTGTTCTGCGTAATAGGTAATAATTAAATCCGCACCTGCACGTTTAAAAGCGATCATTGTTTCCATTACAGCATCGCGCTCGTTAATGCACCCAGCAGCGGCAGCCGTTTTCATCATGGCGTATTCTCCGCTGACATGGTAAGCCGCTAAAGGAAGACGAGAATGGTTGCGAATATTGGCGATGACATCTAAATAGATTATCCCGGGTTTTACCATAAGAATATCGGCGCCTTCTGCTTCATCTTGTAGTGATTCGGCGAGCGCTTCTCGGCCATTGGCAGGGTCAATTTGATAGCTGTTGCGAGAGCCTTTGAAGGTGCTATCTACAGCATCCCGAAAGGGGCCGTAGAATGCAGATGCAAATTTAGTGGAGTAACTCATGATAGGTATGTGTGAAAAATTTTCAGCATCCAGTGCGCTGCGAATGGCGGCAACCATACCGTCCACCATTCCGGAAGGCGCAATCATATCGACTCCCGCTTTTGCAGCTACGACCACTTGTTTTTGTAAGTTGGCTAGGGTTGCGTCATTGTCTGTATCTCTGTTGGCGAGTACGCCGCAAAAACCGTGAGTGGTATATTCGCAAAAGCAATTGTCGGTAATAACGATCATGTTGGGTTGTGCTTGTTTAGCTATTTTTATCATGCGAGCCATCAAGCCATTTTCATTCCATGTATCACTACCGATCTCATCTTTGTTATGCGAAATACCAAATAATAAAACGGCTTTAATGCCTTTATTCCATGCGCGGGTGACAACACTGCCCAATTGATTTTCTGGGTAACGATAGATACCTTCCATCGAACTAATAGGAACGGCTTCTGTTATATATTCTTCGACAAAAATAGGCAGAATTAAATCATTGACGGATAGGTGTGTTTCGCGGATAAGATCGCGCAACACAGATGTTCGCCGTAAGCGACGAAAGCGAAAATTGGGTGTTGTTAGCATGATGTTATTTTTCTACCGTTTAATCTCTATTAAACTCAAGGGCGCGTGAAGCAATGGGCGCTTGGCGATTTTTTTGATTGTCATTGTTCGCATCGTAAACATTCACACCATTGACTAGAGTGGTCATAATCTTTGCTGTAAATGTTTGCCCTTCAAACGGTGACCATTGGCATTTATATAACAGTGATGCCTTGTCTACGATGGTTGGTTTGTTCATGTCTACCAAAACAACATCTGCATAAAAACCTTCTTTAATAAATCCACGCTTTGCGATTTTGTAGCGAATGGCTGGATTGTGCGCAACTTTTTCGACAACTTTTTCTAGTGTGAATACACCTTCGTTCACTTTGGTTAACAAACTCGGCAAAGCATGTTGCACTAAGGGTAATCCAGCGGGCGCTTTGAAATAGGTTTGCTGTTTTTCTTCGAACGTGTGAGGTGCATGATCGGTAGCGATAATGTCAACAACATTGTTATTGATGGCATTGATTAACGCGGTTCTGTCTTGCGTGCGCTTTATGGCTGGGTTGCATTTAATTAGTGTGCCGCGTGTTGTGTAATCTTCTTCACTAAACCACAAAAAATGGGCGCAAGCCTCTGCGGTAATTTTTTTATGGCGAATGTCTCCTTGGTTGAAAAGTGCTAATTCTTTTTCGGTAGAAATATGCAAAACGTGTAAATCGCTTTGGTGTTTCTTGGCTAGGTTGATAGCATAAGCTGTCGATGCATAGCAGGCGTTTTCACTGCGAATAATGGGGTGCAATTGAATGGGTACATTCTCACCGTAACCAATACGATATTTTTCTTCAATCGCACGAATGATGGAGGTATTTTCACAGTGAGTGGCAATAAGAATGGGGCAGTTTTCAAAAATTGAATCGAGTGCGTTGTGGTCATCAACTAATAAATTACCTGTTGATGCCCCCATAAATACTTTTACACCGCACACTCTATATTTATCAACTCGCTTTATATCTTCAAGATTGCTATTGGTTGCGCCCAAGTAAAATGAGTAATTGGCAGCTGATTTTTGTGCGGCTAAGGCGAATTTTTTATCCAATTCCATCGCGTTTGTACTGGGCGGGCTTACATTGGGCATTTCCATATAGCTGGTAATGCCACCCGCAACCGCTGCGCGGGATTCTGAAGCAATATCGCCTTTGTGCATTAACCCTAGCTCGCGAAAGTGCACTTGATCGTCAATCATGCCG
>SYDJ01000156.1 GCA_005801205.1 Gammaproteobacteria bacterium
GGCGACACTGGCCCGAATACAGGTGGCATGGGCGCTTACTCACCTGCCCCCGTTGTAACGCAAGAAATTCACGACCGTGTGATTAAAGAAATTATTCGACCAACCGTTGATGGCATGGCCGCTGAAGGAAATACCTACACTGGTTTTCTATACGCGGGTTTGATGATTAGTGACGCAGGTGTGCCAAAAATTATTGAATACAATTGCCGTTTTGGTGACCCTGAAACCCAACCGATTATGCTTCGTTTGCAATCTGATTTGGTAGAACTTTGCATAGCCGCGCTTAAAGGCGATTTAGATAAAGTGACTGCCGAGTGGGACTCACGTGCATCGATTGGTGTTGTACTCGCCGCTGGCGGCTACCCAGATACATACAGCAAAGGCGATGTAATTTCTGGCTTACCCACCACCGAAGTTGCAGGCCAAAAAGTTTTCCATGCAGGCACAACATTTAAAGATGGCAACACAGTGGCGAATGGCGGCCGCGTACTTTGCGCAACGGCTTTAGGCAATACCGTATTAGAAGCACAACAAACGGCTTACGAGCTTGCGAAAACAATTAACTGGAACGGTATGTTTTATCGCAACGATATTGCTTACCGCGCAATTGCTCGCGAGCAAGCTAGCAAATAGCTTTTTAACGCGTGATGCGATAAAGGCGATGCATTTCTGCATCGCCTTTTTTATTTTTCAAAAATCATAAAACCACTTCTGTCGTTTCCAGTGCAACCACAATTTTTTCGCCATCCCAAATATACTCATAATGTGTAGTTTGAATAATGTCTTTGATTACACTAGGGGAAAATAATGCATAGCAAGCTCTAGCCGCCAAGCGCACAGAGGTATAGGCAATACCCGCATCATTATTAATTTTAAGCGCTGCGCCCAACTGCTGCGAAACTGAATAATTATGTTTGTTGTAGTATTCATGTTCTTTAAAATCATCACCGCGAATGTCGCGCAAACTCGCCGAAAATTGTGCTTTTAAACAACGCATGCTTAATCGATCAAACTTTAACCCAACAATGCCAGAAAAATAATTTTGTTGGTGATGGCGCGTTTCAGCAATTGCAGTTTGTACATCTTCCGCCGCGTAATAAACACCGAAGTCGCCATTAGAAAAACGCGACCCCGCCGGATTTAAATGCACAAAAGGGCCTAATGCATAGTTGCAGCCGCGAATACCATAAGGGCGCTCTTGCGCAGGTACGCGATTTAAATTGCCAACTTCATTGCGAATGCGCGGATTGGTGAGCTCTTGAATAGCGAAAAGAATTTCAAACTCTTCGTGATTAGCTACATCATCAAACAGTGACTTAGGCGGGTACTTACTGGGAATTAATCGATAAGCTGTTTGATTAAAAAACGTCACCAGAGGAATAGACTTAATATCCATTTATCAATAATTCCATGCTTGCCTCAGGCAAATTGTCCATCGCGAATCGCATCCAAATGGCGATGCACCTCATAGAGCGCACTCATCAACCCCGAGCTTAAAATCTCCATGGGTGCCTTGCCATTAAAGAAAGCATTTTTATTGGGCAGGCGCAAAAAACCGTATTGGTTTTCTGGGTTTTCAAAGAGGATGCGTAAGACCGCATGAATATTTAGCAAGTAGCTAATGCGCTCCAGCAAATCGGGCGATAGCCGTGCGCTAGCGGGAGTCACTTGGTATTTATGCAAGGTAGAACGCCCAACGCCCAAAAGCGCCATTTTCTCTTTTTCTGAGCAATTCCACTTATCCATAATTTTAAGTGCTGTACCCACCGCAGCTTGTGCCGCGTGTGCAGGTAAGGTTTGAGCCAACGCAATCATAGGTACCTTCAGCTATAGCTGTTGAGCTAAAAAGATATTGAGCTTAAACCGCTAAAACGCCCCAAGTAAGAACCCGAAGCGCATGAGGTTTTATAAGCTACATATCCATATTAGTACACATTTTAAATTTATGTCCACATAAATACATAAAATCCACACAGAGGCTATGAGCTCAATATTTTAGTGGCTATCTCTGCACCAGGCACTTGGGCCATCACCAGCAAAACAATCATGGCGATAAACGCGAGCGTAACCGCTAAATACCACACCAACGAAAACCAGATTCCGTAGGTTTTGAGGGGCGTCATATCCGCTGAGATGGGCATTGACCAGTTGGTAATGATATCCACCACGCCGATAACAATGAAGAAGCACAGGAAGTAGAAACCGAATGCCCAAGCGGCGTAGAGACAAACAGCGGATACCGCCAGAAACAGAAAGAGTGCCATTTGGTTACGGCGTGAAAACACAAGAGCCTTAACAACTTGGCCGCCATCTAGCGGGTGGATTGGCAGGAGGTTAAACAAATTGAGCAAAGCACTGGTAGCCGCGACCAAACCACAAAAGTGGCTACCGGTAATCAAGAAGATCACGTAAAAAATGGCCGTCATGATTAGCCCATAAACTGGCCCCATCATGGAGATATAGAGCGATTCCCATTGGGTTTTAGCTTTATCGCCTACCGCAATTCCGCCTAAAAAAGGGATCAAATAAAAACCTTTGGTCGGAATACCACATTTTTTCATGGCGCGCACATGGCCGTATTCATGAAATATAAGTACCGCAACCAAAGCCAGCGCGAACTCAACGGTAAACATCACGCTGTAAACTGCCACAGACGCTGCAACAAGCGCTACCTTTACTACTTTGACCGTTTTAAATAACTTAAAGGCGATACCACCCAAAACAATCCAATTGGTTTGACGCCCCTTTTCCAGCGAAGCCTTACCATCGCCTGCACTTGCTACCATAAGCTTGGCAGGCTCGCTCAACTCCGCCTCGCCAGCGATAAGTTCAGAATTGCTGGGCTGCAATTGATAGTGCGCCGATTGTGATTGCGGGTTGATGCTAAAGCTCAACTGTGAGCGGCCAAACCGTGCATCCTCAAACACATGCACACTGTTGGCATCGCCCAAGGGTTTTACCGACATCAGGGTTTGATCAATAATCAAACGCTCCAAGCGCAACTCAAAATCCAGTACCACAGCAAAATGACGCCCTTGAGCATCAAACGAAAACAATTCCATAGAACATCTACTCTATTTAATCAGCAATAATCAGGCGCAGGCCTTACAATAGCGCCCATTATGCCCTGCAAACAAAAGGTTAAACATGATTAACATTGGTCAAATGAATCGCCTGCGAGTGATTAAACAAGTCGATTTCGGTCTGTTTTTGGATGGCGACAAATACGGCAATATTTTGCTGCCAAAGCGCTATGTTCCGACTGGCGCGAAAATTGGCGATGAATTGGGCGTATTCATTTATTTGGATTCCGATGACTGTATTATCGCCACCACTCTTACACCTAAAGTGATGGTCGGCCAATGTGCGCATTTAGAAGTAAAAGAAGTTAACGCCGTAGGCGCCTTTTTAGATTGGGGTCTACCGAAAGATTTGCTTGTACCCTATAACGAACAACTTAAACCTATGGAAGCGGGCAATAGTTACGTGGTGTGTGTGTATTTAGACCCACACACATCGCGCATTACCGCATCGTCTCGTTTAAGCCATCACTTAGAAGAACGCGCAAGTGATCTGAAAGTACAACAAGAAGTGGATTTAATTATTTGCGGCCGCACCGATTTAGGTTTTAAAGCGGTTATAAACCACACCCATTTAGGCTTAGTGTTCCGCGACAACGCACCACGCACCCTACTCTACGGCGAAAAATTAAAAGGCTTTATTAAAGAAATTCGCCCCGACCGAAAAATCGGCTTAAGCCTACAGCCCGTCAACAGCGTCGTGCGCGATCAACTCACCGATATTATTTTGGATCACTTAAAAGCCAACGGCGGCGAGTCAACGCTTACCGACAAAAGCGAACCAGAAGAAATTTATTTTCAGTACAAAGTCAGCAAAGGGATTTATAAGAATGCGCTGAGTAAGCTTTATAAAGAGCGAAAGATCTTGATTACGAAAGAGAGGATTACGTTGGCCTAACCAGTTCAGCTTATGAACACGATTAATGCATCATTTCTCTTAAAATATAATAGGTGCTTAAAAACCCCATAAAAACAATATATGACCATAAAAGAACTTTATTTACCTAAATATTGAAAAACAAAATAAATAGGTATAAATTAACCCTTAATAATCGAATATTGACAATTAACGGTAATTAAAAACCCATTATGAACTATCAAGCTATGACCAATGCTTCTATTGCCTCCGAGCTGGGTGCCCGCCTTGAGCGTTTGCGCCTTGAGCACAATATGACCCAAATGGCCCTGGCCGATGAGATTGGGATTACCGCCAAAAGCTATCGCCAACTGATTGCTGGCGGCGGCAAGCTGGAAAATATGATCGCCGCATTGCGCGCACTTAACTGTTTAAGCCAATTAGACAACTTCTTACCAGAACCACCGCCCAGCCCGTTAGCGCAGCTAAAACTACGTGGCAAACAGCGGCAGCGCGCGCGAATCACCAAATACCTAAGCGCAAGCGAACAGGCTGCAGAGGACGTAAATGAACCTACCGCCAAAAGCCTAGGGCTGGATTGGTAATGCAAAATCTGGCGGAAATCTGGCTGTGGGATAAACTGGTGGGCGCGCTGGCGTGGATACCAGAAGCCGGTATAGCCACCTTTGAATACACACCTGAGTGGACAAGAAAAGGCGTTCAGATTGCCCCCTTACACATGCCCATACAAACCAGCGGCCCACGAACTTTTCAATTCCCACAACTCAACCCCGATACCTACAAAGGCCTACCCGCCTGCTTTGCAGATACCCTGCCCGATGATTTTGGCAACGCTGTTATCAACGCATGGCTGGCACGTAACGGCCGCGACCCCAACAGTTTTACACCACTGGAACGCTTGCTTTACATCGGCACCCGAGGCATGGGCGCACTGGAATATGCCCCCGCCTTGCGCCAAACACAAAATGCGGGAGGTAAATTAGAACTGGAATCGCTGATTAATATGGCACAGCAGGTATTGAATCAACGCACAGAAACCTATGCCACCATTCATGAAAAAGATGATCTGAGCGGAATATTACAAGTCGGCACATCAGCGGGTGGCGCACGCGCAAAAGCGTTAATTGCTATCAATAAAGATCACACTGAAATTCGCTCAGGCCAAGTAGCAGCACCCGAAGGATTTGAACATTATTTATTAAAATTTGATGGCGTTGTTGAGCATAGCGACAACCGCGAAACCTTTGGCGACCCACAAGGTTTTGGACGAATGGAATACGCCTACTATTTAATGGCAAAGGACGTAGGCATTAACATATCGCCCTGTGAACTATTGTTAGATGGCAAGCGCGCGCATTTTTTAACAAAACGCTTTGATCGCATCGGGAATTACAAATTACATTATCAATCGCTCTGCGCCATGGATCATGCCGACTACAAAAAACCCGGGCAATACAGCTACGAACAATTATTTTCAGTTGCACGCCAACTGCGCTTGAGCCGTGCCGAGGCAATAGAAATTTATCGCCGCATGGTATTTAACATAGTAGCGCGCAACCACGACGACCACACTAAAAATACCGGATTTTTATTAGCAGGCCCACGCGAGCAATGGCAGCTCGCACCCGCCTTTGATATAGCCTACAGCTACAAACCGGGTTCACCTTGGGTGAACTCACATCAAATAAGTTTAAACGGAAAACGTGATAATTTTGTGCGTGATGATTTAATGCAAGCCGCCAGCTTAATTAGCAATTTTAAAAAAGAAGCCAAGGAAATTATTGAACAGGTTTTACGTGTGGTAAACGCATGGAATACTTATGCCGCAGCAGCTGAAGTAAACGAAGAATTTGCTCATACGATCAAGCAAAACCTTCGCACAAATCTATGATGAAACCACAACAAGATCAGCAGCCATTTTTACAAAAGTGATGCAACCATGACCCCAGCCATTAAAGCCTTACAAAAAGCCAAAGTGAACTTTAAAGCTCACGAATACACTCACGACCCAGCCGCTGAATCCTATGGGTTAGAAGCCGCTGAAAAAATGGGCGTGGATGCTGCGCGCGTATTTAAAACCTTGGTGGTTATGTTGGATTCAAAAGATTACGCCGTGGGTATAATTCCCGTATCCGATATGCTCAGCATGAAACAAATTGCAAAAGCCGCAGGCGCAAAAAAAGCCGCTATGGCAGATAAAACCGATGTAGAGCGTATTACTGGCTATGTGCTAGGCGGCGTTAGCCCCCTCGGACAAAAGAAACGGTTACAAACCTTTATTAATGAATCCGCTCAAACATGCACCACCATATTTGTAAGTGCCGGTCGCAGAGGATTGGAAGTTGAACTAAACCCTCATGACCTGAAAAGCCAAACTAGTGCGCAGTTTGCATCACTAACTCAGGAATAAACACAGAAGATTCACCCAAATCAGCGGCAAATCTATTGGGAAGCGTGCGGAGCAAGAATAAAACCATGAGAGGCACAAAAACTCACTGCCAAAGCGGGAAACTCAGGTCGCCCTTAAACTATTACGCAACAATCGAAGCGTAATGCACTGAAATAAAAAGAGGATGTATATGGTGCCGAGGCCGCACCACAAAAATACCTCTAAAGCCATAAAAATCAACAAAAACAAATGATAAAATAAATTTAATGCCCCCAATTATGCCCCCATATTAAAGCGCTTAGGATGTAAAGCCCGAAATTCCGTTAAATATTGAGCGTATGAATATAGAATTTGATGAAATACAACCTTGATTGACGATCTGACAGGGAAGACAATCACTTAATTTTCGTTTATTGCGCTTGCTTCACTTATTTCGTTTATGCCATAGTATATTCTTACAGAATCATAGCGGAGGCAACCATGAACAATATTGTACATTTACCAACAAAGCCCGAAATGGAAGAAGCCAAACTTTCAAGCCGAATGCTCAGCAAATACGCAGATGCAGACAGAGTGCAAATGTCGCTTAGAGGGAGCAACGGAAAAGCAGAAGATATCGTATTACCCGGCCCAGTGCTGCAGTTACTATTAGATATCCTCTCAGAAATGGCTAAGGGAAATGCTATAAGCCTTGTCTCCATTCATCATGAACTCAGCACTCAAGAAGCAGCCAATTTACTGAATGTTAGCCGTCCACACTTGGTAAGCCTGCTAGAGAAGAACGAACTTCCCTTTCGTAAGGTTGGTGCTCACCGCCGCGTATTGGCTAAAGATGTGCTTGAGTACAAAAGTAAAATTGATTATCAACGAAGCGCCGCACTAGATGAGTTAACTGCGCTTTCTCAATCCTTAGGAATGGGGTATGAGCAATAATGGCGAGGTTTTCAGTTGTCTTTGATGCTTGCGTACTCTATCCAGCACCATTGAGAGATAGCTTAATGCGTTTGGCCAGCAAGAATCTGTTCAAAGCCTATTGGACAGACCGAATTCACGACGAGTGGATTAACGCATTGCTGAGAGAAGGAAAATACACGCCCCAACAACTAGAGAAAGTACGGGAGCTAATGGATCGTCATGTACCTGACGCCAAGATCACAGGGTACGAGAGTTTAATTCAAGGACTTGAGTTGCCCGACCCCGATGATCGTCATGTACTCGCAGCTGCAATTAAAAGCAAGGCCGATGCAATTGTTACATCCAATTTAAAAGACTTTCCAGAAGCGTATTTGGCCTCATTCCAAATTGAAGTTATTCATCCAGACGATTTTATTTATTATCAAATCGATATGGCTCCGCTGTTTGCTGCACAGCTTTCCGCGATCAACGTAATTCGTTAAAAAATCCAGCAATGAATATTGATGAATTTCTTGCAAACTTACAAAAACTACAACTACCGCAAACAGTATCGCTACTTCGCCAGTACTCGCAACTCATTTAAGAATCCGTCTCTAATCCAAAATTTTTCAAACCTATATCACCTCTATGACAACGGCTCATTCGAGCCCTTTTAATCTCATAAAGGTGAATCAAATGCAACCAACTTGTCCAAATTGCCAATCTTCAAATATCGCAACGCTCAATAAAGCCAGAAAATCGGTTGTGCAGTCGGCGCTGCGCTTGGCGCAATCAATGGAGCAAAAGCAGGAGCCCAGAACGGAATGGTATCAGCTATTGCTACCGCCACAATAGGTGCCATTAGTGGGGGCATTGCCGGGTGTATCGCAGGGTCTACACTCGGCGCTACGCTTGATGATGAAATTCTAGATAGCTTTCAATGCCTTTCCTGCGGCCATACCTTCAACCGACAAGTGAACAATTAGTTTTACGTTAATACCCTTCTTCATCAAACCTACCTTAACGTCATATAGAAACGCCACCACCGATTAAATTCGGTGGTGGCGTTTCTATGCCGAAATATTGGAGACATTCATGAAAGACATTAATGATTCTGCTGTTGGCAGCTATAAATCGACTTCCAACATAAAACCCATTGAATTTTCGGACACACAAATTCTTAATTGGGCCGAGACGATTCTGGAAAAACGTTTTATCCGTAGCGACTATTTAACTAGCCCTGATATGACCCGCGATTATTTACGCGTTGCATTGTCAAAATTTGAACGAGAAGTATTTTTAGTGATCCTACTCGACAACCAACACGGTGTTTTAGAAGCAGAAATATTATTTCAAGGAACCATTGATGGAGCCGCTGTTTATCCGCGAGAAGTGGTAAAGCTTGCACTTTCAAAAAATGCAGCCGCTGTAATATTTGCACATAACCACCCTGCTGGCATTGCCGAACCAAGCAATGCAGATAAGGTCATTACACAAAGACTAGTGACCGCGTTACAGACAGTAGATATTTGTGTGTTAGACCACCTCGTGGTAGGCAGCGTCAATATCGTCAGCTTTGCAGAACGAGGACTAATCTAATTTGCAAATAGGATCACTCGGTTTAATGTGCATTAAACCGGTTGTAGATTGAGCTAAAACTCCCCTTGCCTCACTTAAAAAATCAGACTGAAACGCAAATCTGATTTCTATCGATCATCAATTAAAAATTTCTCATTCAATTCTGGAGTTCATATGGCTAACTCAGCTAAATCTATTCTCTCAACAACGCAACGCTCAGTTTCAATCAATAAGTTACACCAAAAAACAAAGCTTTCAGCCACCAAGGTAAAAGCGACTTTACAATCTGCTTACTCAATTTATTTGGATAGCTTAGCGCCTACAGGGCGCAACTCCATGAAAACACTATTGCATCAAAGCCTAACGATTTTAGGGCATAAAAAATCGGTGGAGCAATTTGATTGGAGCCAGCTCACTTTTGAGAAAATACATTTGATTCGCTCGACATTCATTGAAGCTGGATACGCTGTTAACAGCATTAATCTTGTACTGGCCGGATTAAAAGGCGTTACCAAAACGGCTTTTAATCTTGGGCAACTGTCTGCAGACAATATGCTGCGCATTAATGCGGTTAAGTCACTTAAGGGAAATGCTACTCGAACCGGTAGAAGGCTATCCAAACCTGAAATTATCAAACTGCTCTCTTCCTGCAAGAAGCTGAAATACCCATCCATGAAATCACGAGATCTCGCCATTATATTAGTTGGTATTGGCGCTGGGCTTAGGTGCTCTGAAATCTGTGCGCTCAATATCGACGATGTGGATTTAAATAATGGATTGCTTTTAGTGAGAGAAGGGAAAGGCCGAAAAAGCCGAAAAATCTATTTGGCTAACGAGATCACAGCGGCATTAAAACAATGGATTACCTGCAGAGGTACGAGCGATGGATCGCTCTTCAGTAAAATCCTTAAAAATGGAAGTGTCACACGCAATGCCATGTCATCTAGTGGTTTAGCTTTTACACTCGAAAATTTACAACGACTTGCGGGCATTCCAGAATTTACGCCACACGACATGCGAAGAACGTTTATCACTCAATTACTGGAGAGAGGTATCGATTTAAACACAGTAAGGCAATTGGCTGGGCACAGCGATGTCAGCACGACAGTTAGATATGATAAGCGGGATTTAGATTGGCAACGGAAAGCATCTCAAGCAATAATATTCTAGCGCTAAGACTTATAGCCGGTGTTAATGCAGTGATAAATAAATTGGCAATACAACAAAAAGACTAACATCGTAATACGGTGTTGCTCGCCTTACTCAAGCTTTCACGAGAACAAGGCGAGCATTTCAAATTTACGAATTTTAAAAGAAATATATGTCACCTTAGTCACACAGCTCACCAACGATCTCCAATCAAAATGAAAAACACTAATTAATCTCAACAATCTGATGTGTTGATTTTATACCGTGTGCTTCGACCACCTGCTGCAGTTTTTTGCAAGCAGCCTCTGCTGAGTAAATCTGACAAATGGCGCGTCGCACTCGCCTTACTCACCTTTGCAACTTTTTGATATTGCGCGGCACTGATCCCATCCTCAAAACTTTTTTCACCGCCATCAAGCAAACGATTTAACACTTTACGCTGCTCGGGTAGGAAATTTTGTTCTGCAAATTTTTGCCAAAAACGCCGTTTAGTAAATGTGGCTTCAATCAGCTTATTCGCTTCTTGCAAGCTAGTATTGAGCGTTTGCAAAAACCAAATAATCCAAGAAGTAACATCTAATCCTCCGCGCTGAGTCTGTTCCAAAATCCGGTAATACTCAGCACGCTTATCCAAGATACTGGACGACATCGCAAACAAACGGATGGATTGAGCATCTGCCTGAGCAAGCGCCATATCTGTTAAGGCACGCGTAATCCGACCATTCCCATCATCAAAAGGATGAATAGTAATGAACCATAAGTGTGTAATGGCGGCTCGGATAAGTGGGTCTATAGCTTTATCTGTAGGTAAGTTAAACCATTCAATAAAGAGATTAAGCTCTTTCTCAAGCATAACTCTCGGCGGAGCCTCAAAATGTATGCGCGGTTTATCTAACCTGCCAGAAACTACTTGCATGGGCTCATCGCCACGGAGTTGGCCGACACGCAAACTCACAAGCCGAGGCTGATCATCGGGAAATAACCAGCGATGCCACTGCTCCAATTTTTCCAATGAAAGCGGTTGATGACAATTCTGGATAGCATCGAGCATGAGCTCGGCAAGCCCTTCTGTTTTACTCGATATGGGGATTTGCGTATTTACCGAGGTACCTAAGCGTTTGGCGAGTGATGACCTCACAGAGGCCGCACTTAAGGTTTCCCCCTCAATAGCTGATGAAGTAACGATATTTTGGAGTAAAGCATCTAAGGCAGACTCTGAGTTCAAGTCTGAGCTCAAGCTTCCCATTCGGCCCAACAACACACCCAGGGCCTTATTCGCATCACCCAGATAAGTTTGAAGCTGCTCTGAATTCCAATGAAACTTGGGCCAGTTTGGGTTCTGCCAAATCCAACGATCCAAGGGGACATATTCGACCATTTTATTTACCCGCTTTATACAACGAGCCAAATATAACCCATATTCGGCTCACACAGTAAGCCAAATGAAATAATATAGACTATAAAAGCTGCGCGCAGCCCCCTAAAAAATCTTTAGGCGCCAAAACAATGGATTGTCTGCAGAGGCACGAGCGATGGATCGCTCTTCAGTAAAATCCTTAAAAATGGAAGTGTCACACGCAACGCCATGTCATATAGCGGCTTAGCTTTCGCACTCGAAAATTTACAACGACTTGCGGGCATTTCAGAATTTACGCCACACGACATGCGAAGAACGTTCATCACTCAACTACTGGAGAAAGGTATCGATTTGAATACGGTAAGGCAATTAGCCGGGCACAGCGATGTGAGCACGACAGTTAGATATGATAAACGGGATTTAGATTGGCAAAATAAGGCATCGGAAGCAATTGTCTTTTAAAAACACTAGTAAGCCATCAAATAACTTGATGGCCTACTAGATCAAACCGAACATCACATGAATCCAAACCAACTTTTAACGAATAATATTGACGAGACAGCTACTGTTTAACAAAGAATCGAATTTCAACACGCCTATTTTTTGCATCTCCAGCGGCGATACCTACAATGGGCTGAGAATCACCATAACCAGCAACAATAATACGTTTTGCAACTTCCGCATCAAGACCACCAATTAATAATTTCCGAGCTTCTCTAGCCCTAGCGGCTGACAAAGTGAAGTTATCGTCATAGACAGTACAAAAGCGAGAGAAATCAGTTACAGGTTTAGAAACAGGTAAATTGTCAGTATGCCCTTCAACAAATATCTGCCCACCATGCACATTTAATAAAAAATCTGATACTTTCTGCTGAAAAATACCAACTGCACTTTTGGCCTCTGAAGTAATACACGCGCTACCTCGCTCAAAAACATTATCGCGCAACGTGACCTTTCCTGCATCAATATCAAAGGAAATTAGTTGATTATTCCCATCTTTTGTGACCGAGTCTTTTAATGAATTTAGAACCTCAGTTACTTTGTTCTTTTTAGCAATGACACTTTTTTCCATTTCTTTTTTATGCTTTTGATCTGCATATGTTTTTTGCAAAACTGACATAACGAGCAAAAGCATTACCACCGCCATGACTCCAGCCATTAAGTCAGCAATAGAAACCCACTCGTTTGGCTTTTCCTTCATACGCTGACCTCAGTACCAATCTGATTACTCTCTACCCTTTGAGCAACAACAAAAATTGAATGGTCGATTTTTTTCAAGACCTCAGTAATTTCACTCAAAGACTTATTTGAGGATTCGTTTTCATTAAATATTTTTATATTGTTACTCAAATAATCGAGTGATGACGCCGTACTCTTTACATCACCTGCTAAAAGTGAAAATTCATTCACCATTGTTTTTAAACTTTCGCAATTTAATTTGTTTTGTCTATTAGTTTCTGCAACACTCCCCAAGCGATTTATCATTTCTTCTGTAATCCCTCCGATGGAGTTTGTCATTTCCTCTACGTTACGATTAAGCGTGTCACTTGTTACTATAAATTCCTCACGAGCCACCTTTTGGCTTTTTAATGACTCGTGATTGGCCTCCGCAATGGAAGTCATGATATCCTTAACATTAGTTGAGAGCATGTTAATCGCGCCAGCTATTCCAGTTGTTGCTTCTTCCAAATCAGCAGACATTTTGCCCATATTCTTGCCAAAGCTATCATTCATTTCAGAAATGCTTTCACTCAAATCTGACTTCATTGTCGCCATCACCTCTGACACACCACTTTGAAGAGCACCAATAGTTGCCTTTAGATCTGCAGCAGAATCTCTATTTTGAGCGCTCATTTGCTCAAACGTCTCATTAAGATCGGATTTTAAGGAATCTAAAACATCAGCCACGCCATCCTTAAAACTACCAATAGCAGATTTAAGATCTACAGCCGACTCACCAACGCGGCTAGCAGCATCGGCCATTTCTGATGACGATTTTTTCATGGACTCAAGATTATCCGTGTTCGCCTCAACAAAGGACTCTAATGCTGTACGAGTGGCTAAAGCGCTAGCATTACTTTCTTTCGACAATTCAACCCCTAGAGCTAAGAGGTCCTGGTTATTTTGAAGCACAACCCGGCTATCGGAAATTTCACTTTGTAGGGTCTTACATAAGCGATCATTTTGTTGTTTGATAAGTGTTTCTAATGCTGTACGCGATTCCAGACCATTGTTAATTATGATTTCACTTTTTTCCAGCTGAAGAGCGAGCAACTTTGTTGCAGCTATAGCACTAGCGTTACTCTCAATTGATAGGCCAATTTTTCTAGATAGAAGATCTTGATTTTCTTTAAGTACGATTCGACTATTTGAGATTTCACTTTGTAACGTATTACACAAGCGATCATTGTGTTGTTTGATAATTTCTTCTAATGCTTTGCGCGATTTCAGATCATTATTGATTATGGTTTCACTTTTTTCCAATTGAAGGGCAAGTAGATTTGTTGTAGTTAAAGCACTAGCGTTATTCTCCATTAATAGCTCAACCTTTTTAGATAGAAGGTCTTGGTTTTTTTGCAGCACACTTCGATTATCAGAAATCTCATTATGAAGCGTATGACATAGGCGCTCACCCAATTGACCAATAGCAGCTATAAACTGTTGATGCTCACCCTGCTGCTGCTTTTGAGCTGCTGCACGTCTGTTATCAAGCTCCCCCTTGATTTTTCGAATACACCACCTCAGGCGACTCTCTTCAAATCCGTCGTAGGAAATCCAAATTTTTAAGGCAAGAAATGCAAAAATACCCCAAGTTGAGGTTTTAAATTTTGTCCCCAAGCCGTCCATCATTACATTTAATTTGGCCATGGAGTCATCCATGCTTGCACTATCAAGAATTCCAGATGCATTGTTTAAAGCAATCCCTAACCCCAGAAATGTACCTAAAAGCCCAAGAATCAGTAAAATACCTGGCATCGCTTCAGACAATTTCTCCCAGCTGGTAGCAACAGCATTACTAATATCACTAACCGAGCCATGTTCTGCATCCAAATCATCAGAGAAATCATTAACGGTTCCGCCATTCCATTTCTGTTCCCAATTTTCAGGAGTTGCTGAAAGTTTTACTTTTATTACTGTAAATACTGCACCGCCCATCATCAACGTAAAAAATATTAACTGGATGGGCTCATTAAAACTAGGGGTTAAAAAACCAATCATTTCTTGACCAACACTCATACACCAACCTCCACTTCCAACATTTTCTTAAGGCGACTCTGACAATCCTCCTCAAAAATATTGGCGAAGTCGATGATCAAACTTTGCTCTTCATCGTTTAGTAACTCCCAAGCCTTACCATTTTGAGCGCAATCAATAACAATCATACCTACCTTGCTTCCTTCTTCAGCCAAATATCCTCGCCCCTCGGCCTCAAGCTGATCCCCAGATTTCTCTAACACCTGTAAAAAACCTTCGGCTGCATACACATAGTTCTGCATCTCTCTATTTTTCTTTTCTAATGCTGAAGCCGTATTTTTAAGGATTGGCACTGAAACTAATAACTCAGACAACAACTTCTCTTCATCTACAGTTAACTCAGATATTCGCTTCGATACTTCAAGGCGACGCAATAATACTGTTTCTTTCGCCAACGAACTGTTTAAGAACGCCCACTCTTCTTGATTTGTTTGCAAATCTAACTCCCATGCCGATATCATTTCCTCAAACACAAATGGAATTAACTTTTTATTGAATTTACGTAGAATAATTTCATCGAGTTTAATTGCATTTTCATCAGATAGCTGAGGCGACTTTCTAATTAATTCAGCCGCCACGTCCAGCATGAACAAATCATCGCTGCTGATATCACCTACGCTTTGAGCGGCGTTTAGTGAACCTTCAACGCTTGCAAGTAGCTTTTGTGTAGCACGAAGTCGCAAATAATGGTCAAAGTCTGCGGGTGGCGCACTCTCAAAAACTATTTTTATTACCGATTGAATTTTTACATAGTCATTAATCATTGCCGCCAGCGCTAATGCGTGAGCATCCGCCTCAGACATGTTCTGCGCAGCCTCTTTAAACGTTTCCTTTCGCTTATTTGCTTCTTCAATATCTTCAGGGGTAAGAAATGTGGTCTTGAAGTTCTTAGCTGCGGCTATTGTCCAATGAATTGCAGCCTCTAATTTCTTAAGAACTGGTGAATTTTCTAAAGCCAACAACCCTTGCAATGTTGCGTCAATAGCCAATATAGCCCCACTCAACCAAGGGATTTGCACTGCGGCAGCGGCCGACTTTAATATAGGCGACAACGCCACAATATAGGGCTTAACTTTTTTCCAGGTTTCTTTAACATTGGAAACAAAAGCCTCAGCCTTATCTGCCATCCAAGTGACAGCTTTAGCAGCCACTTCTTTAGTTTTCTTCCACGCTTCACTTGCCGCGCTAGCAACAGACGAAGCCACATTACGAACTGCTGTACCTACCTTACTACAAAAATTTGAAAACCAACCCATGACTTAGACCTCTGTTATGTTGTTAATACCAAGTAATTTTTTTGCTGTTACCGCATCGCGAAGCTGAGAACGACCAATACTTTCCGTCGTAGCAATTTCTGTATGCGCAGTTCGGATTTGATCAATCGCTGACTTCAAATTTTCGAGTGACAAAATGGCAGGCATATCTGTTTTTTCTGCGGCTAAGAACGCCTTTGGTAACGCGAGGCGCATACAAGTTCGAATCTCTCTGCCCGAAAGCCCGTCTGATAGTTCGCTACAATCTTCAATTAATTGATCACGCGCCTCCTTTAATGGGATACCAGACACGAACATTCGCGCCCACAACCTTCTCCTAGCAGCTAAATCGGGCAAACTAAACCGAACGTGATGACTTATCCGGCTGCGAAATGCTTCATCGTAATTTTTACCAAAGTTAGTAGCAAAAATAGCAATGCCATCAAAACGCTCCAACTCAATCAATAAAGTTGAACGCATAGCATTTACTTCGTTGTCCACACCCTGAGTTACTGAAGAAAGTCGCTTCCCAAGCAAAGTATCTGCCTCATCAAAGAAAATGACTGAACCACTTAATCGTGCAGACTGAAAAGCTGCTTGAATATTTTTTGCAGTATCACCCATGAATTTACTTTCGAGCTCTGCAATTCCAAGATGGATTATTGGCATTCCCAATGTACCCGCCAAAGCCTCAGCTGCTAGAGTCTTACCTGTTCCGGGAGGACCATAAAAATTAAGAATCGTGCTAACCCCAAGAGGGTCTACTGACCCAAAACCCCAATCAACATAGATTTGTTTGTGGTATTTCAATTTGGCCAAGCACTCATCCAACTGAAGTTGCGTCTCATCAGAGAGGATCACATCCGTATGCAGCTTAAATTTGGCCTCTCTATTGTCAAACATAGGCTCCGCTGCCGAATTGGCTTCCTCAGGGTAATACTGCTGCCGCTTAGGTGCAGAATGCGTCTTAATTATCTCGTTAATGTCTTCCATAAAAAATCAACCTAGAATATTTATCAGTGCCTTAAAAAATTAGCGAAGCTAGACCTATGGCAACCAAAATAAAACAGCCAAAGGCGAAAACTAAGCATGTTAACTTTTTTAAAAAATCGTTTTTTTGCTTTTCCACTTCTGCCGAAAGTTGCTTAATCGCATCCTGAATTTCAAAGCTTGCCTTATCCATTGCAACAGACACTTCTTTAACACTTCTATCTAAAGTGCGATCAACCATTGGTTCCACTTTTTCATCTAGCAACTTCGCAAAAGTTACCTCAACTTGCTCAAGCTCTTTTGTCCAATCAGTATTTATTAATGCCATAAAGAACTCCTTGTTAATAAGGTAAATTTGGAAAACCAATTATTCGTTTTATTTTGCCAATAACGCTCGCGGCCACATCACATTGATTGGACACATCTGCCCCACACTTCGGGCACTTATCAAAATAATCGCCAGGCATAAGCGCATCGCTTTTGGGATGGGTACGAGTTTTCCAGGGGCAGCGGGTGCAGGAAAAAATCATTGGGGAGGGGCGAACGGGCATTTAATACTCCGATTTTATTTGTTGTAACTTCCAATGTGCTCTTCAAACATTATGCCAAACATTCATTACAAGTAAATCAATAACTTAGGGAGAATGAAAAATAATTTTCGATAAATTATTTTATGTTTTGATATTTATTTTTATGCTTTTGTTAGAAACGACAAACTTTTTATAAAACGCTTAATGGTGATCATTTTTCACACACCGCTGTCAATTGTGGCACTGATCAATAAACGCTCAGCCCTCGACGATTTAGCCCAATCCATCAAACACCTCACACACCAGTATCACCACTTCAATATCAATTAAGCGCCGTGCTTTCACCTAGCAACACTCAACCCACCAAGCCAAAAAACATAATATTTTTTATATAAACATAAAGTAAATCCTGCACCAGCAGATTCACGAAGCACTAACCTACTGATCTATATAGATTTTTAATATGGCACAGTTGTTGTAATAACCACTTATTAAGCAATCGCTTTTTATCAAATATCTATCGGAGCTTTACATGAATAAAATTAAACAGGGATTAGTAATTGCCCTTCTGCTTTCAATTACCGCTGGGCTCTATATTGTTTTATTTACGGACATATGGATACCACAGGAATATCGCGCATCACTTGGCATGTAATAGGCGGTAATTGACAAGAAAAATATTGGGAGATATTCGTTGCGTCATAAAGAAAAGCCCACCTTGTTCATGCTTTCGCATGAACAAGGTGGGCTTTTCCAAATTAAATTTTTTAAAAGAATTTTAATTTAACGATTTCAATTTCCATTCACCACAAACCGCTGAACATAGGAGTTATTTGCGGATGCGGTTAACAGCAGACATTCTTGCGCGCGGGTCATAGCAACATATAACAAGCGCGCCTCTTCGAGCTTTGTGTCGTCGTCATTCTTCAAGCCGCCAAGCCCTGCAACTATTACGCGGGGAAACTCTAAGCCTTTACTACTTTGGCGAGTGACTAAGAGTACCTTGTCTTCTGTCGGGTCGTAATCGCGACGGTTTTTTTTATCGCCCATCCAAATATTAGGCAAACCATGGTGATTCAATTCATGCATCAGTGCTTCACCAAAGTAATGCTGGCAATAGATCACCGCCATATCTGACCAAGCAACGCCATCCTCGTGCCATTTTTGCAAACAGGTGCGAATGAATGACAGCTCTTGCGGGCGATTAGCCAACAAACGGAATGCAGGCGCCTGACCAGATTTTCCTGCGACTTCCGGTTTAACCAGTGGCACCGAGTCTTCATCCGTTTGTTTTTCTTGCAGGTAGTCTTTAGCAAAGTCAAAAGCAAAATGCAGTATCTCGCGAGTATTGCGATAATTTAACTTGAGAATACTAGTGCGACCACGCGCCTGGATGCCCACGCTAGATAGGGTAAAACTTAAGTTGGATTTTTTCTTGTAGATTGATTGCGCATCATCGTAAAGCAAAAGTAACGAATTCGTTTCTGGGTCAATCATCTGTACGATTAGCTTTAGCCATTCAGCTTCAAAATCGTGGCCTTCGTCAATCAACACTGCGCCGTATTGCGCGCGCGGAATTAGCCCCTGCTCTACCCCATTTATTACGCTTAAAACCTGTCGCTCCCACACGGGTGTATCACCCGCTAATAAATCCACATGGTAGCTGCGCAACTGTTGCCCACACCAATCGTGGAAATGGTAGACCTGCACTTGCTGCTCGATATCTTTCTCGCGGATAAATGCGCGCAACTTTGCGGCCAGTGACATGTTGTAGCAAAGAACTAGAATCGGTTTGGATTGCGTTTGCGCCAAGTACCAACATCGGAAACCTAAAATTAATGTTTTGCCAGAACCCGCTACTCCATGCACTACACGATGCCCTTCACCAAAACTGCGTGCCAATTGCTCCTGCTGCATATCCATGACTTTAATAATGTCGGGAACATCAATAGGCTTAGTGCCACCGTCCGCAGGTGAGGCAAACAAATCTTCAGTACTCGCACCAATACGAATTTCGGGAAACAGGTGCGCACGTATACGATCAATTTGTGGCAAGCTCAGTTTTTGCGGGAACTGGTAATTAAACATACTCCACAAGCGCTGCTGAAATTCCTCTGGATCGGTTTTCTCAAGCATTTCATCCTGACAAATGACTAGATGTGCTGGCAGCACAGACTCCCCATCTTCACCCAACGCCGTTTGCAATTGCTTGCGCGTGATGTTGGTAAACACCACGCCATAACCATAAGGACAGACCAAATTCCCGTGATGCTTTCCATCAAGCTGAACCAATTCCTTATCACGCTTCAAGGTATTAATTACCTGATAAGCGCATTGGCGAGCTTGCTCTATGGGGTTGGCTTTGTTTACAGACCCGCTGCCCGTCAGAAGGGTAAACGTTTGGTGATTCATGGATTGAATGGTCTGCAGCTTCCAATCTTTGACTTCTAAAAACAACAAACCACGGCCAGGATGCAAAATAATAAAATCAGGGTAACGTCTTTTATTGCCCACAGGCACGTCAAACCAGCAGAGATAATCATCCTCCAAAAACATTTCTAACCGCTGACCAAAACGGCGCTCGCCAGCGGTCATTTTGGTAGAACTGGAGTTTATGTTGGGGATAATTGTAGCCATACGCTCATCACATTAACTGATTAACAACTTACTGCAGTTTCATGAACCTGGGGCTTAAACCCTTTTGAAAAGAGCTTAACAATGGATGCCGGTGTGAGCACAGTGACTACATCAGTTGAGTTAATCGCTAAGTCTGATTTGCTGTATCCATGCGGGGACCACTCAAGCAAAATGCCTTGCCATACAAGAAAAGAAATTCCCTTTATGTCTACAAAGACTCCATCTGGCAAAGTGCCGAATTCTGTTTGAAAAGTTACTTTTTCACCACCGCGTAAAGCTCGCTCAGAATGAAGTTGTTTATCGATATTAGCGATAGGTACAGAAGTGCTGGCGTCATCAAGGTTTGCTAAACACCAGAGTGATTTGAACTCGTTATAGCGATCCCTACGGCACTCTGCACACGGGCGATGCCCCGCCGATAATGCAGTCGCCTCATCAAGGAAGAAGAGTTCCGTGTAGCTGCCTTGGCCAAATAAAGTTCGTTTCGTTCCTTTAAATTCAAGCTTGCATGTAACCCAGGATTTATGTCGCCATTGGGCAACTATTTCTTTATTTTCATTATGGATAATCCCTCTATTCCCAAGCCATGCTCCGCGAGCAGAAACAGCATTTAATTTACCCCATGGATCTACACGATTTTGAAAGGTCATATTATTCCTAACTCTAGTTTTCAGCTTACTGTGAAAAAATGCATACTAAAAAGCATGTCAAAAATCTTGATATAGATGGAATAAAATTAAAGCCCACAATAATAAGCTTTAATTTTCTCAGCCATTTTTTCGCGGCGTTGCTGCA
>SYDJ01000016.1 GCA_005801205.1 Gammaproteobacteria bacterium
ACTCAACAACAACGCAAAAAATGCAAACGCCAAGCTGATAAAAATCAAACACATCGCTATGGCATCGCCGTCAATTTGATGAGTTGCCGAATAGATTGCGAGAGGCAAAGTTCGAGTCTCACCCGCGATATTTCCCACAAAGGTAATAGTTGCACCGAACTCGCCAAGCGAGCGGCTAAACACCATAATTAAACCAATTAAAATTCCCGGTAGCATTAACGGCAAAGTGACGGTTAACCATACTTTTATCGGGCTGGCACCCAGCGTACTCGCCGCCTGCTCAAGGCGACGATCGATCATTTGTACAGATAATTTTGCAGCTTGCACCATCAACGGAAACGCAATAATCGCTGAGGCTAAAACCGCACCTTTCCAATTAAACGCAAATTCAATATTGAAGTGGGTTTTTAACCATTGCCCCGCTACACCCTGCGAACCGAAGGTTACCAATAATAAATAACCCGGCACCGTGGGCGGTAAAACCATGGGCATAAATAGCAGCGCTTCAAACGCAGGCTTGGCGAAGAAATTTTTGCGCGCGAGCAACCAACCACAGGCAATACCCGGCAACAAGCACACCAAGGTTGCCCAGAGGCCAACTTGTGCAGATAAAGCAAGCGCTTGCCACTCGGGTTGGGTCAACATAGATAGATCACAATAACTTAAATTTAATGGAGTGGACTAAACCCATAGCGTACGAAAACTGCATTTGCCTCATCGCTCTGCAAAAAAGCCCAAAAGGCTTTTGACTCGGCACCGGCATTCTTGGTTAAAGCACCGGGATATTCAATGGGCGTGTGACTTGTAGCGGGAAATGTCGCCACCACTTTCACTTTTTTACTCAATTGCGCATCGGTTTTGTAAACAATACCTAAACTGCATTCGCCGCGTTCCACAAAGGCCAACGCAGTGCGAACATCTTCTGTACCCACAATGCGCGTTTCAATTTTCGCCCACCAGTTGTAATGCGTTAGCGCCTGCTTGGCATACTTGCCAACCGGCACAGAAGCAGGGTCACCCGTGCACAACCGGCCATCAAAACTGGTACTTAAATTAAATGCAGGGTCGAGCGATATTCTGACTTTACTATCACTGGGAGCAATTAAAACCAATTCATTCGTTAGTAATTTTTTGCGGGTTTGGTCATTCAGTAAGCCACGCTTTTGCACATAATCAGCCCAATCCTTATCTGCCGATATAAAAATATCCGCTGGCGCGCCATTTTCAATTTGCTTGGCCAAGGTAGACGAACCCGCAAAAGATTTTTTTATCGCAAAATCGAGGTGCTGCTTTTGATAAGCATCGCTCAACTCAGTTAAAACATCCGTCAAACTCGCAGCAGCATAGAGATTTATAGCTTCCGCATGCACGCGGCTCGTCATCGCAAGTAGCGTCACCAAAAATAATCTGAGCAATAGCGATAATTTTCGATCAAAAAAGACAAAGCTCATTAAGATTACTCCAACCTATTCATTCACGAGGATTGCTGTAATGCCCAATCGTATAAAAAATTCTTCTTTAACCCGGTAATTTTTGCGCCCAAAACTGCCGCTTGTTTTACCGGTAAGTCTTCCAAGAGCACGCGCATAATTCGCACTTGTTCTGGCGATATTTCTGCATCTTCTGGCTTGCTTGCACCGTGAACTAACAACACAATTTCACCGCGTTGCTGATTAGTATCCGCAGCCACCCACTCCACCATAGCAGCCAATTTATCGCCCTTAATGGTTTCAAAGGTTTTGGTAATTTCACGCGCAATCACCACATCGCGCTCTGCGCCAAATACGCTTTGCATATCTTGCAAGGTTTCTAATATGCGGTGCGGGGCTTCGTAAAAAATCAGTGTGCGCGTATCAGCAGCCAACGCCTCTAATTGCGTGGTGCGCGCTACCTGCTTCGCCGGTAAAAAGCCTTCAAACGCAAAACGGTCTGATGGCAAGCCCGCCGCACTCAAGGCTGCAATCATGGCGCAGGCACCGGGAATAGGCACCACTTGAATATTGTGTTCGCGCGCTTTGCGTACCAAACGATAACCCGGGTCTGAAACCAGTGGAGTTCCTGCGTCTGAAATCAAAGCGACATCTTCGCCGGCTAATAATCGTGCAATTAATTGTTCGGTGCGATGCTCATCGCTGTGATCGTGATACGCGATTGCGGGCGTTTTTATGTCAAAATGGGCAAGTAAGCGAGAACTGTGGCGCGTATCTTCCGCCGCAATAACTGCTACGGTTTGTAGCGTCTGTATGGCACGCGGTACCATGTCGTCCAAATTGCCAATCGGCGTTGCCACTACGTAAAGTATGCCGCTGGTTTTTGCCACAGGTGTAGTCATAATAGTTAATTGCTCACAAAATTCTTTTTAAAAGGCATATTTGCCACATTTTTAGTTGCGCGTCAGGAGTTGTAACCCATGTTAAACCGATCAACACAGTGTGTATTGACTGCCCTGCTGGCATTATCACTCAGCAGTTGTGGCGGTAACACACGTGTTAAATCTGATGAACCCGCACCTGTTGTTCAAAGTGGGCCACAAATTAAAGCACCCACTGGCAAAGAACAACCATTAAAAGAACAACTGCCTCCTAAATTATTGCCAAGCACACTTGCCCAACAACCGAAAAAAATAGCCTTGCTAGTCCCCATGCAAGGCCGCTTGGCGGAGGCAGGAGCAGCGGTGAGCGATGGATTTTTTGCGGCTTACTATCAGTCGAATAGCAATACATTGCCTAACGTACACCGCTACGATTCCAGCCAAGATGCCGCAGCCGCCTATCAGCAAGCCGTAAACGATGGTGCCGAACTCATTATTGGGCCAGTCGATAAAGATGGCGTGAATAAAATCAGCCAATTGCCATCCCTAAAAGTACCGCTCTTGAGCCTCAACTATCCTGATCAACAACCGGCGCGCACTCTCGCTAATTTTTATCAATTTGGTTTGGCGGTAGAAGATGAAGGTCGCCAAGCAGCGCGCCAAGCCATGTTAAACGGACACTCCCGCGCATTAATTGTTTCCACACCGCAGGAAGTAAGCGAGCGCAGTGCGCAAGCGTTTGCGACAGAATTCCAACAATTGGGCGGAACCATTACGGGTAAAACGAATTTTGCATCGCTGGATAAATTCTCTGAAAATTTCAGTCAAGTGATGTTACTTAATGAAAGTAAAGCGCGCGCGACCTTGCTCCAACAACAGTTGGGCACCAAGCTTGAATTTACACCGCGCCGCCGCGCCGATGTCAGCATGATTTTTATCGCGGTTACGCCCGAGCAAGCCCGTCAAATCAAACCAACTTTAGTATTTCAATATGCAAATAACATCCCCGTCTACGCTACCAGCAGCATTTATTCTGGCACCGTTGACGCCATTAAAAATGAAGATTTAAACGGTGTTTTATTTAATACATTGCCCTGGGTATTTGATACCGCCAATCCTGTTAAACAAGCCATTGCGCAAACCAGCAAATCTGCTGCGGTTTATGGGCGCTTGCATGCATTAGGTGCCGATGCCTTTCAGCTTTCCTCGCGCTTGGCACAACTAAAACAAGCGCCGCATACGAAAATTGAAGGTGCAACTGGCACACTGCAATTAATGCCCGATGGCCGCATTGAACGTGAACAAATGTGGGCGCGTTTCAATCAAGGCCTAGCAGAACCACTCACAACCGTGGTAGATGCAAATCCAGAAGAAGTGAGTGAATAGGTGTTTTTCTCTAAAAAAGCACAGCACGAATCCGTACCGAACAAACCGAGCTCTGGCGAACTCGCCGAAGCGCGCGCCGAAATTTTTTTGTTGCAACAAGGGCTGGTAAAGCGAGCTAAAAATTACCGCTGCAAAGTGGGCGAAATTGATTTGATAATGCAGCACGACACCACTTTAGTCTTTGTTGAAGTTCGCTTGCGCACGCATACAGGTTTTGCCAACGCGGCTGAAAGCGTGACCTATCGCAAGCAGCAAAAAATCATCAAAACAGCGCAATATTATTTACAGCAATACGGGCTTACGGATAAAGCCAACTGTCGCTTTGATGTCATCGCCTTTAGCGATAATGGCAACCCAGAATGGATTAAAGACGCATTTTCTGTTTAGCAAATTATTAATGAGTGTTGAATAAAATATTATGGAACAACGAGTCATTACCCTGTTTCACGAAAGCATCGAAGCCAAAATGCACGCGGGCGAGCAGCTTGCGCCTTTAATTGCGCAAGCGAGCCACTGCATAGTAGAAGCACTTCTCAACGAGAAGAAGGTGTTAACCTGTGGCAATGGTATATCGGCAGCTCACGCGCATATATTTACCGCCAACCTAATGAACAGTTTAGAACAAGAGCGCCCAAGCTTACCGGCTATTAGTTTAGGCACAGACGTTATTAGTAATGCGGATAACGCCAATAACAATGATATCTATGCCAAACAAATTCGTACCCTTGGCCAAGCTGGCGATGTACTTTTATTAGTGACCACAACAGGTACCGCAGGCAATTTATTACAGGCGATTAGCGCCGCGCACGACAAACAAATGCAAGTGATTGCGCTCACTGGCCGCGATGGTGGCGATGTCGCCGCCTTATTAGATACACAAGATATTGAACTTCGCGTGCCCGCCACAGCCAAACATCGTATTCATGAAGTACACTTGCTCACACTCTTCTGTGTGTGCGATTTGATCGATCAACAACTCTTCGGCGGATTTTAAACATGAAGCCGGATTTTAAAAATGAAGGTGGTTTTTGAAAATGAAAATGTTTAGTCGGACTCTTTTAGTAAGCCTAACACTGTGTACTGCCCTACTCACGAGTGGCTGCGCAGAAGTTATAAACGCTACCACCAGCAAACCCATTGAGATGAAGGCCAATACGCGCACCATGGGCGCGAAACTCAACGATGAAGAAATCGAAACCGTTGCCAAGGTAAATATAAAGAAAGCAGACCCTCAGCTTGAACACGCCCATGTCAACATCGATAGTTTTAATGGCATAGTTCTACTAACGGGCCAGGTGGCGAGTGAAGAATTGCGCAACCTAGTTGCAGATACTGTTTATAAACTCAACCCCGTGCGCGAAATTCACAATGAACTCGCTGTATCTGAACCCACAAATTTTGCTGCGCGCACAAAAGATGCATGGATTAGCACCAAGATCAAAGCACAGCTTTTGGCGGATGGTGATATAGAAAGCCGTCGCATTCATTTTGCCACCGAAAATCAAGTAGTCTTTCTAATGGGCATAGTGACGCGCGCCGAAGCGGATCGCATAGTCGATAAGGTTAGCCATACTGCCGATGTGCAAAAAGTGGTTAAGGTGTTTGAATACATTGATTAAAACATTTCAGTTTTCACCAATATAAAGAACAAAGGAAACCATTATGGTCGCATTTATTGTTTTACTGGTTATTATCGCCCTTATCGTTTTTTACGTGATTGGTATTTACAACCAGTTGGTCGCGCTTAAAAACCGCTACCAAAATGGATTTTCCCAAATTGAAGTGCAACTCAAGCGCCGCTACGATTTAATTCCCAACTTGGTAGAAACTGCCAAGGGTTATTTAGCGCACGAGCGCGAAACATTAGAAGCCGTTATCAACGCGCGCAACCAAGCAGCGGGTGGACTGCAAGCTGCCGCTGCCGACCCAAGTAGTGCCTCTGCGATAAAAGCTTTAGCCGGTGCAGAAGGTTTGTTGAGCAGCGCCATGGGCCGCTTAAGTGTGGTAATGGAGGCCTACCCAGACTTAAAAGCATCGCAAAATATGCAGCAATTAAGTGAGGAATTAACCACCACTGAAAACAAAGTGTCTTTTGCACGCCAAGCCTTCAATGATGCCGTGACTGCTTACAACACCTACAAACAAAGCTTTCCGCCGGTATTTTTTGCAGCCTCCTTCGGCCATAGCCAAGATGCTTCTTTACTCGTATTTGAAGACAGCAAAGAAATTCAAGCTGCACCTAAAGTCAGTTTTTAACTACCGTCACACTAACACGAGGGGTTAATTATGAATATCCAACAGCTCAGTATCAGTGAGAAAATTTTACTGGCCGAAGAACTTTGGGAAAGTATACGCGCAGATGCTACGCAAGAACCATTGCAAAGCAAACACAAAGAAGTTTTAAATCAACGATTGCAAGCACTCGAAATGGATGGTGACATAGGCGATAGCTGGGAAAATGTGTTGCAGCGAGTAGTGGCTAATGGCCAAAATACTTAAACTAAGAAAAGAAGCCGAGCAAGATTTGCAGGATGCATTTAATTATTATCAAACCTGTCGCTTTGGTTTAGGGCATGAATTTATGCTTTGTATTGAAGCAGCAGTAGACTCCATAAAGCGCAACCCGTTCCAATACCCTGTAGTGGATCAATCCATTTCTCGCGTTATTGTGCATCGTTTTCCCTATGCGATTTATTTCTTAGCTAGACCAGATATCATTATTGTTATTGGCGTCCTACACATGCGACGCAACCCACAGGCTTTAGAGAAAAGGGTTTAGATAAGCGCTCGTAATACTCCAATAATTATCGCGCCTCTACATTCTGCAACGTTAAAATGGATAGCAGAACCATTATGAATTTCTTTGAACAACAAGATTTAGCGCACCGCAACACTAAACGTTTAGTGCTCTTGTTGTGCCTAGCTGTTATCTCCCTGATTGCGATTACCACGCTGATGTTTGCCACAGTCTTCTATTATATGGAGCCGAATGCCAACACCATGATGGCTAACACAGGTTTGTGGCAAGGCATTGCCCAAACCATGAGCTGGAAAATGCTGGCGGGAATTAGCGCATCTGTATGCGCTGTCATTATTGTGGGTAGTTTTTATAAATTTATTCAACTCTCTAGCGGTGGCCGCGCTGTGGCGGAATCTTTAGGTGGTCGCCCACTCAATGTTATTAATGCGAATGCCGACGAAAAGAAAATTTTAAACGTGGTGGAGGAAATGGCCATCGCCTCCGGCACACCTGTTCCGCCGGTTTATCTTATAGAAGACGAAGCCATTAATGCTTTTGCTGCGGGGCATACACCGCAAGATGCGGTTATAGGTGTAACACGCGGCTGTATTCGTTTATTAACACGCGATGAGCTGCAAGGTGTTATCGCCCATGAGTTCAGCCATATTTTTCATGGTGACATGCGTTTGAACTTACGTTTAGTCGCACTCTTAAACGGTATTTTATTATTGGGTTTAATAGGAAAATTTTTATTGCGCAGCTCAGGCCACCGTCGCAGCTTCAGCTCAAGTAAAAATAAATCGCCCGGTGCCATTATGGGTTTAGGTTTGGGCTTGGTCATTATTGGTTATACCGGCACATTTTTTGGCAAGCTCATCAAAGCCGCTGTTAGCCGTCAACGTGAATTTTTAGCCGATGCGTCTGCCGTAAAATTTACCCGCAACCCAGAGGGTATTGGCGGCGCTTTAAAAAAATTAGGCGGTTATGTTGGCGGCTCGCAATTGGATGTCGCCAATGCCTCTGAGTTCAGCCATTTATTTTTTGGTGAAGGAACCGGCACCAGCAGTTTCTTTAATGCACTCGCCACTCACCCACCTTTAACAGAGCGCATTAAAAGAATTGACCCGCATTGGGATGGAGAGTTTACGCAGATTAATGCCTACCAAGAATCTGAAAGCAGTCATGCTGCCGCAAATGCTTCTCAAGAAAATACGTATATAGAAGAAGGAAGACTTGGCGAAGGAACACAAGCAGCAGAAAAATTAGATGACGCTCACGTGTTTGCCCTTAGTAGCGCGCCGGCACTCAACAGTGTTCAACATGAATTTGGCGTGCAACAAGAATCTGGTACGCAACGAAAATTTGATTTGCCGCAAAACGCGTCTGAATTTGCAATTTGTGTTGACCAAGCCTTTCAAGCCATTGGTCACCCCAACCAAGCTCATCTCGCTTACGCGCAAAAATCGCTAGACAGCATTAGCACACAATTGCATGAAGCCGCGCACAACCCTTGGGAAGCTCAAGCACTTATGTT
Source organism: Gammaproteobacteria bacterium (assembly GCA_005801205.1). Classification (GTDB taxonomy): domain Bacteria; phylum Pseudomonadota; class Gammaproteobacteria; order Pseudomonadales; family Cellvibrionaceae; genus Cellvibrio. The sequence continues at coordinate 7,972 of SYDJ01000016.1, forward strand.
TGGGCTACTGCTCAATAAAAATGTGGACACTCAGACGCTACAATGGCAATTGTTAGCGCAAAATTTTTCGGTCACGCAAATAGACTCCATCAAACCATTGGTTCTTCAAGCCTCTTTATTAGCGTCGCATTTACGTTTACCGCTCTTGGATATCAGCTTGCCCGCACTAAAACATTTATCGCCACCGCAATATCAGCTTTTTAAAACGGCGATGAACAGTGTAATTCGCGCTAATGACCATACTGATTTAATCGAGTGGTCATTCTTTCGCATCATCACTCATAATTTAGAACCGAAAAAAACACCTAATCGTCTTGTGGATTTAACACAACTAAAAAATGAAGCTTGCACACTGCTCTCTATTGTTGCTTATGCGGGCGCAGACTCTCTTGAAAAAGCACAGGCAGCATTTAATAGCAGCAAGACAATTCTTGGTTTTGATGATGCAACACTAATGAACGAAGCTGACTACAGCTTGATGGATTTGGATGTAGCCATTACCCGTTTAAATTGCCTCAAGCCGCTGCAAAAACCCAAACTACTAAAAGCCATAAGCCAATGCGTGCTGGCCGATCAAAATGTTACTGTGCTGGAAGCCGAATTGTTTCGCGCTATTGCCGACACCTTGGATTGCCCGGTACCGCCTTTAATTGTCGCGAATCAATAAGACCCAGTAGTTTTTTGATCCCACGCAACACGAAAGCTACAACTTACTAGCCTCGAGCGGTTATAATGCGCGCCGTTTTGTAAACTCATACACCCTTCGTTTTATACCCACATCGCCAACCACTCTTGAGGTGAATTACTGTGCAACCAGATCAAGTAACCCAATTGCGTCAATTGGAAAGCCAACTGGCCGCTGAATACCAAACCATTCTCAGCAAAAAATTGAACCTCGATTTAACGCGCGGCAAGCCATCGTCAGACCAATTGGATCTGTCTGATGCACTCGACGGCATTCTCAAGGGCAACTATATCGCCGCCGACGGCACCGATACCCGCAACTACGGCGGCCTTGACGGTTTGCCCGAAGCCAAACAATTGGGCGCCAATATCATGGGCGTGGATGCAGCTAATGTACTCGTTGGCGGCAGCAGCAGCTTGACCCTGATGTTCCAAGTGGCCTCTACCGCTCACCTGTTCGGCCTGAAAGATGCCGCTAGCGCATGGAAAAACGAAGGCGACGTGAAATTTCTCTGCCCAGTTCCCGGCTATGACCGCCACTTCACCATCTGCGAGCAACTCGGTATCAAGATGGTGACTGTACCTATGACTTCAACCGGCCCAGATATGGATGCCGTTGAAGCGGCCATCAAAGCAGATAGCGCCATCAAAGGCATTTGGTGTGTGCCCAAGTATTCCAATCCAACCGGTGTGGTATACAGCGATGAGACCGTTGAGCGTATCGCCAAGCTCGGCAAAATCGCCAGCGCCAACTTCCGTGTATTCTGGGATAACGCCTACTCAGTTCACGACTTGATCGACAATCCACCGCAGCTTGCAAGCATTCAGGAAGCTAGCCGTCGCAACGGCACCGAAGACTCCGTGATTCAGTTCGCCTCTACCTCTAAAATCACCCAAGCGGGCGCGGGCGTGGCTTTCGTAGCCGCTAGCGCAGCTAACCTAGCAGGCTTCAAAAAAGCCTTGGGTGCACAAACCATTGGGCCAGACAAGGTAAACCAAATTCGCCACACCCGTTTCTTGCCAGACCGCGCTGCGCTTATGGCGCACATGCAGAAACACGCCGCATTACTCAACCCACGCTTTGAAGCGGTGTTGTCTGCCTTGGCAGCGGCCTTTGAAGGCACAGATTTGGGTGCATGGGAAAAACCTGTGGGTGGCTACTTTGTATCTTTCGATACCCGCAAAAACTGCGCGAAAGAAACCGTGCGCTTGGCCGCTGAAGCGGGCGTTAAGTTGACCCCAGCGGGCGCAACCTACCCCTATGGCAAAGACCCTGAAGATCGCAATATTCGCATCGCGCCCTCAGTGCCCACAGTGCCAGAAGTGGTTGAAGCTATGAAAGTGTTTGTTACTTGCGTGAAGTTGGCTTCGGTTAGGCAAGAACTTGCAGCACTTGTCTAAAAACTCGCTGCGCCTGCCTTAATTCGCCCGAATAGTAATGCGCTAAAACAAAGGCCTCTCGGCATAATCACCGAGAGGCCTTTTTTATTTCTGCAGACTTTTACATCTTTGAGCTTCACCAGATCTAGCAATACCACTAAAAACCTCATTTATTTGCTGCTGATAACCAAAACATCTATTTTTGACAAGTTTGCAACCAAAACTTTCCTACGCACACTCAATTCCGTTCTTATACTTCAGGAGTAAAGGTTGTAAACCTTTTAACGCCTCATTAAAAATGATGTTCACTTTTTGGAGTGCTGACTTATGGGTGTCGCGAGAAATATAGAAAAATATTTAAATCACAACAATATCGAATATTCATTAATTGAACATGCCTATGCAGAAGGTTCTTTCAATACTGCTCGGGTTGCCAATATTGATAATCATTGTCTCGCCAAAGGGGTCTTACTGCGCGATGAAGACTTTCACTACACACTCTGCGTACTCCCCTCCAGCCATAAAATATTGCGCCACACCCTCAACCAGATATTTGATCGCCATATGCATCTGGTTGAAGAAGATGAATTAGTACAATTTTTTAAAGATTGCGAAGCGGGTGCCGTGCCGGTTATTGGCAAAGCCTATGGCATTGACGTTATTTGGGATGACGATTTGATGGAGAACGACACTATCTATATGGAGGCAGGAGACCATCGACACCTAATCAGTATTAAGCAGTCGGAATTCTTCAAACTCATGCAAAACACCTTACACGATCATTTTAGCGCAAGTCGCAACCGTCATTATCAAACACCTGTTCATGTTCGCCATACTTACGACTCACTCTAACCACCTACACATCACAAGGATGTGTTGGTCAACTCGCTCGCCCCACCAACAAACTCACCTCCTCTTCATTAACTAGCCAAATAAATCCAACTGGTAAAAAGGTTGATCTTCACGCAGATCCACAAACCGTACCCCGACACCCAACAACCGCACCGGTGACTCTTTACGAGCATATGCATCGCGACACAATTGCTGATACTCAACGGCGACTAAACGAGAACCGCTTCGCTCTATGGTAGTTTGACTGAAATCCGCAAACTTAATTTTAACGAAAATCTTTACGACTAAATAATCATCATCTAAACGCCGCAAGCGACTTGCTAATTGTTGCAGCAATTCCGGCAAGCGATTTAAACAACTTATAAGATTGGGTAAATCTTGCGGGAAGGTATGCTCAACACTTAAGGATTTGCGTCTGCGCGAAGCGGTAACCTCGCGCTCATCTATACCGCGACACAATTCAAATAAGCGCAAGCCCAACTGCCCGAATCGCTGTTTTAACTCGTAAATACTAAAGCGGCGCAAGTCGGAACAGGTTTTTACATTAACCTCCGCCAATCGAGCTGCAGTGGCTTTGCCAACACCAAATATTTTATTAACTGGCAATTGCAGCACAAACGCATCTACCGCTTTGGGTGTAATCACAAATAAACCATTCGGCTTATTCCAATCGCTGGCTATCTTGGCCAAAAACTTATTGGGGGCTACGCCCGCCGAAACAGTTAAATGCAATTCATCATGAATACGCATTCGAATCTCCTCTGCAATGCGAGTTGCACTTCCGGAGCAACATTCGCTGTTGCTAACATCCAGATATGCCTCATCCAGCGATAAAGGCTCCACCAACTCGCTGTAATCATAAAAAATATGTCGCATAGCAACTGAAGCTTCTTTGTAGACCTCCATACGATGCGGAAGGATCAATAAATCGGGGCACAACTTTTTTGCCATCACAGAAGACATCGCAGACCGCACGCCAAAATATCGAGCTTCGTAATTGCAGGTAGAAATAACACCGCGCTCATCCGAATTACCACCCACCGCAATTGGACGTGAACGCAAAGAGGGGTCATCTCGCATTTCAACCGCAGCAAAAAAACAATCCGCATCGCAATGAATGATTTTTTTCACACCAAAATATTCCAAAAGAAAAATTTACAATTCAACCACTGTATATCCATACAATAAAACTATCAATATGTCTTTTACAATCATTCGTGAGATAAAAGATTGCGTAATAAATTTATCGGTGATAAAAATTTAATGAAAGGGATAAGAGTATTTACTAAAGCCTCATTTTAACTTTTACAGAAACACATTAAGGTCAATAGAAGGGTTTCAAACTGAATTTCAAAAATTTAAAAACAGTATTAAGAGACGCCTTAAAGAGTTTGAATTGATCCTCTCAAAAAGCCTATCAAGGTCATAAAGCGGTTTCAAACAACCCCAATCAGAGGAAATTGGATAGGAAAAATTAAAGTTTGAAATTAATTTTTAAATCACTTCAATAGTTAGAAAATCGAAAAAAATCGTGTTTGAAAACTCATAAGCGGTTTAATTTGGACTTTTTAGCAAAAAAAATGCATTTTTTTGCTAAAAATGCATTAAAAAACTTGAATTTTTTCAATAAAGTTTTAACGTATACATGTTGTAACTTTTTATCCATTTTTCGTCTAATCGAATACTTACAGGAAGCACACACTATGGCTGCACGTAAACAAACTGCCGTTAATCCAGTTGCGGGTTTAGAACAACAACTCGCTGCCCTTAAAGCTCAATTGGCAAAGGCTCGCGCCGCTCAAGCTGCTGATGCTCAAAAAGCAATTGCTGGTCTTGTAAAAGAAGCCGCTAAAGCTGGCGCAGCTCTTAAAGCTGCACAAAGCAAATTAGCCGCTGCCGCTAAAAAGAAAACTCCAGCTGCCGCTAAACAAGTTGCTGCCGCCAAGGCTGATGTTGCTGCCGCCAAGACAGCTGCTGATGCTGCAAAAGCCGCTGTTGCTTCTGCCAAGAAAGACGTAGCTTCTATTAAAGCTGCTAACCGTTTGGCTGCTGCGCACGATAAAGCTGTTGCAAGAGCTGAGGCTGCTGTAGCCAAACGCTCAAAAGCCGCTGCAAAGAAAGCTGCCGCGAAAAGCAAAGTAGCTGCTAAGAAAGCCGCTGTAAAAGCCAAATTGGCCGCTAAAAAAGCTGCTGTAAAAGCTAAATTGGCCGCTAAAAAGCAAGCACTAAAAACAAAAGTTGCCGCTAAAAAAGCTGCTGCTAAAAAGAAAGCTGCTGACAAAAAAGCTTCTTTGCGCGCTAAAGTCGCTGCCAAAAAAGCTGCATTGAAAGCTAAAGCTGCTGCGAAGAAAACTGCTGCTGCAGCCAAGAAAGCGGCAGCCAAACCAGCCGCTAAAAAAGCTCCAGCTGCCAAGAAAGCTCCAGCAGCAAAAAAGGCACCGGCCGCAAAAAAAGCTCCAGCGGCTAAGAAAGCTCCAGCAGCCAAAAAAGCTCCAGCTGCTAAACCAGCTGCAAAGCGTGGCCGCAAGCCAAAAGCTGTTGTAGTAGCAACTCCTGCTGCTTAAGAGTGACCTATGAGTGACCTATAGAGCAATCTTTAGATCACTCACAAAGCTCAAATAAAAAGGGTGCCGCTTGGCACCCTTTTTATTTTCCGAGAAATAATAAATTAATACAGACTAACCACCAATAATCTCTTCGCTACCAATTTGAGCATAAACATAAGCATACAAAAGCAATCGCTTATCCTCTTCAGGCTCAATAAATTCGACACCATAAGCAATTGCACCATTAGGGGTTTGGGGGTCAACATCACCGCGCGACCGAATAATGGCCTCTAGCGTTAATTCACGAATAATATTAGCCACACCAACGCTCATCGCAATTTGAATTTTGTTGCCTATGTCGCCAAATGCTAACGCTGCCTCAATGCGCGCGCCCGTTACACTAACATCCACCACACTGGCAGAAATTGTGGTATCACTAATAACGGTCAAATTCGAAACCACGACAGGCCGATCTATAGCAACCCGAGTAGCACCACGAATTCCTTTGAAGTTAACATTTTCAGGATAACTGATATGAAGTATGGGATAAGGGTCTGCTGTTTGCGTTTCAACAACACTTGCAAATATGCCTATACCATTATCAACCATTAAACGCGCCACGACTTTTTGACCCGTACGAAAGCGCACCAACTTACCCGCAAGCTTAGGTACAGACAAAAGAATACTGCGGCCCGGCAAACAACCAATGAGTCGACAGGAGAATCGCTCTGGCTGCCCAGCACTGTTGCTTGATTGCAACTGCAAGGGGTAGCCGTAAATCAACTTCATATCTTCAAATTTCATAGACCAAGAAACCAAGTGAAATATTAAGTGGAATATAGTTCATTAAAGAGTGTAGCAGTCTTATTCATTTTTTTTACAGCTTTAAAGATGCAAACCAAACCAAAGCCCTCATTTAAACACTTACATATTGTTTTTATAAATTATAAACATCTTGCGGTGGAGCCAAGTCTTCGCTCAAAGCACCGAACTCTCGATTCCACTCTAACAATAAGCCGGCCAAGGCTTGGGCTTGCTCGTAAAGCGCACGCAACTCTTCAATCGTCTCTTTTGTGCCGGTATAGAGTTTTACTTGGCGATGTTTATTCGCCAAGTGATGCTGAAGGTGCTGCGACCGATAAACCTCCAGCTTCCAGCGTAAGTTATGTACCGTATTACGGTAATAGGCAAGCTTGGTCTGAATAGTAATGGGGCGCATCGAGCTAATATCGCCAAATATGGAAGCATCAGTTGCCAATACTATTGATTCTCGACAACTAGATTCAGCCAATACCGTCGCAGTGCGCGGCTGCCCCATAAGTTGGGCTAAATCACCAAACACCTCACCTGGCGTTACATAGTTAATCAATTCACCTTTCAAAGGATCATCGACATAAACGGCCAAACGACCTTTCAGCAAAAAAAATAGCCACGGATCAGAGCCCCCCCTCTGCAGAACTATCTCACCCGGAGAGTAGGTAACTATGCGTGAGGACTGCAATAAAAGTTCGAACTGCCACGCATCTTGCTGTTTAACCAATTTAAAAAATGGAATGCCAGACAATAGCTGCTCAACATAATCTCGAGACAGCTTAGACAGCAGTTTTATTTCCATGTTGCGCCCTAAAATAGGAAATTAGATAAGATAACATTAGGTTATTCTGACAAAAAAACTAGCCCCCAAACAGCCAGTTTTAAAATTTAAAGCGTTATTTTTGCTCTATACTCTAAATTCATACTTTTGTCAGCGGCTCAAGCGGCATAAAAGAGAATACCCCACCCACTAAATTTGTATATTATACTTGAACCTAGCCAAACACAGGTTTAAAACGCATCTATGGCTAACAGATCACTTAAAATAGAATGAGAGTATTTACGTCATGCGATTAAAATCCATTACTAATTTTTGCATAAGCATTTTACTTGCTGGTTTTTGCTCACTGTCCTTAGCCGCCGAGCCGATGTTAAACGGCATGGCCATACATGTTGATTTAGGCAAAGAGCAATTTATTGGTGCGCTTTACTCCTCTCCACTTAGCGATAACCCCGATAAGCTATTAGCAAATACCCAAATCATGCGCATGGAGCTAAAAATTGTTTCACCGGATGGGGTCACCACACGCCGTTTTAGTCGCTGGTGGATTGAAGGTATGGCCATCAACAACTCTGCAGCACTTTTGACTGAACAAGCCGATAACATGGTTAAATTTGACGGCTTATTTAAGGGCCGCTTTTCGCCCAACGATACTATTTCGTTTATTTCTGAACCCAGCAAAGGTGTAACTATCAGTATTAACGATGTAGTACTAGGAAATATAGCCAGCGATAAGTTCTTCAGCATGCTGTTAAGAACTTGGATTGGTAAAGTGCCGCTCTCATCTGACTATAAAGACGGCATACTGAAAAATGGCAATGTAAGTGCCGAGCTTAAAAGCCGTTTTGATAAAATTAAACCCAGCAAAGAGCGCACGATCGAAGTGGCAGGCTGGAGCAAAATTAAATCTGCCGCCGACTTAGCCGCCGAGAAGGAAAAAGAGAAAGAGGCCAAAGAGGCTGCTGCAAAATCATCAAGCGCATCTTCTGTTGATAACACCAAACAATTAGCTGCGCAAAAGGCAGAACAAGCTAAAGCGGAAGCAGCTAAACTCGCAGCCCAAAAAGCAGCGGCACCCATAGTTGCGGTAAATGCAACAGCTAATGACGACGATGAGAAACCTGCATTAACCGCGCAAACACTCTTGGCACGTCAATTTTATGTTTCAGACCAACTGAAAAAGATTTACGCCAATGTTCGTTACCCCAAGAGGGCTCTTGAGAAAGAGCAGTCAGGCAGCGTGCGGCTTACGGTAGTGATTAATCGCCAAGGCAGCATCATCAGCGCCAGCATATCGCAAGCATCTGAATTTGAGATTCTAAATGAGGCGGCACTTGAGGCTGTTAATAAAACAACATTTACCGCTATACCTGATGCTATTACGGGAGCAACCTTTGAGTTTAATGCACCCTTAAGATTTACCCTGCAGCAAAAGTAATTCTTTATCGCTATAAACCAAAAAAGCCACTTTTGTGGCTTTTTTGGTTTTTGTATTTCATGTTAAGTCAGTTCAACCCAAATCTGCTAAGCGCTTTTTAATGATTTTTTCAATATCACTTTTTTCAAGCGTAGAGTGTGATTCTAGGCGATTGAGATGTATTCGATGTAAATGCAAGCACGGTGTAGAAGCATCTAACTCGCGCAAATCCCCTTTCATTAACACAGGCAGAAATGGTTTCTCGGGCGGGCACTGCTGCTGAATAACACGCAAACCCATTTGTAAGGGCACGGTACGGAATTTTACCGCACCATTCTTAAAGGGAATACGCAAAAATAAAGCAGGCTTACCCTTGAGAATGCCTGGCAGAATTTCCATACCTGTAGCAGTAACTGCATGCTCAGAAATACCATTAAAGGTATCGTGATGCGCATAGGGGTTTGGCAAGATAACCAGCTTGCGGGCTTCTTCACGAGGGAAAAAAATATTGTAATTAGTGTATAACTGCTCTACGGAATTTGAAAATACACATAACTTATTCTCAAACCCCATCACAAAATCAATAGCGCGCTGACGCTGATTAAACGCCGTTATGTCCCAAACCAAATCATTATTGCGTTCTGCTTGTGTCACGCTGCGGCCTCACATGTATTCTCCGCATTAGGCAGAGAGCCTTTTAGTTTATTATCAGCGCACGCACTAACCTTTGCAATCTATCCCATCATCCATTAATGTTCGCGCGTCGCCCTAAACACAACTTCTGGGTGGCGCTCTTGCGTCAAAGATAAATTAACACGTGATGGTGCAAGGTAAGTTAAGTGGCCACCACCGTCCAATGCAAGATTTTCAGTACACTTGCGCTTAAACTCTTCAAGCTTTTTCGAGTCATCGCAATCACACCAGCGCGCAGTTGTCACATTCACTGGCTCATATACCGCTTCAACTTTATATTCATCTTTAAGGCGATAGGCAACCACTTCAAATTGCAACACACCGACAGCGCCCACAACAATATCGTTATTGTTTATAGGAAAGAAAACTTGCGTTGAACCTTCTTCCGAAAGTTGCTGCAAGCCTTTTTGCAACTGTTTCATCTTCAATGGATCTTTTAAACGAATACGACGAAACAATTCTGGTGCAAAATGCGGAATACCCGTGAACTTTAAATCTTCGCCTTCTGTAAACGTATCGCCAATTTGAATCGTACCGTGATTGTGCAAACCAATAATATCGCCCGCCAAAGCTTCTTCTACGGCACTGCGATCACCCGCCATAAACGTTACCGCATCGGCAATTCTAATTTCTTTGCCAATACGCACATGTTTCATTTTCATGCCCTGCTGGTAAACACCGGAACAGATACGCATAAAGGCGATGCGGTCGCGGTGTTTAGGATCCATATTGGCTTGAATTTTAAAAATGAAACCGCTGAACTTTTCTTCATTGGCTTCCACTACCCGCTCTTTAGATTCGCGACTGCGCGGCGTGGGCGCCCACTCTACAAAACCATCCAACATTTCGCGCACACCAAAATTGCCGAGCGCCGTACCAAAAAATACCGGAGTCATGCGACCCGCCAAATATTCTTCCAATTTAAATTGATTGGTCGCACCGCGCACAAAATCAATTTCTTCGCGAATATCTGCGGCGTAAAAACCCAATAACTTTGTAGCTTCTTCGCTATCCAAACCTTTGATTTGTACATCATCAGGAATGGTGTGACCCTGCCCCTGTTGATAGACATGAATAATATCGGTGTAGAAATTATAGACACCAACGAACTCTTTACCACTACCCAACGGCCAGTTAATGGGTGCCGCGGCAATTTTTAATACATTTTCAATTTCATCGAGCAGTTCAACGGTATCGCGGCTTTCACGATCCATTTTGTTAATGAATGTCAGAATTGGCGTATCGCGTAAACGACACACCTCCATTAATTTAATGGTGCGATCTTCTACACCTTTCGCTCCATCGATCATCATCAATACGGAGTCTACTGCCGTGAGTGTGCGATA
>SYDJ01000157.1 GCA_005801205.1 Gammaproteobacteria bacterium
GGGGTGGATGTACCCAATGCCAGCCTTATGATTATCGAAAACCCAGAGCGCCTAGGCTTGGCGCAGTTACATCAATTGCGCGGCCGAGTGGGGCGCGGCTCTACTGCTAGCCACTGTGTTTTACTCTACGGTTCCCCCCTATCCAACCACAGCAAAGAACGCTTGCGGGTGATGAGAGAGAGCAATGATGGCTTTTATATCGCCGAACAAGACCTGCAGTTGCGCGGCCCTGGCGAAGTGTTAGGTACCCGCCAAACCGGCGATATGCAATTCAAAATTGCCGATTTACAGCGCGATGCTCACCTTTTGCCCAGCGTAAAAGAGGGGGCAGAACATTTAATGGGGCATCATTTCTCACTTTGTGAAGAAATTATTAAACGCTGGCTCGGAAAGAGCCATGTTTACCTGCAAGTTTAAAATTCTGGTCTATGCTGACAAGACAGACTTAAAGCTACTAACACCCACTCTCCACCTTCAAAACACTAACAAAGGAGTAGGCCGTGCCTGTACCATCCAGCGTGCAATCGTTGCTACAAAACCGAAATGTTTCCTATGATTTGGCAACAACACCGTTCAATGACGATGACCGCCGTTTAGTGTGGCACGACCAACATTTACGTAATATGAGCGCTGCCAAGTCCTTGATTTTGCAAGACGGCCAAGGCCGAGTGCAGGTGATTATTTCCGCTGATCGCCTGCTCGACTTGAAAGCCGTAAACCGCCAACTGGGCCGCGAATTACAGGCCACCAGCCTGGAAGATATTAAAAAATTCTGCGCCAGCCACAACCTCGACTCCATCCCCGCACTACCTAAGCTTGCAGGCCTGCAAACCTTGGTGGACAGAAGCCTGATGGATCGCAAAGAACTGCTGCTCGATTCCGGCAGCGAAGAACAGTTGGTACGCATTGATCGCAGTGAATTTGAACAGATTTTGGAAGGCGCAACCCTGTGCGATATTTCGGTTCCCCTTGCACCGCTTGAGATGGACGACTTAAATACCAGCGACCAAGACCAAATTCTGGGCGCGGTACGCAGCTTTACCCAACTGCGCGTTAAGCAACGCTTGGAAGAAACCCTAGAATTACCGCCACTTTCAGATACCGCCCAGCGCATAATCAAACTGCGTGTTAACCCCAATGCGGATATCAGCGACCTCGCACAAATCGTGGAAACCGACCCAAGCTTGGCCGCACAAGTGGTGAGCTGGGCCGCATCGCCCTATTACTCAGCGCCAGGAAAAATTAAGTCGATTCACGATGCCATTGTGCGTGTACTCGGCTTTGATATGGTGCTCAACTTGGCGCTCGGCTTATCGCTCGGCAAAACCATGACCATCCCCAAAGAGGGCCCTCACGGCACCTTGCCCTATTGGCAGCAAGCGGTGTTTATGGCCGCAACCATTGAAGGCTTGGTGACCGCCATACCGCGTGATCACCGCCCCAGTTTTGGTATGGCCTACCTGTGCGGCCTGCTGCATAACTTTGGTTATTTGATTTTGGCAGAGGTTTTTCCGCCTTATTTTCACTCCTATTGCGATATGGCTGATGCCAACCCGCATGTTACCCATCAAGCCATTGAACGCCATTTAATAGGCGTTACCCGCGAACAATTGGCCAGCACGCTAATGTCGCTTTGGTCTATGCCGGAGGAAATTATTGTTGGCCTGCGCCACCAAAATAACCCCACCTTCCAGGGTGAATACAGCCAATACGCCAAGCTGATTTTTGTTGCCCAACGCTTGCTGCACCAACACAATATAGGCCAAGGGCCAAAGCTGGAAATTCCCCAATCCGTATTTGACGATTTGCATTTAGACCCAGAGAAAGCCCAGCAAACCGTGCAAAACATTCTTGAATCTAGTGATGACTTGAAACATATTGCCCACGAGCTGAGCCCCAAGCACTAGAAAGCCCGATCCGTTCCCCCTCAGATGAACGGGTTGCAACGATTATAAAAACCCCTGCTCCACACTCTGGACTTCAGGGGTTTTCTTTTTTAGAAAATACAAAGTCAGGACATGCTAAAAATATGAGCAAAGCGCAAGAAGCTGCAGCGATTTTAGTTGAACGTCGCCAAACTGGCACACAAGGTGATCGACTTCCCGAAAGCTGCCGCCCCACCACACTAGAAGACGCGCTCGCTATTCAAGCGGCCGTTACCGAAGGCTGGTGCGAACAAGAAGACGATAGTATCGGTGGCTGGAAATGCCTGCTGCCGCCAGAAGGCAAGCTGATCCTTGGCCCTATTTATACCCGCACCATAGACTCAGTTGCTCCAGTCTCACTCTGGTCAAAGCCTAGCGATAACAATATTGCGCGCATAGAACCTGAATTAGCATTTTTCTTTGGCCACGATTTACCCGCCCGCGAGCAGCCTTACACTGCCGCCGAGGTGGATGCCGCCATCAGCCGCACTCACCTTGCCTTAGAGTTAATCAACTGCCGCTACACCGACCCCAGCCAATGCACATTCCCCGAAATGCTGGCAGATGGCTTGGTCAACCAAGGCCTGTTTATCGGCCCACAGGTGGATGACGAACTGGCGCGCAACACAAGTGAATTTACCCTTATCGTCGGCCAAAATGGTGAATCTAGTAGCCATAATGCAAAGCACCCCAACAACAGCCCTCGCGCGCCTTTATATTGGTTAGCCGAGTTTTTACGCAGCCAAGGGCAGGGCATAATCGCAGGCCAAGCGGTGATTACTGGTTCATTTGCGGGTGTATTGGAAGTACCTATGAATACTGACATCACGTTGGATTATGTTGGGCTGGGCAAGATGGAAGTGAGTTTTAAGGCTAAGAACTAACCCCCACCCAGCCTCCCCCTCCGAGAGGGGGAGGAGCAAATTACACCTTGTACAACGAACTGAAGCTACGGGGAGTAAGTCTCCTTTTTCAAGCAGGAAGAACTAGCACCCACTCCGTAATAAGTTCGGAGTCGTGCCAACTCCTCCCCTTTTTCAAGGGGGAGGCTGGGAGGGGGTGCTCTACAAAGTTAATACCCAAGAGGAAAAAGGATGAACAAATTCACCGCTCTAATCACACTCATCTTCGCCATTTGCACGGCCTCCGCCAGTGCCACCAGCGACAGTCTGGGCACACCCTTTAAACTCTCCACCCGCGAACACAGTTTTCTAGAGCAGAAGGTCTGCACCACCCAATACGGCCTAAAAGCCAGCAAAATTAAAGCTTACGCCTTTGGCGATCGGGCGGGTGGCGATGGCAAAATTGCCTTAAAAGCCCGTACCTCTGCTTACGTGGAATGCGAAAGCCATGGCCAATTCAACGGCAAACCCATGCGCTATATTGACGATTGCGACTTGGTAGACGGCGAATGGGATTGCTCGCCACCACAGCTAGAAGTGAACCTAACCATCAATGGCCGCGATGTTAAAGTGCGCCCTTGGGGTGAGCTAACACCCGAAAAGTCCTACTTGTTGCTCAAAGACATTAGCCGACGCGGCCACTTTCAAGGCGAATCCCTCGATAAAGCCATAGGCAACAGCTGCGATATCGCCAAAAACAAAGACCCCGACATTATCGAACTCGGCTGCGAAGCCGCCATGACCATTTCCTACTGGTGCCCCCAAGCCAAAACCACCGGCTGCCCACGGGTACTGTTTTTGAGTTTTGATGAACCGGCTTATATTCGGAGCAAATATGCCAAATAACCCTTTTTACAGCTGCCAAATCCCCGTGCGCTGGGGCGATATGGATGCTTTCGGCCACGTGAATAACACCCTCTACTTCCGCTATTTTGAAGAGACGCGCTTTCAGTGGATGCTGGAAAAAGGCGTGCCCATCGGCGGCGATACTTACCCCGTAGTCGTCACCATCGGCTGCACCTTTTTCCGCCCGGTATTTCACCCCGATACCTTGCGCATAGATGTGTTTATCTCTGAGCCTGGGCGCTCCAGCTTTATGGCGACTTACAAGGTGTACACCAGCGCCGATCAAGAAAACCCCTGCAGCGAAGGCTATTCAAAGATCGTTTGGGTGGATAAGGCGACGGGGAAATCGGTAGCGCTGCCAGATGCGGTTAGGGCGTGGTTTTAGGCTAGGCAATCTCATCCTGAAAGCCATAAAAAAAGGCGCAACCAGTGCGCCTTTCTCTGTTGAGTGTTCAGCTTGAATTAGCTGTTAACTGAATCCTTCAATGCCTTACCGGCTTTGAAGTTAACGCTGTTAGAGGCTTTAATCTCAATGGCAGCGCCCGTTTGTGGGTTGCGGCCAGTACGGGCGGCGCGGTGGCTTTGACTGAAAGTGCCAAAGCCAATCAAGGTCACGCTTTCATCGCGCGCCAAGGCATTGGTAATTTGCTCAACAATGGCAGATACAGCAGCATCAGCCTTTTCTTTGGTTAGATCAGCTTGTGCGGCAACAGCGGTCACTAAATCGGCTTTATTCATGATGGTTTCCTTAGATATGGTCGTTAATTCTGGTTTGTTGTTTTAAGTTGGAAAGGCTTTTTCTGCCGCCAATAAATTCGAGCTGCTAGAATGCCAGCTTCTGATGACTTTAGCCTAGGGTTTTTTCACCTTGCCAACTATTTCACACTTTGCGCGCGAGTTACGCTGGTCAGCGCACCCTAGGCCTCCATCGCCACTACAGCCTAGTACAGCTTTGCGTTCTTGGTTGTTAGATTCTGGTTCTTTGACCGCAAAATTACTCAAACTAAGCCACGGCGAATTCAAAGTACAAGTACTGCGACAAGTTCATGCTCGCGCCAGCCGCAGCGAAGCCTTGGCGTTGGGGATTGGTTTTAACGAGTTCTGTTTAATCCGCGAGGTAATCCTGCGCGGCCACAATCAGCCCTGGGTATTCGCCCGCAGCGTCTTGCCGCTCAGCAGCCTAACCGGATCACTGCGTCATTTGCGCAAGCAGGGCACACGCCCGCTCGGGGCATTTTTGTTCAGTCAGCCACACTTAAAACGCAGCCCCATTGCCCTCGCCTTAATAAGTGGCCATCATGCCTACCTCCCTGAAGCGCTTATGGGAGCAAACCCTGTTTGGGGCAGACGGTCGATTTTTTCGATTGATGACAAGCCCTTGTTGGTGAGTGAAGTTTTCCTGCCCGATTTCCCCGGTGCACGCGAAAATAATCAATAATCGGTTCGTCCAAATGGCTCTGATATGACCAACGATAAATCCAATCTTCCCCCTCGCACACCCACCGATACGCCTGTTGCCAAGCCGGCGGCTAAAAAAGCTACGCCTACAAACCCTGCGCCTAAAGCGCGGATACACAAGCCTTTACCGCCTGCGCTGCAAAATTTACACAAACGCCTGCCGCACTTTATGCAGTTAATGCGTTTGGATAAACCCATCGGTATTTTGCTTTTATTGTGGCCAACACTCTGGGCGCTATGGCTCGCGGCCAAAGGTTTCCCCTCGGTTAAAAACCTGATCATCTTCTGCTTGGGGGTGGTGGTTATGCGCTCGGCGGGTTGTGTGATTAACGATTTTGCCGACCGTAAAATCGACGGCAGAGTCGCCCGCACTCAAAACCGCCCGCTGGCGACCGGTGCCATTTCCAGCCGCGAAGCCATCATTCTGTTTGTATCGCTCTGCTTGGTGGCGTTTGGCTTGGTATTACTTACCGATCCGCTCACCATAAAACTCTCGGTAGGCGGTTTGCTGCTGGCCTTTAGCTACCCCTTTATGAAACGCCACACCCACTTACCGCAAGTCGTCTTGGGCGCGGCTTTCGCGTGGGGAATCCCCATGGCTTATGCGGCACAAACCGGCGCGCTGGATAAAAACATGTGGTTGATTTACTTCGCCGTCGTCATTTGGACAGTGGTTTACGATACCTTTTATGCCATGGTTGACCGCGATGACGACTTAAAAATCGGTGTGAAATCCACCGCGATTTTATTCGGCGACCAAGATCGTGTGATAACCGGCGCACTGCAAATCCTTACACTCTATGCCTTGTATCTGGTTGGCCAAGCCTTTACCTTGGGCTGGGTTTTCTACCTGAGCTTTGGTGTTGTCGCCGGTCTATTCGGCTATCAACAATGGTTAATTCGCTTTCGCGAACGCACCGCCTGTTTTAAGGCATTTATGAACAACAACTGGGTAGGTGCTGTTGTGTTTGTGGGTATCGCCTTGGATTTTGCGTCACGCTCACAATGAATAAACCCTTGCACGACTTCTTGATGAGCCTGCCCCAAGCGGTATTAGATTACCCCTTTGGGGCAGATATTCATGTGTATAAAGTGGAAGGCAAGGTGTTTGCGATTTACTTCAAAGATGACACCCGCGAGACTATCAACCTCAAATGCGACCCCGTTCATGCGCAGGAATTGCGCGCTGTGTTTAGAGAGATCACGCCCGGCTATCACATGAATAAACGGCATTGGAATACGTTGGATTTAAAGGGGGATTTGCCCAAAAAGGAAGTCCATCGCTTGATCGATCACTCTTACGATCTCGTTGTAAAAAGCCTGCCGAAAGCAACCAAGCAGCGGTTGCGGATTTTGTATGAGCGCTTGGCGTGGTTGGCATGAGCTAAGAATCGGTTCTGTATTCTCAATAGAAGCAGAGCGCCAAAGCAAATTTATTGTTCAACCCTTTAGGATATTTATGAGCTTGTCGATTCGCCTTTCTCTGGCCGCAGCCTGTTTCTGCGTTGCCCTACAAACCTCAGCGCGCGAAATCGCGCTGACCTTTGATGACGCGCCCCTAGCAGACACAGCGCTTATGACCGGCGCACAGCGAACCGATAAGCTGATTAACGTTTTAAAGGATGCCAAGGTTCCCGATGCGCTTTTTTTTGTGACCACCGGCAATATCACCGAGCAAAACAAGAGCCGCCTCACGCAATACACCCAAGCCGGTTTTCATCTCGCCAATCATAGCCACAGCCATGCATCCGCCACTAAATTGGGCGTAAATGATTATTTAAGCGATGCCTACAAAGCCCATTTGATACTCAACGATTTTGACAATCGCCTGCCTTATCACCGCTTTCCCTACCTGCATTACGGTGCAGACACAGCTGCGATTGAAAAGCTGCAAGCCGGTTTGGGCGAGCTAGGTTACAAAGATGGTTATGTGACTGTGGATAATTTCGATTGGGCCATTAACGCTATTTTGGTTAAAGCCGCCGAAGAGAAGAAAACCATCGACTACGCCAAAGCCAGCGCGCTCTATGTGGACACCTTGGAGCAATCCATAGAGTTCTTTGATGCCATCGCCCAAAAAACCTTAAAGCGCTCACCCAAACACGTGCTTTTACTGCACGAGAACGATGCCGCTGCGCTCTTTTTACCCGATTTAATCGCCCGTTTACGCAGCAAAGGCTGGAAAATTATTGCCCCACAAGATGCCTACAAAGACCCCATCGCCAAGCAAAAAGCATTTCACAAACAAGGCAAAGTAGCCGCTATTGCCGCAAGCAAAGGCGTACCCGAAGCTGACTTACGTCATGCATCTGAAAATATGGAATATCTGGAAGCCTTGTTTAAAGAGCGGAAGGTGTTTGAGTAATTCCCTGCTTTGCTCTAACTCCACAACTTAAATGGGAATTTCCGCCACAAACCCAGAAATATCCGCTAGCCTGTCACTAATGTGTAACAAACTCCTTATTAAATAGACTTGCAACAATAGCTTCACATTTGAACTCACAGGCAATTCTATGACCGGTCGTAAAATTTTAATCGTTGATGATGAATCCGCTATTCGCGACATGTTGCGCGTAGCTCTGGAAATGGCCGAGTACGATTGTATTGAGGCCAGCAATGCGCAGGACGCCCACGCGCTTATAGTGGACGAAAAGCCCGATTTAATTTTGCTCGACTGGATGATGCCTGGCACTAGCGGTATTGAACTCGCGCGCCGCTTAAAGCGCGATGAAGTGACTGCTGATATCCCGATTATTATGCTCACCGCCAAAGGCGAGGAAGACAACAAGATTCAAGGTTTGGAAGTAGGTGCGGATGATTACATCACCAAGCCCTTTTCGCCGCGCGAACTCGTTGCCCGCTTAAAAGCTGTGTTGCGCCGCGCCGACCCAAAAATCGGCGGTCAACCGATTATCGTTCACGGCTTATGCTTAGACCCTTCCAGCCACCGCGTAACTATTCACGATCAATCGTTGGATATGGGGCCAACTGAATATCGCCTGCTGGAATTCTTCCTCACTCACCAAGAGCGCGCCTATACCCGTGGTCAATTGCTGGATCACGTATGGGGCGGCAATGTCTATGTGGAAGAACGCACGGTGGATGTTCACATTCGCCGCCTGCGTAAAGCACTGAGTGTTGATGGCCACGAAGATTTAGTGCAAACCGTACGGGGCACGGGCTATAGATTCTCGACTAAAATAGAGGCTTAATAAGCTACACCCCCTCCCAACCTCCCCCTTGAAAAGGGGGAGGGGCTTGGTTTCCTCTGCGAAAAGATTGAGGTGAGGGGGGAAAATTACTTCTGCGAGGCCACCCTATTGTTTTTGCATAGTTTTAAAACTGAGCTGCGCCGTTTGCTCATTATTTTTGTTATTTGCGTTGGCTACGGCATTCTTTTTGGGTTGCATTGGTGGCTACTTTTCACGGGCTTATGCCTTTATGTGGCGTGGTTGTTTTACCAGTTATATCGCCTCAATAAATGGCTAATTCACGGCACCGATGCTCCGCCCGAATCCAGCGGTTTGTGGGGCGAAATTTTTGACAATATGTACAGACTCCAATGCCAACAACAAGCGGAAACGGAAAATTTGCAAGCGGTTATTAAGCGTATTCAAGAAATCACGTCTGCCTTAAAAGACGGCATTATTATTTTGGATTGGCGCGGTCATTTGGATTTTTGGAATCCCGCTGCACAGCGCATGATTGGTTTTCGCAGTAAAGACCAGGGTTTATCCATCATTAATTTTATTCGCGACCCTAAATTCGTGCAGTATTTTAATAGCGATAATTACGCTGAACCCCTCGATTTGCAATCGCCGCGTCAAACCAGCAAACAACTACAAATTCAAATTACGCGCTTCGGCCAGCAAGAGCGCTTGATTGTGATTCGCGATATCACCCAAGTTCACAACCTTGAACAAATGCGTCAGGATTTCGTGGCCAACGTGTCACACGAATTGCGCACGCCACTCACAGTAATCAACGGCTACATCGAAACCATTTCAGACAACAATAAAACACCCACATGGGAAAAACCGCTGCAACAAATTTTGCAGCAAGGTAAACGCATGTCATTACTGATTAATGATTTGTTGGTGTTATCAAAATTAGAAACCACCGAAGCCGGACACAATCAAAAAGAATTGGAATTAGAGCCGCTGTTAATTTCCATTAAAAATGAAGCTGATGCACTAGGTAACGATAAGCAACAAACTATTCGTTTGCGGTGTGACGAACCTATTAGTATTCTCGCCAATGAAAAAGAAATTCACAGCGCCTTTTCTAACCTCGCCATTAACGCCGTGAAATATACACAGGAACATGGCGTGATTGATTTGCATTTATGGAAAGATAACAATCACGTTTATTTTTCTGTTACCGACAATGGCCCCGGCATAGACAGCAAACATTTACCGCGCTTAACCGAACGCTTTTATCGCGTAGACGCTAGCCGCAACAGCGCCACTGGCGGCACAGGTTTAGGTTTGGCCATTGTGAAGCATGTGTTGTTACGTCATGACGGTGAATTGAAAATCACCAGCGAACTCGGCAAAGGCAGTACTTTTACCTGCGTATTGCCATTACCACAGCATTAATACACACTAAGCTTCCCTTAAAATCCTTGCTCACTTCACTGCAACCTTGGCGGTGAAGTTTGTGCGTTGCAAAATTTATTGCGCAGAAGCAGCAGGTAAAACGGAGTTTTTGCTGTGATAAAAAACATTTCATTCTCACTCATTCTACTTTGTAGCTTGGTGCTAACCTCCTGTAACGACGTTAAACAAACCCGCTGTATGCCTGTGGTAGCGGTTTATCCAACCTGGTCAGCCAATCAGTTACCTCTTGAATCCATTCCTTGGGATAAATTCACCCACATTACGCTCACGTTTGTCTTACCCAATGCCGATGGCAGCCTAGAAACCAAAGATATAGATCAATTCATAGATCCCCTTGTTAAATTAGCCCATGAGAAAAATAAAAAGGTGTGGGTTTCTATAGGTGGGGCCGTCGGTTATGGCGGTGCATTTCAAAACATTACAGCCGATAAAGATCGCCTAAAACTTTTTACCCAAAACGTGGCCGCTTACGTGAAGGCACATCAAGTAGATGGCGTGGATATAGATTGGGAATATTGGACAAAGCAAGCAGTACATCAGCAAGGAGGCAATGACCCAATTGAAAGCCGCCAATTAGTAGATTTGCTCGCGGCGTTACGAGCTGAGCTGCCAAAAAACATTCAAATGACAGCAGATATTTTTGCGGGCTATTGGTACGGCGAGCAATATCTTCCCGAAATTCAGCAGCACCTGGATTATGCCGTTCTAATGGCCTATGACTTTACCGGCGCTTGGGAATCCTCACCGGTTACACACCATTCCGATTACTCTACCTTCAAGAAGAGTATTGAATTTGTACTGGATAGGGGCTTTCAGAAAGAAAAACTACTGGTGGGCTTCCCCGCCTACGGCATAGAGTTTATGGATGGAAAAAATGTTCGGGTGAATAAAGATTATTCGCACAAACAAATTGTAGAAAAAATAAAGCAAAAAAATGGCGATCTTAATTCTGGGAAAATAGGAAATTTATTTTTCGAGACACCTGAACTCGTCAAGAAAAAATCTCAATATATCCTGAATCAACAACTTGCCGGAATATTCATATTTGAATTAACGCAAGATACCTTGGACATTAACACCAGTTTGCTCAGCGCCAGCAATCAAGTGATTTCACCGGTACCTTGCGCTATGCCTGCAGTGCTAGCGCAGCGCCAGAGCTCGCCTTAATTTACACTGTCACGCCCGTTCCTTTTGCTGCGCTTAGCATGGCGGTGTTACGGGCGTTACGATTTGTCAGCTATGCATGAGCACCAAAAGCACAAAAACACACTAATTATGACAAGAAGGTGGACTCTCTTGCGCTAACTGGCATTATGTCGGTTAGCCGTTAGATACAATAAAAACTCAAGAGCAATCACATCATGAAATCACTCGTCATATTAAGTTTGGCCGTATTACTCAGCGCCTGCAGTACGCACAAAAGCACATCCAAAAGCGATACGCCGCAACAAATTGGCGAAGCCGTTACCGCCCCCTTAAAAGATTTGAACTTGGTGAAAACTGCCATTCCTAATCCTTTGCGCTACGCTCAAAAAAATCCCTATGCAATACCCGTAGATACTAGCTGCGCTGAACTCGCGAAAGAGATCAACGCGTTACATGAAGTGCTCGGCGCAGATTTAGATACACCCTCCACCGAAAAAGATGACAGCCTGCTGACCCGCAGTACTGTCGTAAATGAATCCGTCTTAGCCATTCGCAAAACTACCGAAGGTGCCGTTCCCTTTCGCAACTGGGTGCGCAAATTATCTGGCGCAGAACGTAAATCCAAAGCCGTAGCTGCCGCCATTACCGCAGGGAGCATTCGCCGCGCCTATTTAAAAGGCATAGGCCAAGCCAATGGCTGCCACGCACCTGCAGCACCTAATCAACTTGCCGCCAAACCTTAAGACGTTATGACCATGACCAACACCCAAAACAACAATCCACTCCACGGCCAGACCTTGGAAAAAATTGTCACTCAACTCGCTGAGCATTACGGTTGGGAAGAGTTAGGCAAGCGCATTAATATCCGCTGCTTTAAAGAAGAACCCAGTGTTAAATCTAGCTTGAAGTTTTTGCGCAAAACACCTTGGGCAAGAGAGAAAGTAGAGCAATTGTTTGTGGAGATGCTTTAAAGAATGAATTTCAGCTATAGCAAAATCACAAATTGCTGAAGCCAGAAGTTGTGCGCGGTTCTTACGTAGAATGGATAAATGCAGAGGCTTATTTTTGGCAATCCACACAATAGACTGTTGTTCGGTCGTTCATACGTACTTCTTTTAAGAGCTTGCCGCATTCAGTGCAGGGTTCCCCACCGCGACCATACACCAATAACTGTTGCTTGAAATAACCCGGCTTACCATCGCCACCCACAAAATCCCGCAGAGTTGTCCCACCTTGTTCTATGGAGCGACTGAGCACAAATTTAATATCGGTTACCAAATCCTCACAGTTTTTGCGCGTGAGCGTGCCCGCTTTGCGAATGGGCTTGATGCGCGACATAAACAGCGATTCGTTCGCGTAGATATTCCCAACGCCCACCACCAAGTGGCTATCCATAATAAATTGCTTTACGGCTTGGGTGCGTTTGCGGCTGCGCTCAAAGAGATAGTCTGCCGTGAACTCCTCGGTCAGCGGTTCTGGGCCGAGCTTGGCGAGGAGCTTGTGATCCTGAGGTTCGCCTTCTACCCAGAGCAAGCTGCCAAAACGACGCGGGTCGTGGTAGCGCAGGGCGATCTTGCCAAACACCCAATCAAAATGATCGTGAGCGTTGGGTGGTGTATCCGCATCCACAATTCTCAAACTGCCGGACATACCGAGATGAATCAGCGCGTGACCTTGCGCGAATTCAAACAACAAGTATTTACCGCGCCGGGTGATACCGTGCAATGTTTGGTGCTCAATACGTTCAGGTAGCTCAGCTGGAATGGGCCAGCGCAGACGGGCTTGACGAATCACCACCTTAGAGATTTTACGTTTTAGCGTATGCGGCGCTATGCCACGTAAGGTCGTTTCTACTTCGGGTAATTCTGGCATGGTGAGCTGTAACCTCAAGCGGACGATGGGTGCCAATACTGCCAGAAATTGCTGCCACTATGACAAAAAGCGTCATTTGTGAACAAAAAAGTACACTTTCATTGTATAAACTATGGTCATAAACACATTGTGTGATGAACATCACACAGCAAATGTAAGGCAGTCGGCTGATTTGTGTGGATTGGCACAAGCATTGCTCATTCTTCAATGTCTAGTTGGTTTAAAGAATTGAGTTTTTATACATTTTAGGAGTTCGCTTGATGGTCAGGATCCTTAAATCCTTTGTTTTTATGGCTGCTGTTGTAAGTGCATCTGCCAGCGTAAATGCGGGTGTTGTTGTAAGTGCCGAAGCGATAGGCGTGTTTGAGTCAACGGTTGCAGGTGCGACTAAGGTGACTTTTGATGATGGTACCTGTGCCGGGTACAGCAGCTGCTCAAATGTAAGTGTTGTGCAAGGTAACTCTTCAGGTGTTTATGCTGCACCTTATTTAGATACCACTAAGTACTCTACCGTTTCTGGTGGCCAAACTTCTACATTTAACCTAGGTGCTGCTGCAGATTATTTTGGCCTTTATTGGGGTTCAATTGATGGCTACAACACCCTTAGCTTTTACTTAGGCAATATCCTTGTACAAAGCTTCACGGGTGCGCCAGTCGCAGGCTTACTGCAAAATGGTGGCCAAGCAAGTTGGGCATCAAATCGTTACATCAACTTCAACTTTGTTAATGCAAGCTTTGACAAAGTATTGTTTATCAGCAGTTCTAACGCCTTTGAAACGGATAACCACGCATTCCGTAAGATCTCTGTATCAGAGCCAATGACCTTGATGTTAATGGGTTTAGGCTTCTTCGGTTTGCTGGTAGCACGTCGCTTTAAC
>SYDJ01000158.1 GCA_005801205.1 Gammaproteobacteria bacterium
CGCCGAAAAAACGTCGTGTGTAAGGGGAATAGATAATGGCTCGTTATATTGGACCTACCTGTAAACTCTCTCGTCGTGAAGGCACTGATCTTTTCTTAAAAAGTGGTGCGCGCGCGTTAGATTCAAAGTGTAAATTAGAAACTGCACCTGGCCAACATGGTCAACGTCGCGGTCGTTTGTCTGACTACGGTGTACAGTTGCGCGAAAAGCAAAAAGTACGTCGTATTTACGGCATTCTTGAAAAGCAATTCCGTGGTTACTACAAAGAGGCTGCACGTCGTAAAGGCGCAAGCGGTGAAAACTTGTTGAAACTGCTCGAATCTCGCTTGGATAACGTTGTTTATCGTATGGGCTTTGGCTCAACTCGCTCTGAATCACGTCAATTAGTATCGCACAAGGCAATTAGCGTAAACGGCAAGACCGTTAACATCGCTTCTTACCAAGTAGCTGCTGGTGATGTTGTTGCAGTTCGTGAAAAAGCTAAAAAGCAATTGCGCATTCAAAACGCTATTAACCTTGCCGGCCAACGCAGCAATGTTGAGTGGGTTGATGTTAATGCTGAGAAGAAAGAAGGCGTTTACAAGCGCGTTCCTGATCGCAGCGATTTGCCAGCTGATATCAACGAGAACCTCATCGTAGAGCTTTACTCTAAGTAAGGATCCCTAAGTAAGTACCGAGAGCCCTCGGTACTAACAACATCTCGGTACTTAATAGAACCGCTAACAGGTGTGGATATGCAGACAGCAGTAAACGAATTTTTAACTCCTCGTCATATCGACGTTTCCGAAAGCAGCCCAACCCACGCACGCGTGGTGTTGGAGCCTTTGGAACGTGGTTTTGGACATACACTCGGCAATGCCTTGCGTCGTATTTTGCTTTCTTCAATGGCTGGTTGTGCCATTGTTGAGGCTGAAATCGAAGGCGTGTTGCATGAGTACAGTGACATCGAAGGCGTTCGCGAGGACGTAATTGAGATTCTATTGAATCTTAAAGGTGTCGCCATTGTTATGCACGGTAAGGATCAAACCGTTCTTACTTTGAACAAAAAAGGCCCAGGCGTTGTTACTGCTGCTGATATTCAACTTGATCATGATGTGGAAATTAAAAATCCAGATCACGTGATTGCGAATATCACTGGCAATACAGAATTGAAAATGCGCTTGACCGTTGCTCGTGGTCGCGGCTACCAGCCCGCTGACGCTCGTCGTAAAGATGACGATGAAAGTCGCGCTATTGGTCGCTTACAACTCGATGCTTCTTTCAGTCCAGTAAAGCGTTTGGCATATAGCGTTGAAAACGCACGTGTTGAACAACGTACTGACTTGGATAAATTAGTGTTGGATTTGGAAACAAACGGCACAATCGATCCAGAAGAAGCAATTCGTCGCGCAGCTACAATTCTGCAGCAACAGCTTGCTGTGTTTGTTGATTTGGAAGGCGAAAAACAATCTGCGCCAGAGCAAAAAGAAGAGGCTATTGACCCTGTTCTATTGCGCCCAGTGGATGATTTGGAGCTTACCGTACGTTCAGCAAACTGCTTGAAAGCGGAAAACATTTACTACATTGGCGATTTGATTCAACGCACTGAAGTTGAGTTGTTGAAGACGCCAAACTTGGGTAAAAAATCACTTACCGAAATCAAAGATGTGCTGGCTTCACGCGGTTTGTCTCTCGGTATGCGTTTAGAAAATTGGCCACCGGCTAGTCTTCGCAACGATTAAAAAACCGAAAAATAAAGCGGGTATTGCTTCGGCGGTACCCGCTTTATTTTTTATTATTAGTTCGCCCGTAACTCACTTCGGTGCGGGTGATTAACGAGATTGCCTAGAGCAATCCTATTTGAAGGAAATTTGTTATGCGTCATCGTCTCGCAGGTCGTCAATTAGGCCGTAATGCTTCTCACCGTAAAGCTATGTTCCGCAACATGGTTATTTCTTTGGTTGAGCATGAATTGATTAAAACTACTTTGCCAAAAGCAAAAGAACTGCGTCGTTTTGCAGAGCCTTTGATCACTTTGGCTAAAGTGGATAGCGTTGCTAACCGTCGTCTTGCTTTTGCTCGCTTGAACAGCAAAGAAGCCGTTGGTAAGTTGTTCAGTGAATTAGGTCCACGTTACAACACTCGTCCAGGTGGTTACTTGCGCGTGTTGAAATGCGGCTTCCGTTCAGGCGATAAAGCGCCAATGGCTTATGTTGAGCTTGTTGGTCGCCCAGTTGCTGCTAAAGCGGTTGAAGTAGACGCTGAATAATTTTTTAGCGAAAGCGTGTAACAAAAAGCCAAGCTTATGCTTGGCTTTTTGCATTTATGTGGTGCGCTCTTTGTTGAGCTTGTGGTTGCTAAAACTTGAAAGAAGCCAGCGAGTATTTTGGTTTGTATGATTCTCGTTCAGCAGAATTTCTGGGGAAGCAAAAATGGCAAAAAACAAGACCTGAGCCCTTGTGCTCTGTGTGTTAAGACACTAATTTCGTTGTGGCTATCAGTCTTCCAATTCGATATTTGATGTCTTATTGGTAGATTATAAATTCAATGTTTTATAGTTTAATTTTCTATTAAAGATGTTATATGAGGAAGTATTTTTTCGCGTTGTTTGTTTTTTATATTCTGTTCTGTTCTGTCTTTGCGCATGCAGGTGCTTTGGTTTACCGTGATGGTGATACTAATCCAAATTGCACTACTGCAAAAAGTCACCCAAAAATAAATGCTCTTAGAGGCGGCCTCATAGATGACCCTGCGAGGACAACACTAACATTACAGTGCAGTATCCACCGTTACATTTCCATCTCCTGTTTGTGGCCCAAGAGGATGCCTTCTTGGTGCATTCCAAACTTGTGGCCGTTTAGGTTGCGTATCGAATGTTAATCGAGTGAATGACAATATTAACTATGACTTTAACTATAATTTACCGGGAGTGGTTACGTATTTTGAGTCATATACCTTGCCTGAGTTTTTGTTTGGAAGTATTAGTAAAAAAAGCCAAGCGAATGTTTTTTCTGATCGTCCTTTAAGTAGTAATTACATAGCTTATTCGAATGACGGGGTTCTTGATAAGCCTGTTATTTTGGTTGAAGGCTACGATCCTGATAACACTACGTTCCCCAAGTTTTATTTTGACCGTCGGTTTTTCAAGTTGGTTGATGCAGGTAGAGATCTAATTATTATTAATTTCCAAGCGGTTCTGCAAATATGAATGATAATGCTGCATTACTGCAAAAAATCATTCAAGAAATCAATAGTGCAAAAATAGGTAGTTATCGTTCGGCTATTATTGGCTATAGCATGGGAGGGATTGTTGCTCGTAAGGCGCTTAAAAATATGGAGCTAGCAGGCATTGATCATCAGGCATCACTGTATGTTTCTTATGATGCGCCACAATTGGGAGCTAACTCACCAAAAGCGTTGGAAGATACTATAGATGGTCTTGTAGATAAGCTTGATGGTGCCACTGCTGGATATACATCCTCTGGTTTAAAGCGTGCACAGAATGTGTATAAAAGCGATGCAGCAAGAGAAATGTTAATCAGTGGGGCAGCTTATAGAGCGGTTACAGCGGCTGACTTCCCAAATAATTTAGTAAGGCTGGCAGTTACCTCAGGAAGTTTACTGGGTATTAACGCTTCACAAGCTAATTCTGTGTATGAAGGCGAGTATATTGCAGGATTCAGATTTTATCTTTATAAACGTCAGTTGGCAGAGTTATCCAAATCGTTTCAGTGGTATTCGTTAAGGCGAGGCTCAACCTACTACGATAATGTTCCTGGCAGTTATGATCAAATATACTACAGGGCATTTTTTGAGCTTAAAGCAAATGCCCCAGCCTTCGAAACTTGGACTGAACCAAAGGAGCAAAACATAACATTTATACCTACGTTTAGCTCTCTTGCAATTAATGTTTCTCCAGCTACATATTTAAAGGATATTTTTAGAGTGCGGAGCCCATTTGATCAATATATTGCAGTTGATTACTCATCTGGAGACTATTGCCAAACCTTTAGAAATCAAGCATCAAGCGGTATAAACTCGGCGCACAATCCTGGAGTATATGGTGTGTTTGATGACAGCCAAATATCACAATTGATCTGCGCCTTAAATAGCTACCAACAGACGAGTATTGTTATTCCAGATAGGTCTTTTAAGCAAAATTAGACTGAATTTCTAGGTAAGTTATTGTGATGGACATTTTGTTTTGCACATTGGTGCTTTACATGAAAATCTGTTTGACTCGCATACGCTTTTGTCAGTACTGCACTCTTATACGCAAGCTAGCTTTAGCGATACGAGAATATTATTTATGAAAAGCGTTATCGAAACCTTGCAAGATTTAAAATATGGAAAGTTTATTGATAGCGATAATTTCACTTCACTGCCTGAAAATGAAATTATTAATCAACTTGGCATCACTATACCGCACGAATACAGGGACTTTCTCAAAAGCTATCCAAATACCGGATATTTTTTTACTGATGAGTCGGTGGTATGTCATGGGATTAGTTCCTATGCGGGGGCTCCAGATTCAGTTTATTTGATATCGTCTTTGTTCGCTCAATGCTCGGACTCGTCTGTCGATTTGGTGGCATTTCGTCACTCACAAGATGATACGAGCGAGTTCATTCCACTTGTCTTTCTGGTCATAGGGGATGGCGACGGAGGTAACTACATTTGTATGGATCTGCGACCAGAAACAATAGGACAAATTTATTTTTGGGCGCATGATCATCAAGCAGATGAAAGTGGTATGCATTTACTTGCAAACTCGTTCAATGACTTTATCGCTCGGCTCGCAATTCAACAATGAATATCTGAATAGAGGCACAAATAAAAACTATGCTGCTTGCATCACGCCTGTTGGTTAGCGGCTGTGAAACGAAGAGATAAGGATGCAAAAACAAAAAAGCCAAGCGGTCTTCTGCTTGGCTTTATTGTTTTATTCAACAATCTTTACTATTAAATGGCTCCGGGGGTAATTCTAAACCAGTTAAAATTCCAACCACCAGCCGATGCCGCAATACCAAATTTATGAACGCCCGCAGAAAGGGTAACTGTATGCTTAACGGTTGTCCATGTTTGCCAGCCGCCAGTAGCGCCGATATTCACAGAACCGTAAACCGATGTGCCACCTGCCTCTTCAAAGCGTAGGCTACCGCCACCGTTCATACTTGCAACACGATACTCAATGGTATACACGCCGGTTGATGGGATAGTTACGCTGCTATTGGTATAAGACAACCAATCACCCGCGTCGATATAACCAACATTCGAACCGCCACCAGTATCTGTCGTAGTTTCAGTTTGAACGCCACTCATTGCGGCATAGGCTTCTGCTTGAACCGTCGCTAATGCTTGTGCAGGAGCGCTTGACGACGCGGCTGAGGAGCTCGCAGAGGATGAGCTAGGAGCATTTGTAGCTTCAATTTTAAACCAATTTAAGTTAAATCCTCCGGTAGCAATGCCAACATCAAACTTATGTACACCAGCAGTAAGGGTAATAGTGCGTGATACGTCTATCCAAGTTTGCCACCCACCTGTGCTTGGTATTGCTACCGTATCATAAGTAGCTCCACCCGCTTCTTTAAGTTGCAAGCTACCGCCACCATTCAAACTAGCAATACGATAAGTAATTTTATAACTTCCCGTCGTAGGAATATTAATGCCAGTAGATACATAACTCATAGAGTCATTGGCATCCATCCAGCCCACATTCAAACCACCACCAACATCTGTTGTAGTTTCTGTTTGCACGCCTGACATGGAGCTATAATTTTCTGCTTGTACTGTAAAAGGCAATGCATTCGTAGTAGGAGGTGTAACCTGTGGCAATGCTGGCCAACCCAAAATAATACTTTTTGCGAATGCACCTGATGCTGTTAATTGTGAGCTTACCCAGCCACCCGTAGCGCTTGCATTTGGAACCAATAAACTGGCACCTTCTGCTTTGTCGTTAACAGACCAATTCGCATTGCTGATGTTGTTGGTCTTCATGAAGTCAACCCACGCATTTGTTTCACTGGTTGCAACTGCACCACCACCATCCGCATTAACAGAACCCCATTCAGTTACAAATAAAGCAATCCCATTATTCAGCGCTGTCTGCGCTTTAGCGCGCAATGATGCGCCGTGAGAGCCTGCATAAAAGTGTAAGGTGTAAGCAATGTTAGCGTAGCCTGTAATGGGGCTCGTTGAAGCAACATCCACATCTTGCGACCAGTTTGATGTACCACAAACAATTAAATTATCTGGGTCAATTGAACGAATTGCTTGAATCACTGCTGTGCAATAGGGCTTGATAGTGCCGCTCCATGACACATTCAATGGCTCATTGTAAACTTCATATATAACGTTGTTGTATGAACCATACGTGGTGGCCATATCTTGAAAGAATGCGATCGCTTGGCTTTGATAATTTTCAGCATGGTGTGAATGCCAATCGATTAACACGTACATATCATTGGCGATGGCAGCATCCACAACGGCTTTAACTTTTGCTTTGTTGCCCGCTGCATTAGAAATATATCCACCTGCATCATCAACACCCATAGCCGCACGAACCAGCTTGGAATTAAAATCTGATTTTAACCAACCAACAACGTTGGCATTGTAATATTTTTCGCCACCCCACCCATCATTACTCCAGAACATACTGTTGCCAGATACGCTACCTTGCTGGCCGCCGAACAACACTTTATTGCCACTTACGGTAATGGGGACAACGGCTGCTTCCGCTGCACAAAAAGGTAACATTAGCGCGGCGCTAAAAATAATATTGGCTACAGGGTTTTTCCATGCAGCAGATAAATTGGTTAAGGAGTTGCAAACGTTAGATACTTTATTTTTCATAGTTTTTTCTCATTAGTTAGTTGACCATTCTCAGAGCAATTGAGACAAATACAATCATTTCACTCCATCTGAGCAATATTTCCTTCGGGTACTTCCTGACATGAGCCTGATATTTTTTATCATCACAATCTTATTCATCCACAACTTCTTTCATGTAGAAGTTGTTTAAAAGTATAAATAAAAATGAGAAATGCGACACATATTTTGACGCATTTTTCATCATATTTTTCTTCGTTTAGGCTTAACTCTATAACCAAATGTGAGC
This sequence comes from Gammaproteobacteria bacterium, assembly GCA_005801205.1. GTDB lineage: Bacteria > Pseudomonadota > Gammaproteobacteria > Pseudomonadales > Cellvibrionaceae > Cellvibrio. Next base: position 7,097 of record SYDJ01000158.1, read on the forward strand.
GCTTATTCGTTATAAGTTGGCATTACGACATTAATGGATTATTTGGATATGGATACGCTGTAGCAGAGTTATAAATTTGACGCTTTGCAGAAAATAATAGAGTTTTTATAAAAAGTGACGGCTTTTAATTTTTAATCAAGGGGGCTGTGAGTGCACACTCCCCCTTTTATCCTGCCTTTTTATTGTTAATTGTTTGTGTGTGCTATCGAACAGTTGATGCGTCAATAAAAAATTATGCTGCATGCCTCGCGCCTGTTTACGGCTCAAAACGAAGGCAATAAAGCATGCAAATTAGAGTCGGTTACGAATTACTTTACGACTGCCCGCAACCCACACCCATGTTGCTCACGTTGAATCTTCACTTTACCCGCGCATCCGATATTGTTATTCCCGATCACATCATGACGCAGCCTGCGGTTCCTATCACGGTTTATCGCGATGGCTTTGGCAATTGGTGTAGCCGCATAGTTGCGCCTCAAGGCCGCTTGCGAATTTCTACCGATGCACTTATCAACGATGATGGATTAACGGATCCCATTGATATCACAGCACAACAGCATGCCGTAGAAGATTTGCCGGCAGACACCTTAGTATTTCTATTGGGCAGTCGCTATTGCGAAACAGATCGGCTTACTGAAATAGCCTGGGCATTATTTGGCAGCACACCTTTAGGTTGGGCGCGCGTGCAGGCGATTTGTGATTTCGTACACAACCATATTAGCTTTGGCTATCAACATGCGCGCGCTACTAAAACGGCGCTGGAAGTATTTAATGAGCGTGTGGGCGTGTGCCGCGATTTTACGCATCTTGCGATTGCGTTTTGTCGCTGTATGAATATTCCTGCGCGTTACTGCACGGGTTATCTCGGTGATATTGGCGTACCTTTCTCGCCAAACCCTATGGATTTTTCGGCGTGGCTTGAAGCTTATCTCGGCGGCCGTTGGCACACCTTTGATCCGCGCAATAATATTCCGCGTATTGGCCATTTGTTAATTGCACAGGGAAGGGATGCTACTGATGTTCCCCTCACTAATGTGTTCGGGCCAAATACCTTGAGTGGTTTTAAAGTGTGGACGGATGAAGTTAAAAATTAAAATTAAAATTTAAATCGTTTTTAGTTGATCGTGACATTATGACAATTGATGCAGGGCATTTTGCAGAATTATTATTGGCCGATGATGAGCCACAAGCATTTGAAATCGTCAATGCCACTGGTGCAAGTCAGCTCGTGTTGGTATGTGATCACGCTTCAAACCGTGTGCCGCGTTGTTTGGATAATTTGGGTTTAACACCCGAGCAGTTAGGCGAGCATATAGCGTGGGATCCCGGTGCTGCAGATGTTGCGCGGTTGCTTTCGCTAAAACTTGATGCGCCTTTAGTGTTAAGCAGTTATTCGCGCTTGGTTATTGATTGCAATCGCCCACTGCAAAGCCCGCAATCCATTCCCGAGCAAAGTGCGGGTGTGTTGGTTTCAGGCAATCAAAATATCACTGCTGCTGATCGCGCATGCCGTGTAAAAAATGTATTTGTTCCTTATCACCATGCCATTAATCAATTACTGGCTGCGCGCCAAAATACCCCTACCGTTTTTTTAAGCCTTCACAGTTTTTCACCCAGTTTAGAAGGTCAGCAGCGGCCATGGCATATTGGCATTTCTTCTTGGCGCGATCATACATTGGCAACGCTATTAATAAATGCATTAAAAAAATATGACGATATTCTGGTGGGCGAAAATGAGCCCTATGCCATTGATCCAGAGTTTGATTACGCAATTCCCGTGCACGGAGAAGGGCGCGGTTTGCCGAGCGCTATGATTGAAATTCGTCAAGATGGTATTCGCACCGCTGCGGGCGTAGCTGTTTGGGCAGAGCGTATAGCTAAGGCCTATCGAGAAACTGAGCGAGTGGGATTCATAGGCTAGGCTTAACATTATCAATCAAGTGAGCAGCGCGCAAAGAGTGTTGTGCAGTTTGGATGCGAGAGTTCCCATCTTCAATGTGTTTTTTGCGATTGCATACGTATGTACTTGGTTGAATACGTATGCAAGCTGTTGTGAGTCGCACACTACACAACTTAACATCTTCTCGTTACGACTAGATTCTTACTGCCACAGTTCTATTCAGTATTGTGATTTTTAGAATCCACGGGAAAACGCCTCGGATTTTTTGTCCACTGAATTCTTTTAGTTTTTTTGTTGTACTACTTTTACATTCAAAAATTACGTTGCCAGTTTTAAAAAAAATAACATTGCGGAGACGAAACAGATGTTTAATTATCGAAAAGTCCTAGGCCTATTCGCCTTGGTTTGCATTGTTGCAGGCCTTACGGGATGTGGCGGTGCGAGCGGCACCGATAGCGACACAACCCCTATAAAAACCTGCGGCAATTTTCAAATTGTATTGGCCGATGGTTCCTGTGGAGCGCCGCCGCCACCGCCTCCTTGTCTTGATGGTTTTATTCGCGCAACGCCAGAGAGTGCTTGCGTAAAATCTGATTTTAAATTGCCAACCTTGCCCGCTACAGTGGCGGCCGATGAAGCGGTAATTTATTTCAACAAAGAAGATAAAAACTTTGCCGGTTATACACTTTACACCTGGCAAGCATGTAGTGATGTTTGGGTAAACCCAAGCGCTGGCTGGACGGATGAGTCGCAAGTTATTTCTAGCGCAACGCCCGACCCAATCTATGGTGCTTACTTTGTTGTGAAGCTTAAGCCCGGCGGTACGTGCGGCAATTTCATTATCAGAAGCGCCGGTCAAGCTAAGCAAACTAATGATTTGCGCATTGAAACTGTAGCGACTGGCAGCCCATTTGATAGAAAGTATTTTGTGATCGCTGACCCAACCGATTTAAGAAATAGCCGCATCAGTGGCCTGCCAATTTGTATTAATGATATATGCGAAGAATTTAAACAACCTAAGTTGGCGATTTCCAATATCGCTGCCCATTGGGTTGATGCGTCTACCATTTTGTGGGATCGCGATGTCACCAGCGTAAAACTTTACGCGGCTAACGGCGGTGCAAAAATTACCGCGAATGACGATGGTTCTGTTGCCGGTGGCACAGTGGTTGCGACTTTGTCGTCAACAGCCATTACCAACGGCCAAAAAGCTCTGGTTCCGCATTTGCAAAATTACAAAGCTTATTCACTTAGCTTAAGTGCCGACGTGATTAAGGGTTTGCTCAAGAAAGAGTTGGTCATTGTTGGCCAAACCTCTGGTGGCAATTTGGTGGGCACACGCTTACAAACTGCTCAGGTATTGGATGCGCTCTATACCGCTGGCGCTAATGATGCCAACGAAGCCAAGCTCGGCGTGACCTACACGTCTGGCACTGCTGGCGTCTCTGTATGGGCACCAACGGCTAGCAAAGTTGAGTTGCGTGTTTACAGCAGCGCCTTGGTGATTGAGAGCACCAAAGCGATGACTGAAGACAAGGTGACGGGTATTTGGAGCTACAGCGCACCCAAAGCGGAGTTAGATCGCAAGTTCTACCGTTTCCGCGTTACTGTGTTTAATGCCTTCACCAACAAAACGGAAGTGCTGGAAACCACTGACCCAGAATCTATCAGCTTGTCTACCAACGGTTTGCATTCGCAATTTGTGGACTTGAATGATGCCGATGTAAAACCTGCCGGTTGGGATAATCACCTTGTACCCGTTGTGGCTACGCCTGAAGCTATTTCTATCTATGAAACCCATGTGCGTGATTTCAGCGCAAATGATCAAAGTACGCCTGTAGCGCATCGCGGTAAGTATTTGGCGTTTACAGATACTAGCTCTGCGCCGGTTAAACATCTCAAGGCGTTAGCGGATGCTGGTTTGACCCACGTGCATTTGCTGCCGATTGCGGATGGTTCTTCCATTAAAGAAGAGCCTGCAGACCTCATCAACTTGGATAGCTTTGTATTTGAATTGTGTGCAGCACAAAGCCCACGGGATTCTGCGATTGTGTGTAACGGTGTTGAGAAGCCGAACGCGACTCTGCGCAGTGTTATGCAAAAGTACGCGGGTGATTCTGACAAGCAACGCGCATTGATGGATTCTTTGAAAGACTTTGACTCCTTCAACTGGGGTTATGACCCAGAACACTTCAATGCGCCAGAAGGCAGCTACGCCACCAATGCCATGGGTGTAACCCGTATTCTGGAAGCGCGCGCTATGAACATGGCGCTGCACAACCTTGGTTTGCGTGTGGTTTACGATGTGGTTTACCCGCACATGGCCGCAGCAGGCGTTAAAACCGCGAACTCAACCTTCGACAAAATTGTTCCCGGTTATTACTTCCGTCAAAACCCTGTATCCGGCACGGTAGAAACCGGCACGGGTGCTGGCCCAGATACGGCCACTGAACATGTGATGGCAGGCAAGTTCGTTGCTGACTCACTCGTGCAATGGGCATCTGCTTATAAGGTAGACAGCTTCCGCTTCGACCAATCTGGCTATATGCCTAAATCAGTACTTTTAGCTGCGGAAGCAGCGGTTAAAGCGGTTGATCCCGATAACTACTTCTACGCTGAAGCCTGGACAGCGGGCGGCGGCAGCTCTGGCGACCGCATTGCTGAGCGTGCATCGCAAGTGCCTTTGGCCGGTACTGGTATTGGTACATTCAATGACCGTATTCGCAATCCGCTACGTGAATTAGCCCTTGTTAATGGCGGCGGCTTGGATCGCGTGCGCGCAGGTTTGGCGGGTAACTTGGCGGACTTCCGTCTCTTGGCGAAATCAGGCAAAACCGTTAAAGCGAGCACCCTAGGCGCTTACAACCTAGACCCACAAGAAGCCATCAACTACGTTGAAAAACACGATAACGAAACCCTGTGGGACTGGATGCACAGATCAAACGTGCTGCCAGCCAATACCACTATCGAAAACCGTGTTCGCATTCAGGGCTTAACCCTCGCCGTACCGCTCTTAAGCCAAGGTATTCCCTTTATTCAAGCGGGTAGCGACATTCTGCGCTCCAAGTCTATGTCGTCCAACAGTTACAACGCGGGCGACTGGTTCAACGTGTTGGATTTCACCAAGCAAACCAACAACTGGAAAGTGGGCTTACCGCCTGCAAGCGATAGCTCAGATGCCAATATCCTCTTGGCCTTTGCGGACGAACAAGCTAAACCAACACCGCTGTTGATTCAAAAGTCATCGGATGTATTCAACGAGCTGTTAAAAATCAGCAAAAGCAGCCCGCTGTTTAGCTTAACGACTGCAGCCGATGTGATGGATCGTGTTGGCTTTCACGATGGTGGCGTAACGCAAAAAGACAACTTGATTGTCATGAGCATTGACGATGGTGCTGGCAAAGTCACTGGCACCCAAACCAACCGCGCTGACCTTGACCCTGCTGTTGATGCAATCGTGGTGATCTTTAACGGTTCGGCGACAGCTGTATCACAAAAAGTACTTACCTCGGCTGGGTTTACCTTGCACAGCGTGCAAAAAACCTCGGTAGATGACGCTGTACGCACAGCTACGTTTACTGAAGGTACTGGCGGTGGCACCTTCATGGTTCCGGCATACACGGCTGCAGTGTTTGTTAAAGAACAAATGGGCGCGCAAGGTGCTGGCCTCTCAGCAACCGCAACCTCAGGTTATGAGCCACCGGTTCCTTATGGCGATACCGCAATCTATGTGCGCGGTGGCGTATCGCCAGCGGGTTGGGATGCAGCGCCAGCAAACCGCATGAAGTATGAAGGCAATGGCATTTACTCAGTGATCCTGAATGTTCCTGCCGGAACCAACGAGTTCAAAATTGCAGAGGCTAACTGGAGCTTGCCAAACTTGGGCTCAAGCCAAGTGGTCGCTGTAGATTCGCCGGTAACCTTGGCTCAGGGGTCCAATGACAACCTGAAAATCACCTTGGCTACTGCTGGCACCTATCGTTTTGAGCTGAATGCGCTGCAAAGTACCACCGCACCGATGTTAACGGTGACTAACCCAGATACCTTTGGCACAACTGCAGTTCATCTACGCGGTACTGTTTCAACCACGGGTTGGGATGCCGCCGTAGGCAACCAATTGGTGTACGAAGGCAACAGCATTTACGCCTTGAAGCTGGATTTAACCCCCGGTGACTATGTATTCAAAGTGGCCTCAAGCGATTGGAGTACCTTCAATATGGGTACGTCAGCTGCCGTTACCTTGGGTAGCGAATTGCCTATCGCCCAAGGCAGCAATGACAACATTCCTATCAAAATCACCACAGCGGGTACTTATCGCTTTGAAGTGAATACCCGCAAACCTGCTGCTCCGGTAGTGAAGGTGTATATCGATGACCTGTTCAAAAGCACGCCTATTTATGCTCGCGGCACAGTGTCCGCAACAGGTTGGGATGCCGCCGCTGGTAACCGTTTTGTTTACCAAGGTGCTGGTCTTTATACCTTGGGGTTGAATATTGCTGCTGGCGATTACGTCTTTAAGGTCGCAGAAACTGGCTGGTCGAACCCTAATCTTGGTGCTCCCGCTGCAATTCTGGGCGTGCCTACTGATTTGGTTCAGGGTTCAAACGACAACGTTGCTTTGAAGATTCCGGCGTCGGGCGACTACGTCTTCACTGTGAACACCACCAAAGCTGATGCGATAACGGTGACTGTGGATTCGAAATAGTTGAAGCCCTCTCAGCCTCCCCCTTGGAAAAGGGGGAGAGCTTAAAGGGGTCTAAGTTCGAACAACAAAAACTAAATGACTAGTCGAGATTAAGCAGATGAAAAATTTTAATATGAAACCATTAGGCTTGGTGATCTCAAGCTTGGTACTCGCAGCGGCCACCCAAGCGGTATACGCGCAAAACGCAGAGAAAAAAACAGAGTCAGATGTTGAAGAAGTGGTCGTTACCGGTTACGCCAAATCTATCGCTACCGCGATTGATATGAAGCGTAAAGCTGACACCATTGTGCAGGCCATTTCGGCAGAAGATATTGGCGGTCTGCCGGACAAATCCATCGCAGACTCCTTGAGCCGCTTGCCTGGCATCACCGTAACCCGCTCAAGCGGTCAGGCCGGTACTATTCAAGTGCGCGGCATGGGTGAAGGCTTTGTGTTCTCTACGCTGAATGGCCGCGAGCAGGTATCGCCTAACGGTACCCGCGCCATGGAGTTCAGCCAGTTCCCTTCGGAATTGATTAACTCAGTAGAAGTTTACATGTCCCCCAAAGCATCGCTTATTGAAGGTGGCGTAGCGGGTACGGTTGAGCTGAAGACGGTCAACCCCTTAAAAATGAAAGAAGAGCAGCGTTTTGGTGTAAGTGTGCGCGGCACTTATAACGACAAAGCCAATGAGCTTTACGATGTTGAACCTGTTGGTCAACGGGTTTCATTCTCTTACCAGCAAAAATTGCTGGATGACACTCTGGGGATCAGTCTTGGCTACGCTAAGTTGCTGCAACCTAATGCCGCCACTCAAATTGAAAATGACAACTACAAATCGCCTACCAAGTCTGTGGACGGCAAAGAAGTCTATGTACCCGAGAGTTTTTTTGTGAAACAAAAAGGCGGTACGGATGATCGCGATGGTTACATGGCCACGGTCAATTATGAACCCAACGAAAACGTGGCCGTAGAAGCCGATGTGTTTTATTCCAAGTTCCAATCTGAAAGCCGCGAGCGTGGTATTCGTGTGCAAGGCTTCAGAAATATGGGCATTTACAACACCACCTTTTACAAGGATCTCTATCTCACGGGTGCGACGTTCGTGGGGGCAAAAAATTCGCAAACCATCGACTTTAAAGTTGAAAACAACGATAAATCCACTGACTATGATTTATTGTCGGGTGGCGTAAATGCAAAGTGGACGCAAGATGCGTGGACGCTTGCAGCGGATTTATCGCACTCCGAAGCGAGCGGTTTTTTTGAAAACAATTTAACGCGCTCCTATTTGTATGAAAAGGGCCCGGTCAACACGGCTCACCCGACTGGCTGGTACCGCGATGATGATCAGCAGGCAGCCTTTGCACTCAACGGCATTAATTTACCGCGCTTCAGCTTAAGCCGCGACTATGCCGATACGGCCACCTTGCGCATGGGGCAATACGAAGAGTATCCCTACATCAATGACGATAAAATTGATGCTGCGCGTTTCGACCTAACATATGAATTGGATCTTCCTTTTGTCACTGCGATTGAAGCTGGCGCTCGTCTTGCCAAGCGCAACCATAAACAATCGCGCCAAGTCTTTGTGTATGGCGATGGCGGTGGTTCCAGTGAGATAAAAACGGATTATTCGCTCGCGATTACTGACGCCACGTCAGATGTAGTGAATTGGAAAGGCGACTTCGCCAACATGCCTGCCTTCCTTGCGGTTGACGGTAAAGCCATTATCCAACAAGCCTACCAAAACAATTTAGTGCTAATGAGCACTACCCGCTATGCCGGGCCAGGCGTAAAAGAGCCTGCAAACCCCAATGCCTTTGATGCTAAGGGCAACCTGCTACCGCGCTCGATAAAAGCTGCCGCGCGCTGGGGCGAGGGTAGGTCATGGTCGATGACTGAACGTGCCGATATTCAAGAAAATGTGGACTCCTATTATATTCAGGCGAATATCAACACCACGATTGCCGATAGAGATTTAACCGGTAATCTGGGCTTGCGCTATGTGAAGTCAGAGCAATCAAACATCTCCTTTGTAAACGTGGGGGGTGATGTTGATAAAGGTGCTGTTGAAATTTGCGATGAGGTAGGTGACTGTCGCTCTGATTTGGCGCTAACCCGCGTTGGTGTTGATTATGGCAATACCTTGCCCTCATTGAACTTGAACTATCACCTAACCGATAGCGATCAATTGCGCTTAGCGGTGGCGCGCGTTCTTTCTCGTGCACCGCTGGATAAGTTGGCTAATTTTAGCCAAGGTAGCTTTGCTGTCTCAGAGAATGAACCGACTAAATACAACTATGGTAGTGCGAGCTCGCCTTTGCTTACCCCGTTTATTGCCGATCAAATCGACATCTCTTTCGAGCATTACATGGAAGAGACCAATGGCTCCTTTTCGATGGCTTTCTACCATCGCGATATTAAATCCTTCATTCAGGATGCGGCTATCGAGAATTTCGATTTTGCAGCCAATGGATTCTTCATCCCTGAAACTTATCAGGTGCTCAGAGGTGGTTTGTTTGTCGATGAACCGGTTGTCAATGGCACCTACACTTTTGCCACCAACAATGCAGAAGGCGGGTACATCAGAGGTATAGAGTTGTCGTATACCCAAACCTTTAACTTCCTACCGGGCTACTGGCAAGGTTTGGGCGTATCGGGAAGCGTATCTGCGGTTGACAGTAAAATTACGGTTAAGAACGTCTTGGATCCAACCAACTCAGGCGGCACCTTGCCTTTCCCGGGTTTGGTTGAACGCTCAGGCAATATCACCCTGTTCTATAGCTACGGTGGCTTTGAAACGCGATTATCTACCTCTCACCAAGGTGCGTTTGTGGGCGAAGCGCTGAATATCACCAAAGAACCGGTGATGTATGCAGCCGAAACCGTCATGGATTATCAAGCCAGCTACAAATTTGAGAATGGCGTAAATGTGGTCTTCTCTATCGGTAACCTTACCGATGAACCCAACCGTAGCTACAGCTTGGCAGAAGAATTGCCACGCCGGTTGAACTGGTTTGGCAGAACCTACTCACTGGGTATGAACTACGCGTTTTAAGATTAAGTCGTGTGTTTTAACACAAAAGCCGCGTACTCGTTGCGCGGTTTTTTTTCGTCTCTACAATGCTCGCCAATAGAGTAAAACATTGGGGGAATAGGCTATGGCTATCGAAATCGAACGCAAATTTTTAGTGATTGGCGATGCATGGCGTGCTGCGCCTGCGGTCTACTTCTGCCAAGGTTATTTAAACCGCAGCAAAGAACGCACAGTTCGGATTCGGGTGGCAGACGAGCAGGGTTTCCTCACCATTAAAGGCGCTTCTACCGGTGCTAGCCGTGCGGAATTTGAATATGAGATTCCACTCGCCGATGCCAAGCAATTGCTTGGGCTCTGCGATGGCCCGCTGATAGAAAAATATCGCCGCAAGATTAGCCATGAAGGCATGCTGTGGGAGGTGGATGAATTTCTCGGTGAAAACCAAGGTTTGGTCGTGGCGGAGATCGAGCTGGAATCTGAAGCGCAAACCTTTGCCAAGCCCGATTGGGTGGGGGTGGAAGTGACGGCAGATGCGCGCTACTACAACTCCAATCTTTCGGTACATCCTTTTTCTAAGTGGTAGCTATATGTCGTGCCTATAGAAAATAGCAATGACAGCCATATTCTCAATTGCTTTTATCTTTTTGATTTGCTCGCCTAGTATGAATCCTGAAGCAATCGCTTATTTTCAACGGGTTCACTGAGGAGAAAATCATGGCCAAAACAGCAAGCTTTGCAATTTTACACTTCGGCGTGGCGTTCACTGTTGGTTACGCCTTAACGGGTAGTGTTTTGGTAGGCGGAACTATTGCCTTGGTGGAGCCGGCGATTAATACGGTAGTGTTTTTCTTTCACGAAAAAGCGTGGGTGAAAATTGAGCAACATAAAGCGGATGTTGCGGAAGTAGTTGCTAGGCAGGTTTGAAGCGGCTTATCCCGCCTCTAGATCTGTTTTTTTACGGCGAGTTTCAATAAACAGCCCGATATAAACGCCAATTTCAAACAGCATCCACATAGGTACAGCTAATAGAAATTGTGAGGTGATATCGGGCGGGGTGAGAATCATACCAACCACAAAGCAGCCCAAAATCACATAGGGGCGCTTTTTAATCAGCGCTTTTGCGGACATCACTTCGGCAGAAATTAGCAGCACAGTAGCAACGGGAATTTCAAAAATAAACCCGAACGCAAAAAACATGTGCAGCACAAAATCCAAATACTTTGAAATGTCGGTCATGGCGGTTACGCCAACTAAACCTGATTGGGTTGTGATTTTAAAAATCAGTGGGAAAATTAAAAAATACGCGAAAGCCATACCGATATAAAACAAAATCACGCTGCTAAATAAAATCGGTAGGGCGATACGTTTTTCGTGTTTGTATAAACCCGGCGCAACAAATGCCCAGATTTGATAGAGGATATAAGGAATCGCCAATACCAGCGCCACAAAAAAAGTGAGCTTCATGGGGGTTAAGAGTGGTGAGGTAATATCTGTGGCAATCATGCTGGCATTCGCGGGCAAGAGTTTCATCAAAGGTGCAGAAACAATCGCATAAATATCATTGGCGAACTTAGCGTAGAGCACAATAAATAACGCAAAGATAACGCCGACCACTCGCAAGAGTCGGGTGCGCAATTCAATCAGGTGATGTACCAGCGGTAAGTCTTTATCGTTTTCGGCCGAAGTCATAAAGCTGCTTGAGTATCAGAAGAGGTGGTGTGGGCTTGTGTTGCTGACGGAATTGATTGCGTAAGTTGTGTTGCTGCTGGTACAGGTGAGGTTTGTTTCTCAAGCTGTACTTTTTTTTCAGCCTGTTGGTTTTTCTCTAGCGATGAATCCAATAATTCAGCAAGTAAATTGGAGTTATCTTCTTCTGCGCCAACTGCAGTATCGATGAGATTTTCTAGCGCTGCATTTTCGTCGGTATGGGCGTGATAGGGCAGGTCTGGCTCGCTTTGATATTCACGCTCTATGACATCATTTTCGATACTTAGCGACGCTTGCGTTTGCGCCACAACATTATCCATATCGCGGCGCGCATCTTCTAGGCTGCGCATAATTTCTTCGTTGTGCAATTGGCGGCGAATATCATCCACGCCCATTTGCCGTTCAATTTCAGAACGGGTTTCGCGCAGGCCGCGTTTAAATCGGCCAATCCATAGCCCAACAGTACGCACCGCTTCTGGCATGCGCTCTGGGCCTATGACAAGCAGCGCGACTATGGCACAGACAACTAATTCAGAAAAACCAATATCGAACACGGATGTGATCCTTTGTTCTCGCTTTCACTAGGATGCTTAGAGAGCGAGAAAATTTCAATTAAGTATCATCGTCATCCCCGCCTGCGC
>SYDJ01000159.1 GCA_005801205.1 Gammaproteobacteria bacterium
CACTCATCAGGGTTAAGGTTTTGGCGGAATGAGTTACCCATTCTGTTAAACCCTTGATCACAAGGATCCCAAAAAATCAGCAGTGCCTGTTGGTATCCAGCTATATCTCAGAGCTTCGACCTGTTAACAAAAATTTGAAAACGGTCATTCCGCATAGGGCTTGCCAACAAGGCGCTTCTTAAATCGTCAATCAAGATGCTGCTGCGGTGTTAATCGGAGGTAAAGGATTTTCACCAGTCCCCTTTCGAACTACTGCAGCAGCAAACGCGCTATCAGGCAAATGCTTTGTTCACATCAAAAGGCATACCTGACTTCAACATATGGTAGCAAGCTCGCGCCAGCTTATTAGCCAAGGCTTTTTTAGCGACCATGATGTGTGTTTTCTCTTTCTTACGTTGATAATATTTTTTAATGATCGGATCCCAAATTGCTGCATAGTGCGCCGCTTCCATAAACGCCCATTTCAAATAGCGGTTACCATTTTTTGCATTGCCTCGACCTTTAATTTTACCGTTGCTGATTTTTTCTGTGCTCACACAGCGCGCATAAGAAGCGTAATTTCCTGGCGACGCAAAGCGATCAATATTTCCGGTTTCCAATAAAATGGTCAGACCAATGATTTTCCCAACACCTTTAATGCTGGTTAATACTTTATAACCGGTTCGGTGTTCTTGCGTTTCTAAAACCTTTTCTTCAATCGACTCAATCAATTGTTGCAAGGATCGAAGTGTCGATAATGCAGCCTGCGCTGAAAATAAAACCGTTGGATCTGGCAGTATTGTTTTGAGTTGCTGAGCCGTCAGTGACTTGATTTGTTGGCTACTCATTTTTACGCCCGTATGCCTGTTAATCAGGCTTTGTAAACTTAAATGTTGTAGTGTTTTTTGTTGAACCAATAACAATCTTCGACGCAATAAATCTCTAATATATCTTTCATCTTTTGGATAAATATGCCCCTCAGGCAAAATTCCTAGCCGTAGAAGATGCGCCAGAAATCGAGCGTCTGTGTGATCATTAGTATGTTTAATTCCTTGGTACTGTTGAATGGCTAAGGTGTTTGCTAAACGTACGTCGAAACCTGCTTCCATCAAACCATCAACTAACCAATACCAGTTGTAAGTGGACTCAACAACGCAGCCAAAAAGCTGCTCTTTAAATCGGTTTAGCTGAAATAAAATAATGCCAATATCATTGGGTAACCGTTTTTCAAAAATAACTTGATCTTGTTCATCAATAACAGAAACCACAACATTATTTGAGTGAAGATCGATTCCGCAGTAAAGTGTCATAGCTCGTCTCCTAAAGGTGGGTGCGAATTTGGTAAACTTGCGACCTTATTGTGGCACTCACCTTGGGGGGCGGCTAATGATTATCGGAGGGATTTAATTTTGTTCAAACTGCTCATTATAAAAGTTGAATGCTATACGAACACGGTATAAGTGACTAGCTTATTTTGTTTTACCTAATCGATGGCATTCTATTGTTTAAAAAACCAGCTTGGGGGAATACCACGGCTCGGCATGCTCTGGAATCTCCCATCGCAATGCCGATTTACTGCAACTTCACTTAACAGCTCTTCACTCTTTATTGATGAAACGAAACATCCAATAAATGCAATTCACTTTCTGATTTACCATTACTGCGAGTAACCAGATAAAGATCCTGATAACCCGATTGCGCTGGCAGCTTAAGTTCAGTGCGTAAGTAAGTATCTGCAATACTTGAAGGATTTTCACCTTTCGCAAGAACAGCACCCGTAGCAGAACCAACACGTAATTCAAACTGCCATGCAGTACCTTGCAGTGTTGACCAAGCCCCAATACGCAATGCGGTGATACTGGTTAAATCATATTTACCTAAGGGCACACTTATCCATGCCCCTGTGGCTGGTAATTTAACGGTATCACGGTTTTTGTGTCTTGCTTTTTCAATCAGCTTATCTGCATTGGCAAAATCAAAAACAGGATACAAATAGAAACGCGCAGGAATAATAGCAACCGATTTTTTAACACTTATTGGGGCAAAAACCGCACTACCCTTATCGGTGTATGACGTTACTAACTCAAACGTCTGAGTTGCAATATCATTTGGTTCGGCACCAGATTCAAATGTTTTTTGATCTTGCGCATTCGCAGTAAAACTTAATGAACCTTGCAAGGGTAAGGATTTTTTTACATCCGCCAAAGACAATACATAAGTAGCAAGTGCAGTGCGGTCTTCATCACTTAGAGTTGCAAAGGACGGCATATTCACTTCACCCCAAACGCCGCTGCCACCTTTTTTGATTTTATTAACCAAATAACTCAAACCATTTTTATCATTTTTATAGCGCGCGGCCACATCATTAAACGCTGGGCCAACCACTTTAGAGTCGTAGCTATGGCAAGCTTTACAACCATTGGCTTCCATCAAACCTTTAGCTACTGTTGCCACATCAGCTTTTTGGTGACCTTGCGTAGGTGTTTCATCCGCTTTAGCCGCAAATGCAATTTTAAGGTTGGCATTATCATTTTGAATAATACCATCCTCTTTATCATCTACTGAAATGGCATATTTAATTGCGGTGGTGTTAGGCCAATAAAATGATTGATTCGCATCCAATTTAATATCTATAGCTGCAGGCTCATTACCCACTTGAACTTTTGCCTCTGAGATTGCCGATGTTCCCGCAGGATCTTTTACAGTCAAAATCACGGTATATTCGCCCGTATTCGCAAGACTAATTTCTTGCGTTTGCTGCGCACCTAAATTAGTTACAGTTCCATCCTGCGATTTAAGTGACCACGCGTAAACTAATTTATCGCCATCCAAATCAATAGACGCCTTAGCATCAGCAATCGCTTTTAAAGGCGCTGCGCCCTGAGGCTTATCAATGGCAATTTTTGCAATGGGTGGGCGATTGCCTGCGCCTGCATATTCAATACGGCTTAAGCTAGCTTCAGGGTTACCCTTAAACCACGCCTTACCGTACTCCAACACATACAAGGTGCCATCAGGAGCAAAGCGCGCATCTATGGGCGAGGTGTATTCAACTTGTGGAGCAAGAGGTTCTATTTTAATAATGCGACCAAACTCATCAAAACTAACAGCCTTAACCCAGTTGCGCATAAAATCTAAAATAAATAATTTGTTGTCGTAGTACGCAGGGTATCGATGCTGATTATCAGCATAATCTTTAGCGTGATAGACATCGGCAACCAAAGCCATACGGCCACCTTTACCCAGCTCAGGAAATTGATCTGATGGGCCATAGGGATACCACAACAACGGGCGCTGTGCGGGTGGCAATTCTTTTAGACCAGTATTGCGCGGTGAATTATTGATTGGTGCGAGCGGATTAAAGTATTTGCCTGATTTCCCCGTTTCATAATCATAATCTTTGTACGCAAAATTATTACCTACAAACATTGGCCAACCGAAATTGCCCGCTTTTGTTACGCGGTTAATTTCATCATACCCACGGGTACCTTTTAAATCCGAATCTGCACCGGCATCTGGGCCAACGTCGCCATAGAACAAGGTTGAGCTAGATTTATCGTAAGTAATTTTGTAAGCGTTACGGGTACCCATCACATAAATTTCTGGGCGGCCGTCTTTAGGGTTGCTAAATAAATTGCCATGCGGAATATCATAGCCACCGGTTTCTTTGGGGATAATGCGCATTACTTTACCGCGCAAATCTTGCGTATTGCCTGAGCTACGCAAACCATCGCTTTTAGCCGCGTCCGCACGCATATCTAATGGGCCATAGCCTTCTTCCGTAAAGGGATTTGAATTATCGCCACTGGACACAAATAATTCGCCGTTGTTGCCAAACTGTAAATCACCACCGGTGTGGCAGCAATTTTGGTCTACTTTAAACTCCCAAAAAATTTCTTCGGTTTTGATATCTAGCTTACCATTAGCCCATTTAAAGCGAGACAAACGTTCAACCGTACTGCCATCAGGTTTTGCAGCGTTGTAGGCAGCATAAATATTTTTATTCTTGTCGAAATTAGGATCTACCGCAAAACCTAACAAGCCAAACTCTAGATTTCCGTGTGGATCAACTTCAATTTTACCGGCTTCGCGCAACTCACCCGTTTTATAATCCACTACTTTAATATTGCCACCACGCTCTGCAATTAAGGCATCACCATTCGCAAAGAAACTTAAATTAACCGGCTCATTTAAATTAGATACCAAGGTTTTTTTTACAAAACGATTTGGCTCAGGCATCGATTTACTGTAATCAAGTTTGGGTTTGCCGCCCACGGCGTATTTCAAACCACCAAGCAAAATTTTAATAAACTCTGGATTCGAAAAGGTTTCAGCCGTATGACCAAGGCCGGTATAAAAAGAACGGCCACCATCGAAATCGTGGTACCACGTAATGGGGTGATGATCGCCATGTTGACCACCTATGTAAGTTTTTTCATCAACACTTAAAATAACCTTATTAAATTCATAGAAGTCGCGATAGTCGTACCACTCGTCAGCTATTTCAAAAGATACCGGCAAAGATTTCGCGAGTGGATGCTCTGCATCTTCAAGATTAACGCGCGCGAGCTGTACATTGCTCGGTTCATTGGGATGCCCCTTAAATACGCCGCCCACTAAGCGTCTATACCAATGCCAATCGCCCTCCCATTCAGTATCCGCCGCAGCGTGAATACCCACAAAGCCACCACCGGCCTGAATAAAACGCTCCATGGCAACTTGTTGGCTATCATCTAACACATCTAAAGTGGTGTTTAAAAAAACAATCGCATTAAAGCCACTCAGTTGCGTTTCGGTAAATATTTCAGAATCTTCAGTGGCCACAACTATAAATGCATTCTCAGCAGCCATTTTTTGCAGCGCGGTTATACCGGCTGGAATAGAGTCGTGACGCCATCCTTTGGTTTTAGAAAATACCAGCACTTTTGCATCTTTAATATCAGCGTTAAAGAGTTCCTTGCTGTTTACATTCGCCCCAATTGATGACGGTGAAAGTTCGGGAACTGATGTATCGACTGATTTATTGCAACCAACAAGAGTCACTAACAAGCTGCCTATAAGCAACTTGGACCAAGGTAAATACATGTGCATCTTGATACCTTCTCTATAAATTTCAACACTGACAACGTTACAACGCGCCTAGGCCTGAAATAACCTAAGCACGCGAGATTGATTAAAGATCTTATTGCGGATTACCTCTCATTTGAGAGGTTATTGAGAGAAATAACTCCATCTACTCCAGATGTGCGGGCCGAGTCTAACAGTGCGGTATTGGTCAAACATCTTGATTTACATTCATAAACTTTTCTTTTATTTCCACGCTCTCAGACTAAGCTGAATACCCACTTAAACCTTAGAGTAAAAGCCAGCAGAGTCAATTTAATCAGTACGAAAAATAACTACAGCAAATGACAAAACCCTGGGTTACTTTTCCAAGGAAGACACCAATACCGTTTTAATGATGAAACCCAAAAGCCCCAAACCCAATGCCAAAAATAGAATAAATGTTCCAAATTTGCCTGCCTTTGATTTTTTGGCCAAATCCCAAACGATGAAAACCATAAAGCCGATTAAGCCGCCCACACAAATATAAAGTGACCATGTTTCAAATTGTTCTACTGTCATTACTCCCCCAATACGCCTAAAAATGAGTCTTTATTAACCAAAATTGTGATGAATTGAGGCTATTCTAACGAAATTACGCAACTACTTATAGCAACCCCCTATTCATCTTGTTTGCAAATATATACACTCGTTTTCACGGGCCTAGTTCTTATAGAAGTCAAAAAATTAGTCCGTTCATTTCAAACCTTGTCTCATACTGAGTCCCATACTGACGGAGCACATCATGAAAACTATTCAAATCGTTGCATCATTTATCCTCGCTGCTGGCTTGTTGGCCGGTTGCTCTAAGCAAGAAGCTGCACCTGCTGAAGCTCCTGCTCCAGCACCTGCTGCTGAAGCTCCTGCTGCCGCTCCAGCTCCAGAAGCTGCTCCTGTTGAAGCTGCTCCTGCTGCCGATGCTGCCGCCGCACCAGCTGCTGACGCTGCTGCTCCTGCTGCTGAAGCCGCTGCATCTTCTGCTGCTGCTCAGTAATACGCTAGACACCCAGATTCGTCTGGGTCAAAAAGGCCGCCTTGTGCGGTCTTTTTTGTTTTTATACATCTCTTAATTCAACAAGATTAGCCTTTTAAAAAGTAGGAAATCTCCATGGCACGCGAACAAATGCAGTATGACGTTGTAATTATAGGTGCAGGCCCTGCAGGTCTTGCCGCCGCTTGCCGTTTACGTCAACTCGATGCCAATTTAAGCGTGTGCTTATTAGAAAAAGGCGCAGAAGTCGGCGCACATATTTTATCGGGTGCGGTATTTGAACCGCGCGCTTTGAATGAACTCTTCCCCGATTGGCAAAACCAAGGCGCACCGCTAACAACCGCAGTGAATGCCGAAGATTGGCAGTTTTTGCGCTCCGCCGATGCAGCCATTCAGATTCCTAATGTTGCATTGCCCAAGGTGCTACACAACCAAGGCAACTACATCATCAGCCTTGGTAGACTCTGCCAATGGTTAGCGGAACGCGCTACAGAATTAGGCGTTGATATTTTCCCAGGCTTTGCCGCCGCACAGGTACTTTACCGCGACGATGGTAGCGTGGGCGGTGTTATTACCGGCGATATGGGTCGCGCTGCCGATGGCACTGAGAAAGCGGACTTTGTAGAAGGCATAGAACTTCACGGCAAATACACGTTATTTTGCGAAGGCGCGCGCGGCCACCTCGGCAAAGAATTAATTGAACATTTCAAACTGAATGAAGGCAAAGACCCGCAACATTACGCCATAGGGATTAAAGAAATTTGGCGCTTACCTGCGGCGCAACATAAAGAAGGCTTAGTAATGCACTCACTCGGCTGGCCGCTCAGTGAGACAGGCACCAGTGGTGGTGGATTTTTATATCACTTGAGTGACTCCCAAGTCGCCGTCGGCTTAATTACCGACCTCTGCTACAGCAACCCACACCTCAGCCCCTTTGATGAATTTCAGCGCTATAAACATCACCCTAAAATTGCACAATATTTACAAGGTGGCGAGCGCATTGGTTATGGCGCACGCGCAATCACCAAAGGTGGCATTCAATCGCAACCACAAAAGTATTTTGCTGGCGGTTTGTTATTGGGTGACGATGCAGGAACCTTAAACTTCGCCAAAATTAAAGGCAGCCACACCGCTATGAAGAGTGGGATGATTGGCGCAGAGGTTATCGCCAAAGCGCTCGCTGCTGGTCGCAGCCACGATTCACTCAGCGAGTTTGAAGTTGAATACAAAAGCTCGTGGGCTTACGAAGAGCTTTATGCACAACGCAATATTGGCCCTGCTCAGCAAAAGTTTGGCAGCTTGTTCGGCAGCGCCTACGCCTTTATTGATATGAACTTGGGCGGCAAATTACCTTGGACGCTACATAACACCAAGGCAGATCACAACCAATTGACGCTGACGAGCAACAGCAAAAAAATTGATTACCCAAAACCTGACAACAAACTCAGTTTCGATAAATTGTCGTCGGTGTATTTATCCAATACTAATCACGCGGAAAACCAACCCTGTCATTTGCAATTAATCGATAGCAGCACACCCATTCGCATTAACCTTGCGCAATACGATGAACCCGCACAGCGTTATTGCCCTGCGGGGGTTTATGAAATTGTTGCTGCGGAAAACGGCGAGAAAAAACTACAGATCAACTCACCAAATTGCGTGCACTGTAAAACCTGCGACATTAAAGACCCCATGCAAAATATTCAGTGGGTAACACCCGAAGGCGGCGGCGGGCCGAATTATTCGGCAATGTAAATCAGATCAAATAAAAAGGGGCTTCATGCCCCTTTTTGCTAGTTGTTCTCTATTACCTTTCTTCTAATTACTGCTTACTGCGGCTTAAAGCCCTTCCCCACCACATAAACTTCACGCGAGCGTGGGCGCGAGGCATCGGGTTTGCGAATTACCACCTTCTCGAAACTGGTGCGAACCTCTTTCACATAATCATCAAAGCCTTCACCTTGAAATACCTTGGCCACAAAATCGCCTTTAGGTTTGAGTACATTGCGCGCCATATCCAAGGCCAACTCCACCAAATACATAGACGATGACTGATCGACCACCGCGACACCGCTAATGTTGGGTGCCATATCGGATATGACAACATCAGCTTGGCTGCCGCCGAGTAAATCCATAATCTGATTAAAAACCGATTCTTCAGTGAAGTCGCCCTGAATAAAATCCACGTTTTCCAAGGAATCCATCGGCAAGATATCCGAGGCCACCACCCGGCCTTTTACACCTACCATACGTCCTGCGATTTGCGACCAACTACCCGGTGCTGAGCCTAAATCCACCACCAAATCACCGGCGCGAATCAGCTTATCTTTTTCATTAAGCTCGATAAGTTTGTAAGCCGCGCGGGCACGATATCCATCGACTTGGGCGCGCTTAACGTAGGGGTCGTTGACGTGTTCTTCCAGCCAACGGTTACTGGTTTTTGATCGGGCCATAAATCTTCCAATTACAATAGGGTAACGCGGGCTTATAAAGTATCTTCTACAGTAGGAGCAACATCTGGAACTTTGTTAAGCGCAGCTAAAAATGCAGATTGGTTGCCTGCAGCGGCGCGCTTAGCTAAATACTCTTCAGTTAAGTATGCGGCCATTTTCTCCGCAATAGCAGAGGCTGCAAATTGATTAATAGAAATACCATCTTTCTTTGCCAAGGCTTTAACTTGCTCATGCAGGGAATCCGGTAAACGTAAACTTAAAGTACTCATAGTAAACCTCGTTCGGCTAAAAATACGTTGGGCGTCACTACTTTTATTCCAAAGGCATCTTCTACACCTTGAAAATCGCGCAGGTTAAATGTGACTAGATACTGACTTTGCGCAGAAAAGGCAGCCTCCAGCACTAGATCATCCTTTGGGTCTTTTAAAAACGGACGCCACAGAAAGAATATGTTATGGATGCTTGCTCGACTCAAAAGGTAATCCAACACACTATCAATATCCGCTTCAGTAAAGTGCGGCAGCAAGCCTACGCGTTTCAATACCGACTCATACTCCACAAACAGCGGAACAGATAGGCAGGGCGTAAAGGCATTCTCCTGCAAAGCCATTAAGAGCTTAAAAGATGCACCGTTACGCGATTTAAGCGCTGCCACAAGGACATTGGTATCTATAACAACTTTTGGATTCATGCATTTGTTTTGTGAAGTTAAGCTGTTGGAAATATTAATCTCATTAATTGGTATTATAGGCAATACCAATTATTAGGCAATTGATTTTGATCATTCATCACACCCACAACCAAAAAAGCCCTACAACTAGACTAGTTGTAGGGCTTTTGTTGATTACAGCCAGAATAAAAACTGGATTAGAACAACTTACGAATATCTATCAGCTGGGGCTTCAGGCCTAAGTAAGTGCCATTCGGGTCGCCCACATTAATTCTTAAGGTTTTAGTGTTTTTCAAATGAACAGCGGTACTCTGAATACAGTGAACCATAGGGTTTTTCTTTTTCTGGCTCCTCTAAAAAATAATCTTCAACACTACGCACCAAAATATATGTTTTGCCATAAAAGCTAATTAGCTGACGGCCAGTTAAACTCCCCCAGCTAGCATCAATATTGCCATTCACAAGCCGCAAGATATCGCCCTCAGCCAAGCCTGAGCAACCGTTTTTTTCAAAGTCCTCTTTAACAGAAATGTTCCTAACAAGAAGAGAGTCTGCGCTACCATCATTATCAAGATCTGCCGTAACCTCCCACAAATGCACCATGCCTTTATCAATAATACGATTTTCAATTGCTTCTCTACCAGGAAAATCCTTATCGTTATCCACACCATATTTTATTAATTGCTTGCGGTATTTATTTACATCAACGGGCTTAAACTCCAAAGGTTTTAATCGTTTATCTGGTGGATATTTACCCACAAAGCAATCACCTTTTTTATTGTATGATGAGTTTAAATAGTTATTAAATGCTTCACATACAGCGTACCCCATACCAACACGAACACTAAATTTCTTTTGGCTGCTGGCAGCAGATGATAGCGTTGCAGCCGTTTTCGCAATCGGTTCTTTCAATTCGGTTATCCGATCTTTATAAGCCTGTGTTAGGCAGGTAGCATCACCACACAGATTGCGATTTTGCTTTAGCCAGTCGCGCTGCTGGGCTTTAAGGCCATCCTTATCGGTTGCGGATTCCAATGCCAACTTGTAACTACTCGCAAGCTGTTTATCCAATTCCGAAAGTGACTCATCTCCACAAATCAATTTTTCTGTTGTGCTGCTGGCTTTTGTACAATCAAAACTTGCCGCACAACTCAGCATTGGAAAAGACATCGTAATAATCAATACGGGTAAGAGCATTTTTTTCATAACATTATTCTCGTGAATCTGAATATTTAGCGGCCTTCGGTCATGAATTACGATGACAGTAAAAACAGAATGAGATTCTGCTATGAGGTCAATGAATCAATGGTGTCAGTCAAATGATCAAGCCAACCAAACCACTTAGGTAATTTTAGGAGAGCACCAAGCTAGCACAGAAATTCGTTGGCTTTTTTATTATCTTTTCGCTGCTTTATCACCACCAGCCAGTGAAATGTATTAGCAGGGTTTAAAATTGATTAATGGAGATACCATCTTTCTTTACCAAGGCTTTAACTTGCTCATAAAAGGAATCAGGCAAACGTAAACTTAAAGTGCTCATAGTAGCCTCGCTCGGGTAAAACCTGAAGCACAGCAAAACGGTTAGCTGTATAGCGTGTCACACGCGCACTCTACCCACCAGACCAAAAAAGCCCAGCAACTAGGCTAAGTTGCTGGGCTTTTTTAGATTACAGCCTGAATAAAAGCGGGATTAGAACAACTTACCAATATTGATCAATTGGGTTTCGCCTGAGTGGTCGTTTACACCATCGTTATCGGTCACAATATACACTTCACCGTTGGCCATAACCGCAGTACCTTCAACCTTCTCGATAACATTTCCTTTAGCAGATGCCAAGTTTGGCTTGATATCTTTAATCAGCGTTTTGGTGATGGTTTGGCCGTCGATTACTGTTTGCAAGTTGATTTTGTACAAGCGTTTGATAACCGCATCGGCGCCACCGCGATTGTCGCGCTCTAGCACCATAAATTCGCCATTACCCAAAGAGGTGATTTCAGACAAACCAACCCAACCGCCTGCATATTGAGACGCGTAGGCATCCAATGGGTAGTACACAAACTTCCAAGTTTTAGCGGCTAAATCATAAATACCAATGCGTGGATTCGCTTCAAGAGAAGCACCCGTGCCCCAAGCGCGTTGGAAAGCGAGGTATAAGCTGTTGTTGTATTCCGCGATGCCCTCGTAGCCATTGTTAGTTTGCAAGGCGTTAACCGGCGCGGGCAAACCAATGACCGATTCAATCACGCCTGCGGCGCTGGTTTTGAAAATCAGGTTGCTGGATTTAGCATCTGCCGCTGCGCCAGAACCTTCAGAGGCTACCCAGAAACCGCCATCAGCTGCTTTTGCCAAGCCTTCTGGGTCGATATTGACTGACTTATCCGCATTAATCATGGCCGCTAATTCAGCATTAGAGAAACTCGCCAAGCCCGCGTTAATGCCAGACGTTGCGAATACATTGTTGCTATCCATAATCTTGGTTTCAGCAACCACCAAGGCAGGTTTGCTTGTGACATCCAAGGTGAAAATGCGGTTAGAGGCAAAGAAGCTGTCCTCTACTGAATAGAGCACACCTTGATTTGAAGGGTCTGAAGCCAAGGCAGACAACGCACTCCATGGGATTGGCGTGCCATTATCACGGTTAGCCGATTGCACGGTTGGATACTTAGGTGCTAACAGGTTGTAGCTGTAAATATTGACGCCGGCGCGCATAGCCACAGAGCGGTTATCATTTTCAGACGCGACCACTAATAGGTTGCGCGATGGAATTGCAATACCGCCTTCAGGGCCAGCAGCTGCAGGTAATGCTTGCTTGAATTTTGGCTTTTTGGGGTCGTTTACATCGTATACAAACACCAAGCTAGAACGCTCAGAGTTCACAAATACGTAGCGATCCGCACCATAAGTAGCTACTTCAATATTTTCTGGTTCGTTGCCTTTAGCATCGGTACGGCGGTCTTGATAGTGCCCCAAACGAATTGCGATATCTTCTAACTCGTTGGCCGAATCCCACACCACTTCACCTTTGGTATTGAAGACGGTGAAACCACGGCTGCCGCCGTTCAAATCGCCCTCGTTAGCGGTGGCGAAATATTCGTTGTTAATCCAGCTCACACCGTCTGGCTCGCGCATTCTGGCGGTTTGCGTTTCGGTGGGTTTAATCAACGCAGGGCGGTTATCGGTTAAATCAACATTCACCAAATCCACAGTGCCTGCGGTGAAGTGTCTAACAATCGCACCAGTAGCAAGATTAACCAAGACGATATGGTTGTTCTCTTGCAAGGTGACCACGGCGATGTTGTCGCTGTTGATATCCACGTATTCTGGCTCTGGGTCGGCAGAGTAAAGGCTGGCTAAACCGACCAAGTTCACATCGGTCGCGGTCCATGCACTGGGTGTTGCGCTGCTGCTATTCACAACAACCAACTTACCGGCAGGCAATTGCGGTGGTGCTGGGTCAGCTAAGGCTTCATTGCGCTCATTTTCGATAACAACCGCGATGTATTTACCATCGGGGCTGATGGCCACTGAGTCTGGTTGACCGCCCATTTCAATACTGTGAACTACAGCTTTAGTAGCAATATCCACTACCACTAATTTGCCCGAAGTATTGACGTAATCGGCTGAAGTATTTACTGCAATCAAGGCATAACCGCCTTTCACAGTAACCGATGTTGGCTCGCCGCCCATAGCCAAAATACCCGTAGGCACTGGGTTGCTTGGGTCGGCGATATTCACAAAACCAATTTGGTTTTTAGGGCTATCGGTATAAATGAGGGTCATACCATCGGTACTGGCCGCGGCAATTTCTGCCACGGTAGTATCGTTGGTGTTACAGGTCGCGTTGATTTGCATACAGCTTGGCAAGGTTGCCACGCGGTTGAAGTTCAATTGGCTGTTAACAGCTGCCACATCGCATTGATAGGTGGTTTGGCTAACTTCGGTTGATTGCAAGGTGGCGTCATCGTTGGCATCAACGCCCGACTCAATTTTCAAACCGCCCTTGAAGCACTGAACATTACCCGCCGCTAAAACCGATTGGCTTACTAAGCTTTTGTGGCCATTAGCACCATTTGTACCGTTAGTGCCGTTGCTACCATTTGTTCCATTAGAGCCGTTGGCGCCATTAATGCCGTTTTTACCATCATCCGCACCGCAGCCAGCCAGTAACACCGGCATAGCCGCCACTACGGCCACTGAAAGCAGTTTTTTAAATAAAGTCATTGGGGTTCACCTGTGTATTAAATCAAGGAGTTATTGGAAGTTGGTTTAGCCGCCAAGACTGATCACTCGATATGAACAACACGTGAAACTTAAATGAAGGTTTAATGACAAGCTGACGGAATCACCCAAGTCACGTAGAATTGCGCGCTTTAGAACCACCTCTGCCGAATCACTCGGCCAGGAACCTGCCATGATTCGTATTAATGAACTCGCCCTACCCCTCGACCACCCTGCCGATAATCTACGCAAAGCGATTGTTGAACGTCTAAAAATCAAAGATGCTGACCTGCTGGAATTTACGGTGTTCAAGCGCA
>SYDJ01000160.1 GCA_005801205.1 Gammaproteobacteria bacterium
CTTCGATAATACAAATAACGTCGCCCACTTTTACGGTTTTGCCCACTTCAATAAAGTTGGGTGAGCCTGGTGCTGGTGCGCCGTAGTAGGTACCTACCATTGGCGATTTGATACTGTGGCCAGTTGGTGCTGCAGCGGCTACGGGAGCGGCAGCAACCGGTGCGGCGGCTGGTGCTGGAGCAGCAGCTTGTTGTGTCGGTGCAGGAGCATAGCCTTGCATCGGTGCATTTACATATTGAATGGTGCCGCTGTTACGGGCAATGCGTACAGACTCTTCGCCTTCTTTGATTTCTAATTCACCGATGTTGGATTCTTCAAGCAGTTCGATGAGTTTTTTAATTTTGCGAATATCCATAGGATCCTCTTTTGTATTGAGTTTTTAAAAATTAATTGTTAAGTAACGAAAAAGCAGCCTGCATGGCCAAGCGATAGCTGTCTGGGCCGAAGCCACAGATAACACCTTGGGCAATATCAGAAAAGTACGAGTGGTGGCGGAAGGCTTCGCGTTTATGAACGTTGGATAGGTGAACTTCAATAAACGGAATGTTGACCGACAAAATGGCATCGCGCAGGGCGACGCTGGTATGGGTAAATGCGGCAGGATTGAAGAGAATAAAATCCACACCTTCTTTGCGTGCATCGTGAATGCGATCAATCAATTCGTATTCAGCGTTGCTTTGCAGGGTTTGAATGTGGTGCCCAGCATCCAAACATAATTGGGTAAGTTGCTGGTTTATGGTCTCTAAAGTGGCGGCGCCGTAGATGCCGGGTTCACGCAGGCCGAGCATGTTGAGATTGGGGCCGTGAAGTACCAGAATTGTTGCCATAGTGAGTCCTATTGTTGTGAACAGCTACGAACGGGCTGTTTGACCACAGGGGGTCGACACAAGTTTCATCGGATTTCAAAAAAGTGGCAGGAGTTTGCCGCAAAAAATAAATTATGTCCACGATGAGTGCGAAATTAATTTAAATTGCTGAAATTCGCTGCAAGTTTGCAGAAATTGTTACTTGCTGTAATTGTTGGAGGGGCGATAAGTGGAATTTTAGTGACCTGTTACCGTATCTTTCCTGCTTTTTAGAGGCAAGATACGGTAACTTCTTTTAATGTGCTGTTATAATTCGTTAAAATCTTCTAATGTCTTGTAAAAGCCTTATTTATTGGTTTTTATGTTTTCAATTACTAAGTCTGGGGTTAGTAACTGCGGTAAAACATCGGCCTTGCCAGCGCGCTTGGCGGGGAACCAAAGGTACAAAGGCACACCGCTTCGGCCATATTCTTCCAGCAATTCGCTGATTTTCTCATCACGATTGGTCCAATCTCCCTTCAAGGTTGCCACTTTGTGTTCATCAAATACAGCTTCAACTTCAGCTTTAGTCAGCGTAACTCGCTCGTTGGCAAGGCAGGTTAGGCACCAATCTGCGGTTAAATCGATAAAAACAGGGCGACCTTGATCGCGTAATTCTTGTAAAAGCTCGGGTGAGTAGGCTTGCCAGCGTTTGTTATCTGGCTGTTTTTGTAGGAGTTGATAGGGCAGGAAGATGGCAGCTGCTATCGCCAAGATCGCTACAAGTTTACTGATCTTGGCAGCCAAGCCATCGGTGTAGCGGTTATTCAGCCAGCAGGCAAAGGCAATGGCGACTGCACCTATGCAAACTCCGGCCATAAGGTTGCTGCCCGCTTGATTGGTTAAAACCCAGAGTAGCCAAATGGCACTTATATAAAGAGGGAAGGCTAGGAATTCTTTGAGGGTTTCCATCCACGCGCCGGGCTTAGGTAGGCGATGGGCAAGGCTGGGTAAATAGCAGAGCAGTAATAAAGGCAAGGCCATGCCAAAGCCGAGCGCGATAAATACGCTCAAACACACATACGCCGGTTGAGTTAATGCAAAGCCGAGGGCGGCTCCCATAAAAGGTGCGGTACAAGGGCTGGCGACAACGGCGGCTAATACGCCGGTAAAGAACGAGCCTTTTAGGCCAGATTTTTGCGTGAGTGATTGACCTGCACCCATCCAACGAGTGCCGATATGAATGACACCAGACATGCTCAAGCCCATTACAAAAAAGAGATAGGCAAGCGCAGTGACTAATCCCGGCGACTGCAGCTGAAAGCCCCAGCCAATCGATTCGCCGCCGCTTTTGGCGACCAATAAGATGCTCGCAAAGCCCACAAGGCAGACCACTATGCCTAGGGTGTAAGCCCAACCGTGCAAGCGCAAGCGAGCGCTATCGGCCTGCACCAAGCTCATCACCTTTATGGAGAGTACTGGGAATACGCAGGGCATAAGATTCAAAATCATGCCTCCCAACATGGCAAATAAAAGCGCCTGCCAGAGCCAAACTTGTTCTTCGTGGACGGCTTCCGTTTCTGTCGTGATTGAACTTGTTGCAGGCTTATTGGCTATTGCAGAGGTGGTATTGGTGGCTGGATCTATATGCAAGCTTTCCGAATAGGGCGGGTAGCACAAGCCAGCTTCAGCGCAGCCTTGCGAGGTAACGCGTAAATCAAATGCTGGTGAATCAGCGGTAATGGAAAAATCTACTGTCACTTCGTGGTAGTGAAGTGTCATATCTTTGCCAGCAAATTCGTCGAACTTATGTTTGCCGCCTGTGCTGTAAGTTGGGTTGAGTGCTATCTCTGGTGTGGCGCGGAACTTGAAACGCTCTTGGTACAGGTAATATTCAGGGGCGATAGTCCAAGTTAGGCGCAGATTCTTGGTGTTGTTTTCGGCATCCTTAATCTCGCTGCTCAGCTTATAGGCTTCGGTAACCAGTAAGTATTCATGTTGATTTAAAGCCAACCCTGTTGTAACCGGCGAGGCGTTTGCATTCGGCGCAGGAATCAAATTCTCCGCATTGGCCAATGGGATTGCCAAACAGATCAAGGCAGTAAAAAAATAACGTGCGACAGAGAAATTAAAACTAGGGAAACCGAAAGAACTTGGCATAATAAGCGCCTAACGCAAAGTGGATTTGTCGAGTGCGGGTGAATGCTTGCAAGTGTAGTCGAGTTAGCGGCTTGCCAGCTAGTTATGATTGCAAGAGTCGCTCTCCATCTACCCGGCATGGGGTTTATTAAGTCTCTTGTGGACGCGTGGCGTCACAGCTTTAAGTATTTTTGATTTACCTTTTCCTTTAGTGTTTTTTTTACAGAGAAACTATTCATGTTTAGCTTTATTTTAACTTCTTCAACCCTTTTACGTGCCATTGGTTTACTTGGCTTGGGCAGCGCTTTAGTTGCATGTCAATCAACACCCAAACAAGAAGAGCCGACAGCGCCAGTCGTGCAAGTTGCGCCAGCGCCAGTAGAGCTTACACCGCAACAAAAAGTGATTAGCCGATTGTTAGCAGAGGCTGATTATTGCTTGTCTCGTAACCAGTTGCTTAATCCTATCGCCGATAATGCCCATGACCGCTATCGCTCAGTATTGTTGATGGAACCTGAAAACGAGCGCGCAAAATTGGGTTTACAGGCCATTGCATTGCGTTTTGTGGATCAAGCTCAAACAGCGGCGAAGCGCGGTAATTTGAGCGAAGCCAACACCATGATTAAGTACGCCAAAAGTATTGATAATAATGCCGTGGTACAAGATGCGGCCAACAGCTTGCGCAAGCAGTTAGTGAATATCCCCCCTGCAAAAGCCTACGTGGCGGGCGAGGGTGAGATTGTGCTGGATGCAAAAATGCTGCAAGCCAAAGACCCACAATTAACAACTCAATTAACGGGTGTTGCTCAAAAAGCCAAACAAACAGATCAGTTTGTATTAATTATTGCGCGTACCGATGCTGATGGTCGTTGGGTTTATCAGCAATTGCGCAATGCTGTACCCGGTTATTTAGTGCGTGGCGATATTAGAATTGGCTCACCAGCACGCGTGAAATTAGTGAAAACATTGGACTAAGATTTATTTAGTCACATTCATAATCAAAAAGCTCATTAATCCAAAAAGCTCATTAATCAAAAGGTTCCTAAATAAAAAAGGCTCAGTGTGAAAAACCTATTAAAATCTATGAGTGTACTTCTATTGGTGTTTTCAATATGGCCAGCTACTTTTGCAGCTGAAAACACTCAGACCATTAAGAAAGAAGCTTTGGATATTAGAGTCACCGATGCATTTTTTTATGTGCCTTTGGGTAACAGCAAAACGACAATGGCATTTTTCACCATCACCAATAGTTCCAATACGAATGTGAGTGTGACGGGTGTAAGCTCGCAAGCGGCGAAACAGTTGCGGCTTATGCCTGAAAGTACCTTGGCGCTACCGGCAAAGCAATCGGTCGCCTTAAAATCCAGCGGTCGCTATGTGCAAATTAATGAGCTCAAAACGCGGCTAAGTACTGGCGACGAGCTACACTTAGAAGTGAGCTTAAGCAATGGTCAAAAGTTACACATTGTTGCTGTGGCGAAAAGTGCTTATGATCAGGTGCATGGCCGCTAACAGGTTCACATCATGAACTTATTCAAACATTTGTGGGTGCGTGCGTTGCGTCGTGCCCGCGATGAATATGAAGATACACAGAGTGATATTGTTTACGCCAGTCCTGTGCGTCGCGCATTTATAGTTGCCGTATTAATCTATTTTGTGTGCGCGATTGCCGTGGGCATTTATTGGAGCTTTTTTCCAAACGCCCCCAGTATTAATACCTTGGTTCAGCGCCAATTAGTTCTGCTTAAAGTTCCCTCATCATATATAACGCTTGCCCAAGGTGATTTGCCTAAGGGTGTTGCAACTACTTCTGCATTAATTACCGTAAGTGAAATTTTGCTGGATAAACCCGGCGGTTATATTGCCAATGATATTGCGCCGCCCAGTTTGTGGTTAGATGATATGCCACACTGGGAGTTGGGTGTTGTGCATCAAATACGTGATACCACACTAAATTTGCGTGCATCGCTTAGTCAATCCAACTTAAATCATGAGTTGGATGTCGATCTTCAAAAAGCGGAGGTTCGTTTTAATTTCTCCCATCTGTCTTGGGGTTTTCCTGCTACTGAATCGCAATACCGTGCGGGTATTGAGCATTTACAAAAGTACAATTTTCGTTTGCTGAAAACGGATGGTGATAAGTCTCAGTTTTATGCTGACGCTCAACATTTAAATGACTACTTGGCAGGTGTTGAGCAGCGCTTAAAAAACTTATCGCAACGTTTAACAGCGAGTGTTGGCCCCAGTGTTAATACAGATTCCGCCGCTATGTCGGTCAAGCAAAAAGACACCAAGAAAATTGCCACAGGTTTGTATACCAAAACGTCTTGGTGGCAAGTTGATGATGTGTTTTATGAAGCACGTGGTTCTGCTTGGGCGCTCATACTTATTTTGCAGGGAATTGATCAGGATTTTGCAGAAGTATTACAAAGCAAAAATGCACAGGCGAGTTTCGACCAAATTATTCGTGAGTTAGAACCTAGTCAGCAAACTGTATTTAGCCCTATGATATTAAATGGCGAAGGTTTTGGGTTTGTCGCCAATCACTCGCTCAGCATGGCCTCTTATTTGTCCCGTGCACAAGCGGCGATTGCAGATTGTCGCCGTCAGCTCTTGGTGGCTTCCCCTTAGCTTTTTATATCACCCAATCGTTCATTTATACGAATAGTCGCGCACCTATGCTAAATGCTTTTTTACTCACTCGCCAATGGCGCGATACGCGCGAAGGTATCGCCTTGGATTTTTGGTGGGCAACCGAGCAGGGTGCGTGTTGGACGCAAATCACCCAGCAAGAAATCGTGTTCTTTGTATTGCGCAAAGACGCCGAAACAATTCAAACACTATTTTCTGGCTTACGCGCATGGCGTATGGCAGAAGTTGTATTAAAAACCTTTCGCAACCACCCTGTAAATGCACTCTATTTTAAAAGCCAGCGCAGTTCTCGAGATGCGCAAGAAATTTTGGCACAAGCGGCTATCGCATCCTGGGAGGCGGATATTCGCCCCCATGAACGCTATTTAATGGAGCGATTTATTACCGCCGGTGCGCAGATAGATATTGAGCCTAATTCACTATCAAACACTAAGCCTATCTTGAATCCACGATTAGTGCCTTCCGAGACTCGTCTTCCCTTAAAAATGGTTTCACTTGATATAGAAACCACTATGGATGCCAAGCAATTATTTTCCATTGCGGTTTGGGGTGAGCAGGCGAAAAAAGTATTTATGGTGGGCGAAGGTGTTACCGCGTCGGAGGAAATTGTTTTCTGCGCAACTCAAAAAGAATGCTTGCAACAATTTTTGAATTGGTTAACTCGCTATGATCCCGATATTTTAATGGGTTGGAACTTAATCCAATTTGACTTGTGGGTATTAGAGACTCTGTGTCAGCAAGAAAATATCAGCTTGGCTATGGGGCGCGGCAATCAGCCGGTACATTGGCGGCAAGAAGAAGGCGATGTTGGCCGCCGGTTTATTGTTATCCCCGGCCGCGTTGCGCTCGATGGTATCGAATTATTAAAAGCGGCCAACTACCGTTTCGAATCCTACGCGTTGCAGTTTGTGGCTGAGCAACTTTTGGGCAAAAGTAAATTGTTGCACGGCAATGATCGCGGCGATGATATTGCACGTTTGTTTGCTGAAGATAAGCTTGCGCTTGCAGAATATAACCTGCGCGATTGCGAATTGGTGTGGGATATTTTTGCGGATAAAAAACTTTTGCACTTCGCGGTGGAGCGCAGCCAATTAACAGGTTTATTGTTGGATAGAATTGGCGGTTCAGTTGCCGCTTTTGAGTACTCCTATTTGCCGCGCTTGCATCGCAAGGGTTACGTCGCCCCCAATTTAGGTGAGTTGGAATCCGATATTATTAGCCCCGGTGGCTATGTGATGAATTCACGCCCCGGTATTTACGATAATGTATTGGTACTGGATTTTAAAAGTCTGTACCCCAGTATTATTCGTACCTTTTTGATTGACCCTTGCGCTTTTTGGATTGCAGAGCATCAACACTTATTACCTGAGGAAATAGTTGCTGGTTTTAATGGCGCTGTGTTTGCGCGTGAAGGCCACATACTGCCGCACATGATTGAACACTTATGGCAGGCGCGTGATCTTGCCAAGCAAGAACACAATGCGCCGCTATCGCATGCAATTAAAATTATCATGAATTCGTTTTACGGTGTTTTAGGTTCAACGGGCTGTCGTTTTTTTGATCCGCGTGTATGCAGTTCAATTACTTTGCGTGGCCACGACATTATTCAACGCAGCCGCGATTGGATTGAGCAACAAGGTTATGCAGTGATATACGGTGATACAGATTCGTTATTTATCTGGCTGGAAAATAATTGCGTAGGTAAGCCGCCAAAAAATCAGCCGCAATGCCAAAAAATTGGTGAGCGTTTAGCGCGTGAATTAAATCAGTGGTGGCGGCAAACGCTCAAAACGGAATACGCGATAAAAAGCCAATTGGAAATTCAGTTTGAAACTCATTACTTGCGTTTCTTAATGCCAACGATTCGCGGCAGTGAAATAGGCACCAAAAAACGTTATGCAGGTGTGGTTGAGAATAATGGCGAGCGCGAGTTGGTATTTAAGGGGTTGGAAAATGTGCGCACCGATTGGACTCGTTTAGCCAAGGATTTTCAAGAGCAGCTTTACAGCAAGGTGTTTAACGGAGAAGACTATTTAGATTTTGTGCGCGAGACAGTGGCAGAGGTCTTGGCCGGCAAGCGCAATCAAGAGTTGGTCTACAACAAGCGCCTGCGCCGCCATTTGCACGAATATGAAAAGAACGTTCCACCTCAAGTACAAGCCGCGCGTAAATATGTACAACTTACGGGTAAGCCCATCAGACGCGGTGATTGGATTGCCTATGTAATCACCGCCAGCGGTGCAGAACCTATAGCCGCGCAGCAAAGCCCGTTGGATTATCAACACTACGTGGATAAGCAGTTAATGCCAGTGGCAGACAGTATTTTGCATTTTATGGAGCAAAATTTGACCGAGTTAGTCGATACACAGATGTCTTTGTTTGCGCATTAATGGTTTGGCTTGTGATATTTGCTTCTAAATTTTTGCATTAATTTTTCTATCTTGATCTATGCAGTAGTGCACGGTATTCGCGCCAATTTTTTTTTAAGATTTCTTTTTCAATCTAATTGCAAGGTTTACGAGGTAAGTGCATGAAAAATGCCATAGGTTGCGTGCTAAACATACTCTTAGCGGGTTTCTTTTTAAGTGTTAGCGTCAATGTACTGAGTGCCGATTTAGCTGTAGTAGGCACGCCAACAAGTATTACGATAAAGGCCAATACCGCTGTTTTGGGTGGAGATCCAAAGGTTGCCGTGCATGAAGATTTTGATGCGGGGGAGGCAGGTAAACCATTAAATGGCTGGTCTCTAGGTAGTTCGCATAACTCACCGCCGGTGTACTCTAACTTTACATCGGTTACAGATGCATTTAGTGGGGTGTCTGGTTTTGAGGGGCTTAATTATAATTCAAGTGCAGAGTATAAAAAGCTACCTGAGTTGGGTAGCGCTTACGTAAGCTATTACTTTAGGATTCAAAAATTAAATGGCGCGAACTCCAGAAATATTAAACTGCTAAGGCTGTCCGGTGGTTATAAATCTGGCTATGTACAGGGCATAGGAATGACCCAATTTCATACTTACAATAATGGGATTTTTCTGCAGGCGTCTATCGATAATGCAGAGTCAAAGGTGCCGGCTGTTTGGATAGGTGATTACTCGGATGGCAAGTGGCATAGGGCAGAGTATTACACAAGGTTGTCTAATCCTGCGGGCGCAAAAAATGGAGCTACGTTTCTTAGGGTTGACGGAAAGGTACTCGCTAATATGAATAATATTGTCAATGAAGAGGCAGGGATGAGGTATAAATGGCTAACCTTACCTTACTATGTGGCTCATGATGCGGGGGGCGACTATAAAATTTATTATGATAATGTAATCGTTTCTGAGGGGCGCGCTAGGGTGGAAATGTGTGATAGTGACACTTACTCTACCTGTAAAATACCTTCTTTGGCAAAAGTACTCAGCTGGACATCAAGTGAAGTACAGATTTCTGTGGGTAATTTTAATGGAGCGAATCCATTTTTATTTGTTTTTGATGAAAACGATGTATTGCTTAATGAAAAAGGGATTAAATTCTGTCCCAAATGCCCCAAACCGCCCATGGCTCTGTGAGTAATCTTGGCCACAAAGAGAAACTGTAATGGAAGAAATTTTAGAATTATTGCGCGAACACAATGAGTCTGTACCTGTTCCTTTGGAATTGCCAGATGACGATCAGCTTATTCAAATTGAAGAAGAGATACTGCTACCTATTCCGCGCGATATTAAAGAATATTTGTTAGAGGCGAGCGATGTAGTTTACGGTTCGCTAGAACCCGTTACAGCTGCAGACCGCAATTCACACACTTATTTGGCCGAAGTGACTGCGGTGGCTTGGTCACTTGGTGTTCCACATCATTTGTTGCCGATTTGTGAAGATAGAGGCATGTACTACGTTGCCGATCCCGAAGGAGAAATTACGTTGTGGAAAGATGGCGAATTAACCGAAGAAACCTGGCCAACCATTTGGTATTGGGTTAGGGAAGTTTGGTTAGAGTCTTAATTTATTAATAATTTTACCGCTCACCCTGAGCGCGAAGCAGTCGAAGGACTTAGCGCTCAATTTCCACCAAAAACATCTTCGGCCATTGTTTTCCTGTAATCCAAAACGCTTTTTTATCTGCATCATAGGCAATGCCATTCAGCACACTTTCTGCATCCTTCAGCGTTAAGTTTTTTGCGATTGCAGAAAAATCCATTACACCGACAACATCGCCTGTAGCGGGATTTATTTTTACAATCCGGTTGTCGTGCCAAATATTCGCCCAAATAAAACTTTCTGCGTATTCCAGTTCGTTGAGATTATGAATCGCTTGTTGTTGGTATGTTACGTTGATGGTTTTTTCAACACTAAAATTTTCTGCGTTGTGAAAAAACAACCTATTACTGCCATCGCTGCGAATTAGGCGTTTGCCATCGTTAGTTAAACCCCAGCCTTCGCCTTTATAGTTCAAATTCTTCAGTAGTGAAAAATTATTGGCATCGTAAACAAATGCTGTGCCTTCTTGCCAAGTGAGCACATAGAGTTTGTTGTTTAGGAGTGTTAGGCCCTCTGCAAAATAGCGGTCAGGGATTCGTTGTTTTTGAGTAAAGGGCGCAGTTATTTTTGCCCAAGTACTTTCAGGTTCTGCTATAGGATAGGAGACAATATGGGATTTAGTATAGAGGCCGCTGCTTTCATAAAAATTGCCGTTTTTGACTTCAAGACCTTGCGTGAACAAGCTGGTTTTGTGTGAGCGTTCGGCGATAATATTAAATTTGATTTGAGCTGCACTGGCGAGTGATTCTGTTTGCGCACAAGAGATATTCGCAATCGTGGCTAGGCTGAGGCAGAATAGGGCGATTACAGTTTTCATTATTGCAATGGGCTTTCCGTCGGCGTCAGTTAAGTGTTTAATTCAATTTCTTTAGGGTTAGTATCATGAAGCGTTTGCGTTCATTTGTCAGCATCACCTTACTCGGTGGATTTATGGTGGTTTTGCCGGGTGCCATTTTGGTGTTATTTGCCGAATGGATTTTTGGCCTTATCAGCCGTTTGATTAAACCCTTCAATGAGTGGGTGAGTTCGTGGTCGCCCTTGACCAACTATATGGCAGATTTTACCGGCGTAGCTTTACTATTACTCGGTTGTTTTTTAATTGGCCTTTTGGTGAAAACCAATATTGGTCAATGGCTACACGATTTGATTGATGATTTTTTGGGCAAGGTTTTACCCGGTTATCAAACCATTAATAAATTGGTGTCGCAGTTGTTGGGTGGTGAGGGCAATACGTCCTTGTTAAAAGGCGAAGCCTGCCGCGCTTATATTATGGGGCGCAATGTACCTACTTCTGTAACAGGTATTGTTACGGCCAAACATGCTAATGGTGATTTCACCGTTTACGTTCCCACCGCGCCATTTTTAACCTCGGGCATGGTTTATCACTTGGGTGCTACGAGTGTAGAACTTTTGCCGCATATGACGGTGGAAGCGGTGATGCGCACTATTATTGCCTGCGGTAGTGGTTCCCAAGTACTGAGCGATAAATTGGTACAAGAAGATTAAGAGTTTCGATGTGTAATTAAAAGGCCGCCCGTGTTTTGCACTGGCGGCCTTTTAATTGATTTGCGCTTACGCGCGTGATTCATTTTTTAGACGTTTTAGGTTTGGTGGTTTTCTTAGCCTCATCATCTTCTTTTGCGGCTTTGTTGGGTTTGCTTGCGCGATTGGCAATCAGCGACACATCTACCGAAGGCAATTTAACATCCTCGCCACGTTCGCGGCTTTCTACGTAATTAATGGCATCTGTAACTGCATGAACAACCTTGTTGCGGATTTCTTGAATATCTTGCGGCGACATAAAAAAGGTCATATCCACATCGTGGCGAATATAGCGCGGCGGCATACGATTGAGCGCTACGCAGGCGACATCGGCCAGAAAATCTCTATCGCCTTCTTGCACGCGGGTACTTTGTTCAAAAATCTCCTCCAGAACTAAACGCTCGTAATAGTTGTGGATGAAATCTATTTCATCGTAAGCATCAAGGCTGTAATTGCGGGTGTTGGTCAGCATGGTCATCTCTCTTTAATAACGGGCAATAGCTGGGGGGAGCACAAGTTAGAATGGTCTTGAAGAGTATAGACGGGGTTTTGGGTTTGAGTAGGTGACTGTAAATCAGCATCTGTTCAAAGGTTTAGCGCTTATTGCGCGTTAAATCACGGATTACAAAGCGGGCTGGGTTGAGCGCATTTGCGAGTTCGCGTGGCATGGGGATGTGCTCGTCGTTAATCTGCGCGGCTAAGAGTTCAGCACAAAGTGGGGTGTAGGCTAGGCCGCGTGCGCCGTGGCCGATATTAATGTAAAGCCCACGCCAATAGCTGCCGCTGGTGGTAATGCCAGCGCGGGCGTTTTTGCGCAGTGGCGCGAAATCTTCCACTAACCTATCAACCAACGGCAAGCCGCCTACACAGGGTAGGTAGTCGGGCAGAGAGCAGCGAAAGGCGACTCGTCCCTCTAGGTCTTCTGCGCGAGCATCCACCTCGAAGGCTGGCAGATGTTCGTGCAGGTTGCCCAAATTGGTTTGGTGATCGCTGATTCGTGTTGCGGTTTCGGTATCTTTTAGGTTAAAGGTTGCACCGGTACAGAAAACACCTTCTTGTGCGGGGCTGATATAGCCTTCAGCGCAGACAACCGTTTTGAGTGTGGCTCTAGTGGAGCTTTCTGGGATAAACGTGACCTGACCGCGAATAGATTTAATCGGCAAATGATTAGCCTGTTCAAAGCTTATGGCATCTTTGGCGCTGGCGATAATCACCACCGGCGCAGTCTGTGAGCCGTCTTTATCTGATTTAACAAGCCAGTTATTTTCAATACAGCTGAGCTGGCTAACCTGAAAATCATATTCAACCTGAATGTTGGGGTGATCGACTAAATAAGCGCAAAGCTTACGTGGATCAATCCAGCCCGCTTGCGGAAAAAATAACCCGCTTTGCGCGAGTGAAATCCCCGCTAATTGGCTGGCCATTTCTGCGGATACAAATTCAACTAATTGATCTGTGTGAGCGAACTTGGCTTTTAATAATTCGTGCAAATCTGCTTCTGAGTGTTTGTACGCAAGCTGCAAAGTACCGCATTGATCGCCGATCTTATTTTTGTTGGCGCTTCCCCACAATGGGCGATAAAAGTTTAACGCGTATTGCAAACTCGCCAAGTTAAACGCTGCTTGGGCTTCGTCTAGCGGCGATAATTTTGCGTAAAGCACGCCTTGCGGATTGCCTGAACCTTCTTGCGCTAACGCCGAGTGGCGCTCCAAAATTTTTACGTGCCAGCCGCGTTCAGCCAAAGCTCGCGCAGAATGGCAACCGGCTAAACCGCCGCCGATAATGAGTGCGCGTTTTTCGCTATATTGAGTTTTATTACCGTCAATTGCCCAAGGCACAGGGTAGGGCGAAAAGCTGCCTCTGTAGCAGTAATCATCGGGGTTAAGTGGTTCGGGTTCGGCGGTAAATTGTGCTTTCACCATCTCGCGTTTGCGCCCAAAACCTGCGACTTTTTGAATCGCAAAGCACGCATGTTTTAAACCATTTTTCACGATGGCTGCAGCGCTAAAGGTGGCGGCTGTCGTTTCAGGTTTACTTAAGTTGCGAATGCAACTAAAAAGATCGTCGCTCCACATTTGTGGGTTTTTTGAGGGTGCAAAACCATCCAAAAACCACGCATCTACTTTTGCGCCGTTGCGCATATATAAAGGATGGGTGCTGGCGAGTAGCTTGCTAAAACCCTGTGCTGCATCATCAATAATCAAGGTGAGCTTGATGCGGCCATTCATAAAATTCAGGCGATGAAAACCGGTTCCCACAAAAACGGGATAAGTTTCAATCAGTTGATCGGCCAAATATTTAAGCTCTGGCCAGAGTGCAAGTGCGCGGGTTAAATCGCTTTTGTTGAGCGGGAATTTTTCCACGGTTACAAAATGCAACTGCGCCGATTCTGGTGCGGTTTGTAACCACAATTGCCAAGCCGCTAAAAAATTTAAGCCAGAGCCAAAGCCGGTTTCAGCGATAGCGAAATGGCTGGTTTCTGCGAGTGCAGCCCATCGTTCTGGCAATTGATTGTGCTTTAAAAAGACATGGCGGGTTTCTTCTAGGCCATTGGCTTTAGAAAAATAGACATCGCCAAATACGCTGGAGAGCGGTTGGCCGTCGGCGTCCCAATCAAGCGAGGCGAGTTCGATTGTGTTAGTGGGCGGGAATGATTTCATTAACAAAGAAGCACGAATTGAAAGGAGTGTGATTTTGCCACAAATACCGCTCTCGGTTTTACTTAAAGAGCATGCTGCTTTTATTAAAAGACATGCTGATGGCAAATCCGCCTGCTATGATTCGCTCAACTTTCTGGAGACTTGACTATGACTGATCCTATTTGTTTAGCCCGTAGCGGCACCCAAGATCTTGTTCTATTACCCGCATTGGCGAATCGCCACGGCTTAATCACGGGCGCTACCGGCACGGGCAAAACCGTCACCCTGCAAAAACTGGC
>SYDJ01000161.1 GCA_005801205.1 Gammaproteobacteria bacterium
AACGAAATGGGCTTTGGTGGTAACAATGGCCTAACGGATTTTAAAGATATTTTAGGTCAACCTATTGCGGCAGATACTACACGCGTTGCCTTGTTTTTGTGCTCAGGCATTGCACTTCTAACGGCTTACATAGCCTGCCGTTATATTGTGACTTCACGCTTTGGCCGCATTGTAGTTTCAATTCGCGACGCCGAAAGTCGCACGCGTTTTTGCGGTTATAAAGTGGAATCCTACAAACTCTGGATTTTTGTTTTCTCTTCCATACTCGCGGGCATTGCTGGAGCCCTTTACGTTCCACAAGTAGGCATTATTAATCCCGGTGAATTCTCACCACTCAACTCAATTGAATTAGTCGTGTGGGTTGCCACAGGCGGGCGCGGCACTTTATTTGGCGCAATTGTCGGAGCATTCTCCGTCAACTACGGGAAAACACTTTTCACGTCTTTCTCACCTGAAACCTGGTTGTTCGCGCTGGGTGCACTTTTTGTGATTGTGACGCTGGTTTTACCAAAGGGCTTAGTGGGATTATTTAATCGCCCCAAAAAATCTGAGTCAGCGCATGAATCATTAGATGAAGAAAAACTTAATGAAGAAAAACACACATCTGAAGCAACATCTGTGGAGGCAAAATAATTATGAATATTCTTGCCCAAGCAAAACAAGCACTGCCCGTTAAAGACCCAGACTTCAGTAAAGTACTCAATGGTTTTGGTTCAGAGGTAGATAACTTCGGTGCGCCAGTTGATACCAGCAAGCGCACAATTTTATATGTTGAAGGCATTACGGTTAGCTTTGATGGCTTTCGCGCACTCAACAATCTCAACCTCTATGTAGATGAAGGTGAATTGCGCTGCATCATTGGGCCCAATGGCGCGGGTAAAACCACCATGATGGATGTGATTACCGGCAAAACCAAACCTGATGAAGGCACGGTTTATTTCGGCCAACAAATTAATTTATTGGAATTATCAGAACATCAAATTGCTCGCGGCGGTATTGGCCGTAAATTTCAAAAGCCCACCATTTTTGAAGCGCTAACCGTGTATGAAAATTTGGAGCTGGCAACGGCATCCAACAAAGCTGTGTGGTGGACTCTTACTAAATCTCTCACCAACGATCAAAAATTCCGCATTGATGAAGTGTTAATACAAATCGGCCTAAAAGAATTGCGCCACAAAAATGCGGGCGCGCTTTCGCACGGCCAAAAGCAATGGTTAGAAATTGGCATGCTACTCATGCAAAGCCCACGGGTTTTATTGGTCGATGAACCTGTTGCAGGTATGACCGGCGAAGAAACCGAAAAAACCGCAGAACTTTTATTGTCACTCGCAGGCAAACACTCGGTAATAGTGGTTGAACACGATATGAAATTTGTGCGCTCTATTGCGCGCAAAGTCACCGTGTTACACCAAGGTTCAGTATTAACCGAAGGCACTATGGATCAAGTACAAAATGATCCAAAAGTGATTGAAGTATATTTAGGCGAATAACCACAACAGAGAGTAACCACAGTGCTGCACATAAAAAATATCAACCAATACTACGGCCAAAGCCATATTCTGTGGGATCTCTCGCTCAACTTAAAAGAAGGCACCTGCGGCTGTTTAATTGGCCGCAACGGCGTAGGTAAAACCACCTTGCTCAAATGCATCACCGGTATTTTGCCGGTACGCGATGGCGCTATTGAATTCAATAGCAATAACATCAACAAACTGTCTACCGAAGCCCGCGCGCGCGCCGGTATCGGTTTTGTACCCCAAGGCCGCGAAATTTTCCCACTGCTCACAGTAGAAGAAAATTTAAAAATCTCTTTGGGCGCTCGCAGCGACAAATTAAAAACTATCCCCACACAAATTTATGAATTGTTTCCTGTGCTGAAGGAAATGAAAAATCGTCGTGGTGGCGATTTATCCGGCGGCCAGCAACAACAACTTGCGATTGGCCGCGCACTGGTGCTTGATCCTAAATTATTAATTTTGGATGAGCCCACCGAAGGTATTCAACCCAATATCGTTCGCGACATTGGCGATGTGATTCGCAAGCTCAACCGCGAACTTGGCCTCACGGTATTGCTAGTCGAACAAAAGCTCCCCTTCGCTCGCCGCGTGGCCGATGACTTTTTTATCATGGAAAAAGGTAGCGTGGTCGCAACCGGCCCCATCGCTGAGTTGCATGACGGCTTGGTACAAAAATATCTAAGCGTTTAAGCTGAGCATTTTTTGGTCTAAAAATCATCGTGACTCTCAGGTGCTATGCGCCTACAATAGCCCCACTCGCCAGACCAGCTTTTGCATGGAATGGCGTGGGGGCCGATATGGATTCGACGCTGGTAACAAAGTCCAAGGTGCATGTCGTGAGGGTAGCCAATCACGTTAATCCAAAGCTGCAAACTATACAGTTGCCAATGATGACAACTACGGTGCCCAATTAGCTGCGTAAGCAGCTTTTGAAAGCACTTCTAGTGGTACGCCACTAGCGGTCTCTAACAAGGTGCCAGTACCGCGTTAAAGCCCGTCATATAGAACTGGATCGCCGTGAAGCCTGCCTGGGGTGGATCAGCTAAACCTTATCAGGATCGCTTTTTACGTCCCGCCCGCTGGGCTGTAAGAAGCTAAATCAATAGGCGGTTCTAAACATGTAGAGCTGCGGATAGAGTGCTGGCGGACGGGGGTTCAACTCCCCCCGGCTCCACCAAAAACCATTTCGGATCAATTCAATTGAGTCCGAAGAACACGCACAAGCCCTTAGGTTTCAACGCCTTAGGGCTTTTTTTATGCCCAAATGAGTCCGTATTGAAACGGGTACAACCGCGCGTTGATGTTCACTCTGATGTTCACGCGGGACATGTATCAACTTGGACGAGGGACAAAAAATGCCTAAAAGCTAAGCCCAGCAAGGGTTTCAGCGTTTCGCTACCCCATTTTGCTAAAAAAATCATTCAAATATTACGTACAACCTTACCCAATAAATCCCGTGCCCCACCCAGCCTGCCGAGTTCATATTCAACCGAATAAGTCCGAATAAGACCGTCGTTTGACTCCACAAATAACCCTTGTTATCAATGTGTTATATGAATACAGGTAAGCATGAAATGGCCAAAGTAATCGCACCACTCAACGTCACCCAAATCAAAAATGCAAAACCAAAAATAACAGACTATGTACTGTCAGACGGCGATGGACTCTATTTAAT
The DNA here is from genome assembly GCA_005801205.1 of Gammaproteobacteria bacterium. Classification (GTDB taxonomy): domain Bacteria; phylum Pseudomonadota; class Gammaproteobacteria; order Pseudomonadales; family Cellvibrionaceae; genus Cellvibrio. Next base: position 3,193 of record SYDJ01000161.1, read on the forward strand.
AGTTCGCCCCTCAGGCACAAAGAACTTCCAATTTAAATACAGTCACCCAGTGACAAAAAAGCGATTATCAATTTCTCTGGGCGCCTTTCCTGACCTTGGGCTTGCAGATGCACGAGAAAAAACCAGAGAGCTACGCAAGCAGGTTACATCAGGTGTTGACCCATCATCGAGTAAACGTGAACAAAAAGCGGCTGAATTGACGAGGCTAGCAACCACACTGAGATCAGTTGCTGAGGGCTGGATCGACATCAAACGAACCCGCGTAACGGATGATTACGCTGAGGATATTTGGCGCTCACTAGAATGCCATGTATTCCCAAAACTAGGTGATAGACCCATAACAGACATAAATGCACCCGAGACAATAAAAATTCTGAGTCCGCTTCGAGTAAAGGGATCGCTTGAAACAGTAAAAAGGATTTGTCAGCGATTAAATGAAATTATGATTTACGCCACTAATATTGGGCTAATTACTCATAACCCAATTGCTGGAATTAAAGCGGCATTTCCACTGCCTCAAAAAAAATCTCAGCCGACTATAGAACCTTCCGAATTACCAGACTTTTTGCAGGCATTGAGATTAGCAAATCTCTATACACCGACTCGCTGTTTAATTGAATTCCAATTACATACTATGTCGCGCCCGTCCGAAGCCGCAGGTGCCCTGTGGAGCGAAGTCAACTGGGAGGAGAAGACGTGGGAAATATCAGCCGAGCGAATGAAAATGCGGCGCAAGCATGTTGTACCGCTATCCAATCAACTAATTTCGCTTTTGGAGTATATGCATAAATATTCAGGCCACAGACAACATATTTTTCCAAATGTTAAAAAACCTCTGGAACACATGAGCCCGCAAACCGCCAATATGGCAATCAGACGAATGGGATTTGAGGGCAGACTCGTTGCGCATGGTTTACGATCTTTAGCATCAACGATTTTAAATGAAAATGAATTTAATCCCGATTGGATTGAAGCGGCACTTGCACACGCTGATGAAAATACTATTCGCGGAACTTACAATCGCGCGCTCTATTTGGATCAACGTAGAGGCATGATGCAGTGGTGGTCGGATCACATTAAATCAGCAGAGAAATAACCAAAGAGAGCATTGCGATTAACTGAATTTCACAATGCTCTAACTTTTTGAGAGCAGACGGAAGCCATTTAGGTATTTGTCGTTTAGACACCCTCAAGAGTTAAAAGCTTTTTACTAGGCTTAAGTCGGGGATTAGCGCACAGAAAGCTTTTAGCTAATTTGTCCTTGGTAACAATAAAAGTTGACGGTTTAAGTCAGACGAGCCTCAGCGAGAAATCTGTGCAACTTTGTACTGCCTTGCAAAAACAAGTAGAGCCAATGCAAGCATAAGGAGCATTAATGAAGATGGTTCTGGTACATCTGTAACGGGCTCTTCATCTATAAGTGGCTTGGCGAAAAACTCCATATTTATATCTATGTTATAGACCCCATCAATAAAATTGCCATTATTTGAGTAGGCCTCCATTTCGCCAATAGTAAATTGCCAATAGTTGCCATTAATGGAAATGAGAGAAAATGGATTAAAGTCCAAGACTTCATCAATGGAACTGACCACTCCAGCCTTGTTCATTACAGCAAGAACTTGAACTGTTCCGTCATTCCATTGAGTAATCATCAAGGGGCCTGCATTTAGGCTGCCCATTTTTGTATCAAATGGTTGCTCAGGCAAATGTAATTGAATCCCATTCAAGATGGTGCCTGCTACTGCTACATTCGTTAATGTCATTGTGATGATAACCATCATCAAGGAAAGTAATGCTCTCAAAGTGTCTTCTCCTTTTTTGAGAAATCGGGCGAAATTGCCGCTCTCGGCAGTATATATTACTCAGCAACATAATAGAGGGCTGCTCATAAACAGCATTATAATTTTTAATTCAATGGCTTATTTTTCCTCCATGAATCTGGCCGCCACGCTACCCATGCGCCCCGAATAATCAGTACAAGAGAAAAAATGATAACCGGCTCTGGGGATGTTTCGTTTGGCGCTATAACAAAGGCGATATACAACCCAAGCAGTGCAACCAGAATTCCCCCCAAGCGAATATGCCAATTGCTTTTTTTAGGTGGAATAATCGAAATACTATTTTCTGCCACAGAATTTTCTTCTGGTATTGGCGTTGTTTTAAATATTTCAGTGTTTTTGTAAGACGATGGTATGCATTGCAAATCACTCCATGCAACGCCTATTACTTTATCTGGGTATTGACTCAATTCAGTTACAGGGGCTTGCACACGCAAATCAAAGCAGCTTAAGCCGACGGGGTAACTTGTAGAAATTACGCCCTCATCGCCAGCTTTTATATCAAAGATGCCGCTAGGTTGATCGCGCAATATTTTAACGCTCATGCGCAATACACCTGCGTCGGATAACGCTAATTCCCGTGCATTGCTTTCAAATACATTCTCTAGTTCAGCAAGCGATTCAGCATTTTTTGCATGCTCAACGATATAGCGTTTACGCTGGCTATAGTGGTGAGTAATAGCGTCTAGTATTTTTTCTTGATCGGTTTTATTTACAGCAATCCAACCGCCACGCCGATGAATAATGTAGTCTTCATACACCATTAACCATTGCTGCTCCGTTGCAAATGGCCCTGCGATTTCATATTCATGTTTATCGTGTGCGATTAAACGAAATGCACTCCAGCTTGAATCTTCATGCTGAACCGCAATACACTCGGCAGAATTCCAGCCCACCATTTTCCATATTGGTTGAATGACAAATTCACCTTGAGTATTGATAACACCCCACTGGCGTGCCGCTACACTTGCCTTAGCAAGGCCACGATAAAATAAACCTACCGCTACGAAGGTTGTATCAATCACTAACTCGCCAATTTCATTTATAAAACCCCACAGCAACGTAATAGGGTCTTGCACTGCACGCAGGCTATTGGATTCCGAATAAATGGCAGACCAACGCAAGGGCGATATTTGCGCAAGATTTTTTGGTTGGTAGGTTTGTTCATTCCAGCGCAGCACATCCATACGGTAGGGCAGCTGCGTATCCGCATAGGTAAGAAAATAAGAATTAATACCCCATGAACCAACCAGCACTTTGGTGCCTTGTGGATTTATCTGCTCCAACTTAGACGTAATAAGATCACAGAGAGCTGTGCCTCGCTGAGCTAATTGCAACTCTGTGGCGGCTTCATATACACAACTACCCTGTTTGGCTTCAAGGTGAATGTATTGCGTATCACTCAACCATTTTGCGGTTAAAAATTCATTACCCGTTTCAGCACCTACAACAATATTGCTCAGCCTTGCAAAACGAAATTTTCTATTTTCATCAAACAACGTAAATACATTATTTCTATCAATCCGCAATAAACCTAAAAGCCCTATGGGGTCTTTTACTCTGCCCCATGCTTTGGGCAGCACAATAAATTCATCGGTATTGGTTTTGCAATGCAGCAAAGCAACTGGGTTAAGCTGTTCATCACTCCATACCTGCGAGAACTGTGGCGAAGAGTCTGCAAATAAACGAGCAATGACTTCTTGCTCATTCTCATAGGGGGCTATGTATTTTTTTTCCAGCCGATTGATTAGGGCATCTATCCCAACGTTTGAGCTTATTAACTCTACTAATGTGCAGGGCTTAATTTCTGAGCGGATTACCTTCTTAAAGGGTGGCTCCCCTAAAGGATCATTTGTGCCCGCATGCAACGCTGAAAAAATAATACGACTTTGTTCAGCATTAACTTCCCCCTTGCTCAGAAATACACACGCAGAATCGCCCCAATCGACAGAGAAATATTCTACAAACAGTTCGAGCGAATGAAATTTTTCTAAAGCCGCAACAAAGCCCAGCTTCCACTGGGCTATTTGTTCACCGCTGTACTGCTCACCAAAACCGTGTGCGTTAGACCGCCACAAAGGGTGGCGGTTGGCTTGGCAGTAGGTTGTGATGGATTGACTTAGTCTCCAATGAGAAGCAAACATAAAGTTATAGATGTTCACTTATTTGCATAAATGAGCAGAGGATTTAACTATTTCAACGAGCCTCGAATATGGCACAACAGGGAATGGTGTACCCGCCACGCGAGAAGGATCGGGCAAATATACCGGCGCATCTATTTTTTCATACCCCTCGGCGTACCTTCCATGGAGTTGTTTTTTTTCATAATAACTATCCACTTCACACAGCAGTCTTTTTTCATCTTGATTCAATCTTCCAGCCTTAAATTCAGATAACACAAAAGTACCTTTTTCTAAGGATGCTTTCACATAACCACTCCTACCGAAATATAAAGGAACAACTTCTTTAACTTCAAAATTTATTTTATCAATTGAAAAATAAGTTATTGTGTCAGCCAAAATAGCAGGAGTAATAACTAGTATAACTAACGCTAGTTTTTTGCTCCAAAGACATTTAAACCCCATATAAAGTAACACCACGGACAATAAGTGCATCAGAAGCAAGTTCACCACGAATGGAAATAGATTATAGTCTTGGGTATCTCCAATAAATGCAATCGGACCAGCATAGAAAGGCTCCTGAAGAAGTAAGCCGACACCAATCACAATCAAGATAAATGACAATACCGACTTTCCAAAGATTTTTAAAAATTTCATATCAACATCTTTTGATTAATTTGTAACAGAAAATGAATTGGTATACACGATATTCCCGCCCGACCTATCTTTGACAGTCAGCATTTTTATTCCAGTTAACTGAGCATTGCAGTCTTGCTTAAAGCTTGTCGATGTATGGCCATAAGGAAATCCACAATTCGCATTTTCAACCGTGAGAATTGCACTGCTTGGAACGGAAACACCTGTAATTGTGATTGTTGTCTGCAGGCCTTTCTTCAGAGTAGCTGGTGAAAAAGATGAAACGGAAAACACGCTTGTATATTGAAAGGGGGAATTTACAACATTAGCTTGATTTCCACTTGCATCAGTAGCTTCAACTTTCGCGTAGTAATTCCCGCTTGCAGTTAACAAGGCTGCACAATTACCAGAGAAGTTTTTATTTACACCCGTTTGCAACGAACCATAAGTGCCTACATCAAATTTGCATTCTGAGCCACC
>SYDJ01000162.1 GCA_005801205.1 Gammaproteobacteria bacterium
CCCCTGGGCTCCCGCCACGCTCAAGGACAAGGGCGGCTAAGAAAGGCGCGTTTACCGGCGCAGCCGCTCAACGCCAAGGCCGTTTTGAACAAGCTAACGGCGGCTCATTATTCCTTGATGAAATTGGTGACATGCCCGCCGAAACCCAAACCCGTTTATTACGCGTGTTGGCAGATGGCGAGTTCTACCGCGTTGGCGGCCACACACCGGTGAAGGTGGACGTACGCATCATCGCCGCCACCCATCAAAATTTGGAAACCTTGGTAGCGGATAACCGCTTCCGCGAAGACTTGTTCCATCGCCTCAACGTTATACGTATCCATATCCCCAAACTCGCCAATCGTCGCGAAGATATCCCCAAGTTAGCGCGCTTCTTCCTACACAAAGCTGCAAACGAGCTGAATGTAGACACCAAAGTATTGCTACCTGAAACAGAGGATTATTTCTGCGGCTTGCAATGGCCAGGCACCGTACGTCAGCTGGAAAACACCTGCCGCTGGATTACGGTGATGGCGTCGGGCCGCGAAGTTCACATAGAAGATTTGCCGCCAGAATTGCTGGAACACAAAGAAGGCAGTGCGCCTGCCGACGACTGGGAACGCGCTTTGCGCCATTGGGCCGACCAAGCACTCGCAAAAGGTCAGCATCAATTATTGAGCGAAGCTGTACCCACCTTTGAGCGTGCATTAATTGAAACAGCACTCAAATACACTGCTGGCCGCAAGCGCGATGCCGCCAATTTGCTAGGCTGGGGTCGCAATACCCTCACTCGCAAACTCAAAGATTTGGGTATGGCGGGGGGGAATGACGAGGATTAAAGCTATAGCAGCACAAGCGCTCCTGCCCATACAAGGTGCAGGAGCCTAACCCGCCGAATAATCCCCCTACGCCAGATGCCCCCTCAGGTGTTCAATAGGATTCTTTATCCGATTTACCGCACAATAAGAAATAGACATCTATACTCAGGAAACGCAACCTGAACGCGGTTCAATTTTGCACAATAATTTAAAACACAAGTAGCCACTAAAGTGTGGATAACGCAAACCGCTAACCTATGACAATCAAGACAAACGAAGACTCACTCGGGACAACGTTAAAGCATGTCGGGGGACACGATGGTACAAAAATCCTTACTCACTAAATTTATGGCAACACTTTTCATTGCCATGATCGCTATTTCACTAATCGTAGCAATAATAAATTACAAGGTTGCCTCACTCGGCCTGCAAAGTGATTTTGATGCAGACAAAACAGCTATGATTGAGCTGACCAATTCATCCATTAAAGAGGCGGTCTTTGCTTACGATGTTGAGCAGATTAAAGCCATTGCCCAATCTTTGGTTAATACCGATATGATTACCGCCGTTGCTGTGGTTGATCATCGCAATCAAAAACTTGCCAATGAAAACGAAAACAAGAAAGATGACAAAGACAGCAATGACCAAGTTGTCGTCAAGGGCATTGAGATCACCTACAACAATGCCAAAATTGGCAGCTACGATATTACCTTTTCAAAACGCGCCATGCAGACAACGCTGCGCAACCAATCAGTTAACAACATTATTGTCGTGATCTGCTTATTGCTGGCCAGCTTAATTGCCGTATATCTACTAATGCAAAAGCTTGTCCTACAACCTGTTGCCGAAGTAACTCGCTCACTCTCCAGCATCGCAGACGGCGGTGGTGACCTCACCAGAAGGCTCTCAACTGAAAGCCGCGATGAAGTGGCGGCACTGGCGCATAACTTCAACCGCGTACTCGAGCACATCGCCCACATTATTCGCAATGTTGTAAACGTAAACGAAAAAGTTCGCCAGAACGTTTCAACCATGTCACACGCTACCGAAAGCACCGTAACCTCCACCTCGCAACAATTGCGCGAAATTGAATTGGTTGCAACGGCGGTAGAAGAGATGTCTGCATCAGCCAATGAAATTGCCCGTCACGCTGGCGATACCGCAGAGCGCACCAATGCCACCAGCATTTTGGCAGAACAAGGCAATGATATTGTTAATACCTCGCTCGAAAACGTAAATCGCCTAACGATACAAATCGAGTCCACTGCGCAAAAAATTCAGGTTTTGAAAAACAACTCCGTCAATATCGGCTCAGTAATGGAAGTTATTCGTACCATTGCGGAACAAACCAACTTACTCGCCTTGAATGCCGCCATTGAAGCCGCGCGCGCAGGCGAGCAAGGCCGCGGCTTCGCGGTAGTAGCGGATGAAGTTCGTTCACTCGCACAAAAAACGCGCTCATCAACGGAAGAGATTGAATCCATTATTGTGCAGTTGCAACGCGCAGCCGATGAAGCCCATCAAGCGATGAACACCAGCACTGCCGCCGCACGCGATACGATTGATACCGCCTCTAAAGTGGGTGGCGCACTCGATAAAATTCGCTCCAATATCAGCGTCATTAATGACATGAACCATCAAATTGCAACCGCATCGCATCAACAAAGTTCCGTGGCAAATGAAGTGAGTAAAAACGTTACTGCCATTCACGCCCTTTCGGAGAAAGTCTCAGAAAACGCGCAAATTGTTAACAATAGCGGCAATCAACTCAGCCAAGAAAGTGCTGAATTGCAAAAAGAATTGAATAGCTTTAAATTGTAAATGCCTACAAATTAAAAAAGGCTCCGTCAACCAAGTTGCCGGAGCCTTTTTTATAAGTGGTAGATTTACGTTTAAAACCAATGCTAAAAAATCAAGCGCATCAATGTTCCACCCTCTTCGGCTTGAGCGGCATAAACCGAACCAGAATGCGCCTGTATAATTTGTTTAACCAAGAACAAGCCCACACCTGTCCCCTCGCGTTTTGAGGTGTAAAATGGCACGAAAATCTGCTCCAACTTATCACTTGCAATACCGCAGCCATTATCAATGACATCAATAAAAATATTGCCGCCACTACCGATATACGCCTGCACCAGAATTTCTCCTGATTGACCAGACTCTATTGCTTCTAACGCATTTTTTATGAGGTTTATAAGCACTTGCTCAAGCTGGATAGCGTCGGCATTTAATACTAAATTTTCTGGTGTAACCTGATAATTCAGATGAATATTGTTAGCGACTAACTGATCATGAAATAGCGAACATATATCTGCCAACAAAGGCTGTAAATTAAGCTTGGCGCATTGGACTTTAGGCGGATTAGCAATGCGTCTATATGCCTGTACAAAGCCCATTAAATTATCTGCCCGACGCGCCACAACATTAATCGCCTGATGTGCATCGGCAATGATTTCCCCGCGTTCACTCTCAGACTTCACATTCGCACTCGCCAACAAATCAGCAGCTGTTTTGCTCAAACTAGCAACTGGCGTCATGGAATTCATAATCTCATGGGTAAACACCTGCACCAAATTTTGCCATGCTGTCATTTCTTGTTTATCCAACTCGCGCTGAATAGGGTTTAAGCTCACAATTTTTTTAAGCCCATCTGACAACTGAATACTTGCCGCAGATAAACTCAAAGAGGTTATCGTTTTATTTAATAAGAGCTGCGATGTGCGCTGCTCGCCCGGCAAAATGTGTTGTACATCCTGCGCAAGCTGAGCGCCAAACTGATGGAGATAATCGGTATAATCCAAGTGGCTCCGCTGAAATAATTTCTGCGCTGCAGAGTTAGCCAAACTCAGTTTTTTGCCATCCACAATTAAAATAGCAACGGGTACTTTTTCAAGTAGCAAGGTGTAATAGCGAACCAACTCTTCATGTTTATGACGCAACTGCTGAAAACGCTCTTGAACAAGTCTAAACTTTTCGTGTAACTCCTGCCCAACCACACTCGTAAATTTGCGCGAGCTATGGCGAGTAAAATCATCCGTCAATACCGCTTCAAAAAATCCATTGAGTTCGCGATGGGTCTTTTCAATATAAGCAATAAGCCACCAAACCTGCACAGCAAGCAAGAGTACAAGACCCACACAACTTGCCCAAAACCCACCCGTCTGAATTAAAAAAGCCAACAACGCCATAGTTAACAAAATACAACCAAGCCGAATTACGATATTGAGACTAAAGGACTTATAATTCATATTTTTCCATTCTTCTGTATAACGCCGTGCGCGTTAAGCCCAAGTCTTTTGCGGCTTGAGAGATATTACCTTCGTGCTTTTTTAAGGCTTCCATGACCGCATTTTTTTCAAGCGTTTCTAAATGCAATGTATTTGGTGTGGCGCGTACTTTGTTAGCTGCATTCTGCGGCAGAAAAAAATCTTCCTCACACAACTCATCGCCAACGCACAGCACCACCGCGCGCTCCAATGCATGACGTAAGGCGCGCACATTCCCAGGCCATGCATAGGCCGTCAATGCGTTCATAGTTGCGCGCGATAGTGTGGGCTTTTTGCGCTGATATTTTTGCGCGTAAACATTTAAATAATAATCCACCAAGAGCGGAATATCATCGCGCCTTTCACGTAAGGTCGGCAACGTCAGCTCAACCGTATTTAAGCGATACAATAAATCCTGACGAAATAAAGTGTCATTATTTAAATCACGATGAGATGCATTAGTGGCAGCGATAATTCGCACATCCAGCGCAACAGATTTTTCATCGCCAACTGGCGTCACTTGCCGCTGCTCTAACACACGCAATAATTTCACTTGCAAATGCATCGGCAGGTTTGCAATTTCATCGAGAAATAAAGTCCCGCCATTTGCGGCCACGAAACGCCCCATACGCGCTGTTTGCGCGCCGGTAAATGCACCTTTCTTATGACCGAATAATTCTGATTCAAACAAAGATTCAGAAATAGCGCCCATATCAATGGCCATAAACACTTTATCTGCACGTGCAGATTGCGCATGAATTTCACGCGCCAAGAGCTCTTTACCAGAACCGTTTTCACCCAGAATGAATACATTGGCATCGGTAGGTGCGCAGCGCATCGCTTTTTGCATCAGCTCGCGCATAACAGTTGATTCGCCAATAAAATAATCTTGTTTGGTATTGATAGTTTCACGCAAAGCAGAGTTTTCAGCACTGAGACTTGAAAGCTTTTGACGCGATTGCGCCAACTCAAACGCCGCATTCAAGGTGGCAATTAATTTTTCATTGCTCCAAGGTTTAATCACAAAATCCGTAGCGCCCGCTTTAATACCTCGCACCGCCAACTCAACGCCCGCATAGGCCGTCATCAAAACCACCACCAGCTGCGGAAATTGTTGTTGCAGTTGCGCTAACCAATAAAAGCCATCATCGCCACTGTTATCACCCAGCGTGAAATTCATATCCAACAAAACTACATCAACGGTATTTTCCGATAAGAAAGTGAATAGCCCATCTGGGCTCGCCAAACAGCTCACCGATTTAAATTGACGTTTTAATAGCAGCTGCGCCGAAAACGCGCTTGCGCTCCTAGCTACACAAAAGCGCGCTAAAGAGATTAGCTTACGCAAAATTCATGGAGCCTCTACGGGCGGCATTATGTACTTATTGATAAAGCAATTTACCCTACCTGTTGCCATCGCCAATATTGCCGCGTGGCCAATCGCGCTGTACCTAATAAACCGTTGGCTAGAAAACTTTAATCAACGCATTGACCTTTGGGTGTGGGGGCCAGTTTATTGCTTGCTCGCAGCTGCCCTCGCCATTTTAATCGCATGGCTAACCGTTGGCGGGCAGGCATTTTTTGTAGCGAGAGAAAAGCCCATGAATGCACTGAGAGAAGAATAAAAGCAGGTTAGTTTTTTGAAATAGAATCTGCTTTGTTGAGTTGCACAACCAAGTTATCGATAAAGTGTTTATCTAAATCTATCGAAAATACGCAGCAGAATTTTTACCATGCTTGTCGTTGCGCAGCCTTCGCAACGCCCCACACATCCTCGTATCGCTTTTTAAATTTTATGGTGTAAGGTTTGGGAAGTACCACGGCTCAGCGTGCTCTGGGATCTCCCACCGCAAGGGAGATTTACTACTCGTTTCACTTAACAAGCCTTCACTTTTTAATTGGCCTAATACGCGGCGCGCGCTACGTTCAGGCATTGCACATAATTCCAGCGCTTGGGCGCGATCAATTTCGCCCTGCTGAAAGGCCGTATATAAAATTAAACTTGCTGTCGATTTTAATGGCGCGCCGATACCCGCAACGCGAGCATCATTGCGCGCCACTACATAACTTTCTATGCGCTGACGCATTTTGGCAAGATCAAGCAATTCACTAATATAAGTCACTTGGTCGATTGCGGTATCCAACATGTAATCGCAAAAACTCACCAAGCCTTTTTCGGTGAGCTGGCCACGGCCATCATAGCTTCCTTGGCGCGGAGCATCGGCATTGGCTAACAAACGTTTGTATTGGGTGGATGAGCGCGCTAAGCCTCGGCTTAGGCACCATGCACCATAGCTTTCCAACCCTACCGCCTTTAGTGCGGCATCTGTTAGTAAGCGCCCTACTCTGCCATTACCATCAATAAACGGGTGAATCCACGCAAAGCGGTGATGTGACGCCATAAGCGCAATAATTTTGCGATCACCGCTGAATTTTTTAGGGTTGTAGGTTTCGCAAAACTTCGCCATCAGCGCTTCAAGGCCTTCTGCTTCTGGGGGGATATGCTGACCAATAATTACAGGGCGCGCGCGCCACTCGCCTGGGATTATTTTATCTACCGCGTTGCCATGCTCATCTTTAATAATCCATAGGCTTTCAGGTACACGTTGATAAAACTCACGGTGCAAACGGCAAATAAACTCGGGGGTAAACAGGGTATCCACATCTGGTTTTTGCGCAATTAACCACTCTTGCACCTGCATATGCGCCAATGACTCTAGCTGTAAATCACGCGTAGCAGGATCACCGCTATAGTTGCCGCGCTGGGCAGCACGGATTTCATGTGGACGAGTGGGATTACCTTCAATGAGGTTGGAATAGTAGGAATTGATAGCAGCCATATGCTGTTCAAGGCGAAGCAGTGTTAATGGCGCGAGCTGGCCGGTTAGCTTGGCTGATCGACTAATCAAGGATATGGCTTTATCAGGCATGAAAGATTGCAGCAGTGATGCATCGCTAGGGATAAAGGGTGCAATATCCATAATTGATGTAGCCATAGCTAAACCCGATAAACGAAACAGTTTGGCCGCTTTATTGACCGCTGCAATAAGTTACTAGTCTGTTGATAGTAAACTATATTTTTAAATATATTGAGCTTTTTAGGTATTTATTTGGCCGCATAGATGGCCAATTGTACTCCATGCCATAAACCGCTGGCCAGAAAACGTCACTTAGTACATTGATCTGTGGGTTTGGGAGCCCATTTATTGCTTAATATGCAACGGGCGGCATTTCTTTGTCTAAAATTTGATTAGCGCCCGTTCAACAACAATGGGCCGAGGGCTAAGAATATTTATTCGCTGCTATTAGCAGCATTACCAAAATGCTAGAGGCGGGATGATGAAAACACGCAAACCAATTGTGATCGCAAACTGGAAACTGAATGGTGGCGTGGATCTGATTTGTACCTCAGTCGCGCCATTTATCGGCAAACACTTTGCAACCGATATTGCCATTTGCCCGCCCTACATTTATATGCGCGACATGCTAACGTTTTTGCAATATTCCGAATTAAAAATTGGCAGTCAAAATGTAAGCCGCTATGAATCCGGTGCTTATACCGGCGAGACCTCTGCGCAAATGTTGAAAGAGGCTGGGGTTGAGCTGTGCATTATCGGCCACTCAGAAAGACGGGCGATGTTTGCGGAAACTAACATTGGCTGCCAAGTGAAAGTACAGACCGCACTTAATCACCGTTTGTTGCCAGTATTGTGTATAGGTGAGACGCAAGATGAGCGCGCTGCCGATACCACCAGCGCAATTTTGTTAACTCAACTAAGCGAAGGCTTAAACACAGTTGATTTGACGGATAGAGATATTTGTATTGCCTATGAACCCGTATGGGCCATAGGCACAGGCTTGGCGGCCACACCAGAAATGGTACAAGAGGTTCATCAATTCATTCGCCAAGAATTGATTCGCTTATACAACGAAGAAATTGCAAATCGCGTGCGCATTGTGTACGGCGGCAGCGTGAATAAAACCAACGCAACAGAATTATTAAAACAAAAAGATATAGACGGCCTGCTTGTAGGCGGAGCCAGTCTAGACCCGGGGCACTTTCTCACAATTTGTGAATTAGTATCCAAACAGGCAATGGCATGAGCATCAATACAGCAATAAAAAATTTCATATCACTGTAGGTCATATTCATCATGAATACGTAAAGTAATCTTCAATAGATTGCCGGCAGTTGTTTAAGTGCGCTTCTGCGCGCGGCAATTAATTCTTTATAGGTTTGAATCATGGTGAAGTTCACATGGGTTCCATTGAGCTTTAGCGAAGCTTGCTGGCGCTCATACTCAGCTATTTCAGCCATCAATTTCGCACGCAAATCATTGCTACGAACAAGATTAATCCCAACACCTATTTGACTCACTGATCTTTGCATTTCACTTACTCCTTCAGTTAAAACAAATATTAACATGCCGTTAACTATCTTTTTTCACAGCCATCAATTGCCACTGAACCAAGCCTTGTTGTATGGCGCTACAAAACACAAGCAAGCATTGCGTTTGCCTACTGCATATAAAGCATAGACTAGCCCCTGCGAGTAAAGAGGGGCTTGCCTAGACTGTTTGCTTATGTAGAGCAGCTCTAGAAGGGAGTTATAGACGACTTAGCAATAAGCAAAAATGTGCACATGGTGAAAATAATACGCTAGTACGCAGGTAAAATATTTTTTCTTTATTCTTTTCAACAAGCTAGATCAGCAACCTAAAAACAACGTAACTACATATAGCCAATAATTTCTAGCATTGAATTAGATATTCCAAGAGAAAAACACATCCCGATTTTCGCAACGCCATTACCTTTGCCGTAGAGATAGAAGGAGACTTAAAAAACAGCGAGCTCGAATACTTCGCCCATAAACTCTAGATTGCATAGATGTTAGATAAGCAACCGCTCAACGTGCACAGTAATTTTTTACCTTACACCCTGAATGTAGCATCAGCAGGTAATATCCTTGGCATTGACTCTATTGTTAAAAAACTCCCGAGCTTTCGCTCGAGAGTTTTTAAGATTACGCAGCGCATTTAAATCAGAATTTATAAACCGCACCTACTGTAAAACCAGACAGCTTAACATCATCCCATTTTGCAAACTGATTGTACTCGGCGCGCAAGGCTACTTGCTCAGTAATATTGTAGCTAGCACCCAAACCAAATACCGCGCGCGTTTTTGATTCAGAGCTAGTATCAGAGTAAGGGGCATCACCATTTGCAAAAGACGCAGTATATTTACTATCCACATCAAGATTGGCCACACCTACACGACCAAAAAGAGAAAACTCATCACTAATAGGCAACTTACCCACCACAGATGCTTGCAGGGCTGTAGCGCTATGCTTATCGGTGTAGGTGTAATCACCTACATCATCAAAATCTTCACCGCTAAATTTAACATTACCCAGATCTCGATAAGCTACTTCAACCGCAAAAAACTCATTAACATCATAACCAGCGCCAATTGAATAGGTTGTACTGGTCTTACTCAAGGAATAATCATCGCCAAGATCCACTTCCATTTTTCCTTGGCCAAGATCACCAAATACATAAAAATTATCTGCCACTGCTGGCAATGTTAATGCACTCAAAACACAAGCCAATAAAAATTGCTTTTTCATAATAAATTCCTTAATTGTTTAGGACATAAAAAATTCAGTGATACATCTTTGCAACAAAAATGTATTGAAGCGAACTTTAACAAGCGGGAATGAATTTAAACTGAATGCAAAAAACGAAATAAAAATGGGTAGGCGAATAGGCTACATAAATTACTTTTGTCACGATCAGTGAATACGTTAAACGTCATCGGGCGATATTTTATTTTGGCAACAGCTCCGCTAATTGATCCATCACCGCACGCCATGCAGATTCACCCTCTGCACCTGCTTGGTCAAAAACGCTCGCTAAGAGTTTGCGTTGCGCGCCGCTCAGCGCCGCTTCTAATTTTGTGCCTTCGGCGGTGAGCGCCAAACATTTACCGCGCTTGTCGGTGGCATCGGGTGAGTCTTGAATTAAATTCATCGCAATTAATTGGCGCAAGGGCGCATGTAGCGCTTGCTTGGTGACACCCAAAATCCCCAGCAACCCACTCACTCGAATATCAGGATTGCGGCCTACAAAATAAAGGACGCGATGGTGAACGCGCTGCAAACCGCGCGCCTCGAGCAATTGATCTGGCTTGGCCGTAAAGGCACGAAAGGCGAAATGGAATAGCTCCAATGCTTGATTAAGCTCTGCTTCACGGGATTCGGTTAAATTTTGACTTAATTGGTCAACCATATTGACTTTTATCTTCAGAGAGTGAATTATAGGTCAACTCTACTGACCTACTTAAATACCACGAGACTGCTATGCACCCCGCACCACAATTATCTGAGCGCATTACGCGCTTAAGGTCATCCTTAGTTCGCGAAATCCTTGCCGCCGCGCAAGCGCCAGGTATGATTTCATTCGCCGGCGGCCTGCCCAGTGCAGACGCCATGCCGATTCTACATGACTCAGACACATCGCACGATTGGCAGAGCCCTGTGTTTCAGCAATACGGGCAAAGTGAAGGCGAGCCACTGCTGCGCTCACGTTTAGCAGGTTGGCTAGCGGAATCTGGTTTGACAGTATCCGCAGAGCAAACCTTAGTGCTCTCAGGCTCCCAACAGGGCATAGACCTAGCCGCAAAATTATTTGTAGACCCAGGCACCCCCATGCTCTGCGAAGCGCCCACTTATTTAGCGGCACTGCAAGCATTCCAGTTATTCGGCGCACATTGCATAGGCCTTCCACTCACCGATGAAGGTATAGACACAGCACACCTCGCGGAGATGATAGAAACCCATAAACCGCGCGCGATTTATGTAATTCCCACCTTTCAAAATCCCTCTGGCCACTGCTACAGCGCCGCCAATCGCCAAGCTGTTGCCGAAGTGCTGGATCATTACGGATTGCCATTGATTGAAGACGAACCCTACCGCGAATTGATGTACGACGCCGTTGATCGCACGCCGATTTGCAGCCTGTTAAAACGCGCCCCGTGGATTTACCTCGGCAGTTTTTCTAAAACCTTGTGGCCGGGTTGGCGCGTGGGATTTTTAGCGGCATCAAACGATTTATTTCCGCATTTGCTGCGATTAAAACAGGCGGGTGATTTACACACCAATCGCCCCGGCCAAATTCGTGTTGCCAATTGGTTAGTCAGTAACAATCGTAATAATGATTTAGCACATTTGCGCAGCACCTATAAACACAAACGCGATGCAATGAACGATGCACTTAAAAATACTTTCGGCCATTTAGCCGATTGGGAAACACCCGCCGGTGGATTATTTTTTTGGCTGCAATTACGCAACGCCATAGACACTCGCCCGCTGTTAAAAATTGCGTTGGAACGCGGTGTGGCGTTTATGCCGGGCGAAGCGTTTTACCCCGCGAGCAGCACACCCAAGCTTGGGACTATGCGGCTTAATTTTAGTCATGCCAATGCGGAGAATATGAAAAAAGGATTGAAGATGTTAGCGGGGATTGTGGAGGAGCACGGCTAGTTTTTCGCGGGTAAGGAGTAACGGGAAAATGCCTTGCTGGATGATTAAAAAATTAAGATGATTTAAATTCTTGCTGAATCGTTTTTAACACGCCCTGCGCATAAAATTTTTCCAACCACCCTATAGTCGTTGCGATAAATTTTTCTTCATTTATTAAATCATAACCAAATACTTTTTGAATTCCCGCTATAGCACGTACTGTGGCTTCCGAATTACCCTTGTTGGCATCGCAGAGCGCACGCAATTCAATCGCTAATGGATCAGATACTTCAATGATATTGCCTTTTTCATCTACGCCGGAGACATAGCGAATCCAGGCCGCAATACCCAAGCAAATAATGCTTATATTGCCATTACCTTTTAATTGCACGCGCAAGCTGTCCAACAAACGCTGCGGTAGCTTTTGCGAACCATCCATAGCAATTTGCCAAGTGCGGTGTTTGAGCGCTTTATTAGCAAAGCGGTCGCGCAATTGTTGCTTGTAGGCTTCAATATCAAAACCTGCAGGGGCACTTAAGGTTTCACCCGCTTCACGCGCCATATAAAGCTTAAGCATATTCACACATGCAGGTTCATTCATGACTTCACTAATATAATCAAAGCCAGACAAGTAACCGCTATAAGCCATGATTGAATGCGCGCCATTTAATAGCCGTAATTTTATTTTTTCAAATACACGCACATCATCAACCAAAAGCGCGCCTACTTTTTCCCACTGTGGGCGTCCATCGGAAAATTTATCTTCAATTACCCACTGCGAGAAAGGCTCTGTCACCACTACGCCTTCATCACGCAGACCGATACACGCTTCAACATCCTGGCGATCTTGATCTGTAGTGGCAGGCACAATACGGTCGATCATAGTTGAAGGGAAACAGGTATTCGCACTGATCCAAGCAGCCAATTCTTTTGAAATAGCGTCTGCAAATTGCACGACGACTTTTTCAACTACCTCGCCATTATTCGGTAAGTTATCGCAACTTAATACCGTAAAACTTTTTACGCCGGCGTTAAAGCGTGCGTTAAGTGCTGCCACTAAAAAACCAATGGCAGACTTTGGTTGATCTAAATTTTTTACATCGTGTTGAATATCAGGGTGATGTAAATTTAAATTTCCGGTAGCAGGGTCATGGCAGTAGCCTTTTTCAGTCACTGTCATTGAAATTATTTTAATGCTGGCCTGCGCCATTACCGCAACCAACTCCGCAGGATTTTCTGGCCCTACCACATTTTGCAAAACCGCACCCATTAATTGTAATTTTTCGCCATCGCCAGAGCGCTCAACCAAAGTATACAACCCATCTTGTGGTGCCAATTGATCACGTACACTCGCCGAACGCAAACTGCAACCAATAATTCCCCAATCGCCACCCAGCTTATTTAGTACCGCCTCCGTATAAAAAGCTTGGTGCGCACGGTGAAATGCACCTATACCCAAATGTACTATACCTGCACGCAACTTGGCTCGATCATAAGTTGGCAGAGCAACATCTGCAGGTAAAGATTTAATGTGAGCCTGACTCAATCGATTCATCATAATTTCCAAAATGGATTAACAATAATTGTAACTATTCAATACTACTCCACGTCATCCCCGCGCAGGCGGGGATCCACCACTTTTTAAGATTGTTCCTCTGGAATACTGGATACCCGCCTTCTCGGGTATGACGAGCCAAGGAAAATTCACTGAATAGTTACCAATCATTTTTAATTAATTTAAATTTAAAAAAACAAAATACTTCTGTGAATTAAATTTTTTCAGTGATATATTTTGATCACATTCTAATAAATAATTCACGCAATTTAACAATCTGATATCTCAACCGGAATTCAATATGGCACACATAGCAGCGATTGGCGAAGTCATGGTGGAGCTTGCTCCTTTCCCGATAGACACGCCTGAAGCCCTCAATAGCTCTGCGGGAAAGGGGCGCGACATTATGGCACTGGGGTTTGCGGGCGACACCTACAACACTTCGGTTTATATGTCACGCCTTGGCTTGCAAACCGATTACGTCACCAAACTCGGTGAAGACCCTTATTCACAGAAAATCATGCAACGCATGAAGAATGAGCATATTGGCACCGACATGATTGAGTGTATCGCTGGGCGCTCACCCGGTTTATATATCATTAGCAATACGCCCGATGGCGAGCGTGAATTTTCCTACTGGCGCAAAGAGGCACCCGCGCGCGAATTATTTTCTACTCCAGAACATAGCAACGTACTTTTTCAAAAACTTAAGCAGTGCGATTGCATTTATTTAAGTGGAATTACCTTAGCCATTATTGGCGAGCAATCACGCCAAAACTTATTTATCGTATTAGAAAAGCTGCGCACGGCTGGTGTAACTATCGCTTTTGATAGCAACTATCGCCCACGTTTATGGCGCGACAAACAGGAAGCACAAGATGCCATGCTGCAAATTATGCAACACACGGATATTGCCCTACTTACACTCGATGACGAACTTCTGCTTTGGGACAATGACACCATTGAAAGCACCAAAGCGCGTTACGCAAACTGCAATTTGCGCGAACTCATTTTAAAACGCGGCGCAGAAGATGCCGTGATTATTACTGCCAACTCACAAGTGCATATTCCGGTACCTCCGGTTGCCAATGTGATTGATACGACTGGCGCAGGCGATACATTTAACGCGGGCTATTTGGCGGCACGCTTGCAAAATAAATCTGCCGAAGACGCAGCGCGTCAAGGCATTCGCTGTGCAGGCATTATTATTCGCCACCGTGGTGCGGTAATTGAAAAATCAGTATTTGATAAAGAACTTGGCGCTTAAGCGCCAGTTTTAATCGTTACAACCCGTGTTTTAGGCCTGCGCATGATATAACACAGAATAGATCACGACGAACCTGCTAGTACATCAGATGATATTAATGCGCGCCTGCCGGTTAAACGCGCTACACGGTCGCCCCAATTTTCCACGCGTAAATTCGCTATCACCATAACCCAATAATTCACTTTTAGTCGCTTCGCCGGATGCAATTTTTAAAATATCTTGAAATATTCTCTCACCGCACTCGTACAAACTGATTTCGCCATCCAATATGCCACCGCAATTAATGTCAATATCTTCGGAATGCGGCCAGTAAAAAATTGTGTAGGTTGGAAAAGCGCATATTCACATGGATGTGAAGTAGTAGAACAATACAGGAGCAATTGTCGAGCGCCTTCCGACATAAAATATTCAGGATGGCGCACGCTCTATGTTAGAAACTGTTGGGAGGTGCCTGCTGCAATTCCAATTAACGAGCAATAAAACGATCTAACGCTTCAAGAATATTATTTGGCTTATCCATATCCATTTTTAGTAAGTCTGCTTCTTCAATTTGTTTGTGAGTCATGATTTTCTCCATGAATTCAATGTACTTAGTCTCATTCGAAATCTTATAAAGAGCAAGAGCGACAATAAGATTTTTATCCACGCCAAACCCATTTTGATAGAGATAGCCAAGATTAACTTGACCATTTGTATTCCGAAGCGCGGCAGATTGACGAAAAAATGCAATAGCTCGTTGATAGTCACGTGGGCCATCTCTTTCAAAAGCATAAAAATTTCCCATCATATTTAACGCTTTTGTTTCCCCATTTTTAGCTGCAAGATTTAGCCAATATAAACCGGCATTGTAATCTTTTAGAATATTTTTCCCTGTAATGTACTTAAAACCAAGATTATACTGCGCGGAAGCCAAACCGTTTTCTGCCGCCTTCTTAGTCCATATAAACTCTTGTTTTTCATCCTTATTGACATCTCCATAGGCAATGCCAAGTAAGAACTGCGCCTGAGAATCATTTTGATCTGCTGCCTTTCTAAATAGTTCAAAAGCCTTGGGGATATCTTGGCTACACAGCTTGCCATCGTAATACAGTTTTCCCAAATTACGTTGCGCAGGAGCATAACCTTGATTGGCGGAAATTTTATAAAGCGCAATAGCAGTTTCTATATTTTGTTCAACGCCATCGCCCGTTTCATATTTGAATGCGAGATTGCTTTGCGAAATTTTATTGCCAAGGTTGGCAGCACGCCGATAGAGTTCAGCCGCTTTAACTACATCTTTTGGAACGCCAGTTCCACTTTGATAAAGCACACCGAGATTGTTTATTGAATCTGAATAGGTTCCTTGTGCAGCTGATTTTGAATACCATTCGAATGCTTGAACATAATCTTGCGGGACAATGTCGCCTTTCTCATAGCTTCTTGCAAGATTATATTGGGCCATATCATCGCCAAGTATTGCACCGGCCCGGTAATAGTCTAAGGCTTTTTTTGGATCGACAGATACCCCATAACCGAGATCGTAGTAAATACCCAGATTATAATTCGCGGCCGGGTGGCCGTTAGCAGCAGCTCGCTTAAAATATTCGAGAGCCTTTTTATAATCTAGTTTTACCCCTCGGCCATTGCCATAGAGAATACCCAAATTATAGAGCGCGTAGATTTCGTTTTGAGACGCGGCTTTTTCAAACCAGAATTTAGCATTTATATAGCTTTGCTTTGTACACTCACCATCATTAAACATAACCCCAAGGCTGGTCTGTTTTGCGGCTATTCCACTTTCGGCTAGCTGCAGGGTATTTGCCAATTTACTTTTACACTCTTGAGAAAACTCATACCCAACTTTACCCGAAGGTGTCGTTGCACAACTGGTTAACAATATAGCAATAAGAGAGAAAAACAGTATTTTAGTCATGTAGCCTATTCCATAGAAAAACTAGACAATTTATGCGTCCGTCTTAGTTAAATTAATCTGCACCTATAAAAGTCCAGCCTTATCAATCGTCACCGATTCATCAACATCAAAACTTAAGCGAACCTGTTAACCAGCAATACCCAAAACGCTTCTCACAATTTCATCACCTGACTCGGTAGAGATCACGATAGATTCGCCTGGCTTACGACTTATAATTAACTCTTTATGAGACCTTTGCACGAAACAAAATTCATCGTCACTCCCGCGA
Organism: Gammaproteobacteria bacterium; assembly: GCA_005801205.1. GTDB lineage: Bacteria > Pseudomonadota > Gammaproteobacteria > Pseudomonadales > Cellvibrionaceae > Cellvibrio. Next base: position 16,585 of record SYDJ01000162.1, read on the forward strand.
AGGCGGGGATGACGAAGTAAAATTAAACAAAAAAGGATTCGTGCAAAGGTCTCTTTATTTATATCTGCTTGTTGCTTAATTTCAATGCGAGACGAATGGGAGAATAATTAATCAGTCTCGTCGGAAATGAAAGGTTATCGTATTTGAGATTTATTGTGACGCCAAAGGTAGATCGCTTACAGATTTCATCCGCAAATGAAATGCTCGCATTGCATGTCAATAAATGGCTTTTCCAACCTAGGTTTAAGCTTTTCTACTAAAACTCCAAATACCGTGAATTATCTCCTGCCACATATTGCGTACCATCCGCCGCGAATGCATAGCTCATGGTTAAACCAGCATTGCCGTAGCCTTGGAAATAAACCAATTTAAATGTGTGGTCACCTGCACTTAAATTTACATGGCAGATATCTGTGGTGAGTGGGCGATCGTGAGTCCATTCGCAGATTTTTTTGCCGTCTACGCTAAATACAAAACCGTCATCACTGCCTAAATAAAATACATAATCACCAGGCTTTTTGACGAGAAAGGGGGCATCTATATCCACAAAGAAATCACCGCTATAACCAATATCGCCCATTTTTGGGTGACGAAAACGGTTTTTTTCTGCAAGGTTTAGATGATCAAGTTTAACGATCTTTCTCATTTCAATATAGCGAACTTGATGAATATCGGTAATGGTAGTGCGATTCTTACTGACAACTACATTAAACACGTCGTCAACATAGGGCGGAGTAACACGATTAATAATCGTAACCACAACCACCGCTAATAAAATGGAAAATACCGTGTTTTTATTAAAAGGAATTTTTTTCATTATTGCACCACCTGTAATTTCCAAAAGCTAAACCAGTTGCGCATTTCGAACTGATCTTCAGTCATGCCAATGCCGTAAGTGAAGGGCGCAAAGAAAGCGAAAACACTAATAACCAGCATTATGTACAAGCTCAAGTTAATCCATAGGTGTTTATTGTTGGCGAGAATATCTTCGCGGAAAATATAACTAAAAATCAAAGCGAGATTGAGCATACCAAACACTAAAGGCACTAAATAATGGTAGAGATACATTACCCGCTCAATTTGTAAAATCGCAATCATGTAACACATATAGAGCGAAGTGAACGCACAAATCCAATAAAATAATGGTGTATTTTTTTCTTGTTGACCATAAATGAATTTGCTCATGATAAGCCCAAGGCTCAATACAATCCCCGCCAGCACGCTAAACCAAATAACGGGGTTGGCGACTATGTTCATGTATTTAACTTCAACTTTGCCATTCACCGTATCCTTATCCCAGCGATAACTAATGGTTTTTTTGCCGAGCAACCAATCCATGGCAAAGCTGCCATTTTCATCGGGTTTACATTCATCGAGTTTGGGCACGCCATCTGCATATTCGCTCATGTATTTAAAATTATCGCGCATACCTATAACAAAAGTGGATGGGCTCCAAGTATCCCCGCGTTGTATAGCCTGTAAATACTCTGGCGACGCTTTGTAGGTTTTGCCCGCAATGACTTTGGTGCCCATGCCGATATGAATATAAAACACACTTAGAAATACCAATATGAGCGGGATTACGCCGGTAGGTACTGTGATAATCAAACGCTTTGCGAGTTCGCGATAATTACAAGTTTGAATGTTTTTCCATTGGTCTATACCAAACAGCATTATAAATAATAATAGTTCAATGGCGCTGGTGACTTTTACGCTCATGCCCAAGCCAATCACGATACCCAAGAGCGCGTAGTCTTTGAGACGAATAGGCGTTCCGCGCGTAACTACATGCACAAAACAATAGAGCTCGGCTAACACAAAAAATAATTGAATACCTTCTAGCATGGCAGCGCGTGCTTGAATCACTAAGGCATTATCAAAAATAATAAAGCTGCTGAATAAAAAGGCGATAAGTTGATTTTGGGTAATACGACGCAAAATACCGTAAAAAAATAAAACCGAGAGCGCCATAAGCACAACGGATGGCCAGCGATAACCCGTGTATTTCATGCCTGCTGGTGTGTCCGAACCTTCAATGTGGTCGGTTTGGGTGAACTTTTCTTTATCGAGATTGGCGTTGGGGTCGATCACCGCTTCCGCCAAGCCCATGAGCATTTTGCCCAAGGGTGGGTGCGGCTCCATATACATCACGCCGTCGATATGTTTTTGCGCAGACGCGATATGGTAGTTCTCATCCCAAAACATGGCGCTTGGGGTGCCGTAATGCGTGAAGTAAATACCAAAAGAGCAGATCAGCAAAATGAGCGGGTAAATGTTCTTTAACGTAAAGGCGTAAAGGTTCATCGCTAGATGTTGTAATTTATTAGGCATGGTAATGGCGCTTTGTGTGGTGTAAAAGTGAACTGTTAGGCAGAGCGATCATGGCTTATAGGTATTATTCGGTGCCCTAGTATTTGGCCAAAGCACCCAATTAATCTCTGCGGGCGAATCTTGCCTTGTTCTTCGCTAGGGTGCAATTGTGTTGGGATTATTTTGCGCTTTGTGCGTTAACGAGTGCGTACCAACGCATTATCCCTTAGCATGCTGTTTCTTCGTATCTCGCGGCCCACTTCAAAGGAGTTCACCATGAACACTGTACTCATCACTGGCGCAAATCGTGGTATTGGTTTGGCGCTTGCGCACGAATATATTGCGCATGGCTGGCATGTGATTGCGGTCTGCCGTAAAACCTCAGTAGAGCTGAGCGAAACACCCGCGCAGGTTATTGCGGGTGTCGATGTTACCAGCACATCCGATGTGCATGCGCTCGCTGAGCAATTAACGGGCATTAAAATTGATTTACTGATTAATAATGCGGGTATTTTGCACAGCGATCATTTAGGCGAAATCGATTACAGCAATCTCACCAAGCAGTTTTTAGTCAATGCTCAGGCACCTCTGCAGGTGACAGAGGTGTTGCTAAGCCATTTAAATGTGGGCGCCAAGATTGTGTTCATCACCAGCCGCATGGGCTCCATTGCAGACAACACCTCGGGCGGCTATTACGGCTATCGCATGTCAAAAGCTGCACTGAATGCCGGCGCGAAATCCTTGAGCCTAGATTTAAAACCGCGTGGTATTGCGGTTGCGCTCTTGCACCCCGGCTATGTACACACCGCTATGGTGAATTTTGGCGGCGATATTTCTGCCGAGGAATCTGCCAAGCGATTAACCCAGCGCATTGCAGAATTGAATATGGATAACACCGGTGGCTTTTTGCACTCCAATGGCGAGCGCTTAGAATGGTAATGGTTGAGACAAGCTATGCGCAGCCAGTTCCGCGCTCATTCATTTACGGTTAAGAAATTTGCAGCTAGTATTCACTGGCGCTTGTAAGCGTATTTGTATCCTCAAGCTGTTTAACCTCCATTTATTTAACGTCGAATTAAAGGAACTTAAGAAATGAAAAAGATGATTGCATTTTTGGCGCTGAGCTTTGTAGTGGCACCGGCGTTTGCAGAGAAGAACTGCGAAGAACTGAAGTCTGAGATTAGCGCTAAGCTAGAAGCAAAAGGTGTGAAAGGCTATACGCTAGATATAATCGCAACCGAAGAAGTGAAAGACCAAAAAATCGTTGGCAGTTGCGAAGTAGGGAAAAAGAAAATTACTTACAAGAAAGACTAATGCAAGAAAGACTAATGCAAAAAAATTAATACGAAAAAGGGGAAGCCATAGTGCTTCCCCTTTTTTATTGCTTTGGTGCATTAGGATGTTATTCAGCGATTTGCACGGAATCATAAACCACGACTTTGCTCCACAAATGGCTACAGTTTTCAATAAACTTCAAGTGAGTTGGGTGAACTTGGTAAACCTGTTCATCGGCTTCGTTATCAAAAAATGCTAACCAGGATAAGCCGTAGCTGGAATCTATAACGTCGCGGTCTTCAGTGGCTGCAGGAAGGCTAATGTGAAACCCTTTAATGGTTTCAATGCTGGTTAGCGTCTTGGCGCCGTTAATCAATTGCGCTAGATCTTCTTTAGACTCAGGGTTTTTCAACCAGAAATAAACATGGTGTGCGAGTTTAGCTATAGTGCCGCTCATAAATTTCCTGTTTGGTTTACGTGATTTGGATTTGTAGGGGTGCCCCTACGGTTAGCTCACCATCGGTTTGGTATTCATAGTTTCAAGCATTTTTAATCGCTTGAGTATCGTCACTTCAATACCTGCTGCATCCAAACCTTGCGCAATAAGTTGTTGCGCATGATTGGCGTGATCGACAAAAGTGTCGTTAAGCCCAAGGTGCAATATGGGCATCACATAACCTTGGTTGGCAAGGTATTCGCTCACTGCGGAACCCGCGCCACCGGCAATCGCATTTTCTTCCAAGGTAACAATCAAGCTATGGCTGTTAGCCATGTGTTCAATCAATTCTTCATCCAGCGGTTTTACATAGCGCATATCGCACAGGCTGGCATTCAGTTTTTCGGCGGCTTGCTGTGCATTGGCGAGTAGAGTGCCAAAGCAAAGAATCGCTACGTGTTTGCCCTCGCGTACCACGCGGCCTTTGCCTATGGGTAAGAGCGTAAAGGCTTTTTCAATGTGTATACCTGTGCCGGTGCCGCGCGGGTAGCGCACTGCCGCTGGGCCCGGGTATTGGTAGGCGGTGTAGAGCAATTGGCGACATTCGTTTTCGTCACTGGGTGCTGCGATCAGCATATTGGGGATGCAACGCAAAAAGCTCAAATCAAAACTGCCCGCATGAGTGGGGCCGTCTTCGCCGACTAAACCGGCGCGGTCGATGGCGAAGGTGACATCCAGATTTTGCAAGGCAACATCGTGTACTAGCTGATCGTAAGCGCGCTGCAAAAAAGTAGAGTAAATCGCGACGACTGGCTTCTGGCCTTCGCACGCCATGCCTGCCGCCAGAGTTACTGCATGCTGTTCGGCGATGGCGACATCAAAGAATCGTTCGGGATACTGTGCGGCAAAATCTACCATGCCTGAGCCTTCACACATGGCTGGCGTGATGCCGACCAAACGCTGATCCTGTGCAGCCATATCGCACAACCAATCGCCAAACACCTGTTGGAATTTGATTTTGCTGGGCGAAGCAACAGCTTTCTTCGGTTCGATTTTATTAAGCGCGTGGTAGCCAACGGGATCTAATTCTGCTGGCTCAAAGCCCTTGCCCTTTTGGGTAATGATGTGGAGCAGTTTGGGGCCTTTAATATCGCGCAAGTTACGCAAATAGCTCACCAAGTCGCTTAGGTCGTGGCCATTGATGGGGCCAACATAGTTAAAGCCCATTTCTTCAAACAGGGTGCCGGGCGACATAAAGCCTTTAAAGTGCTCTTCAGTCTTGCGCGCAAATTCCCATGCGGAAGGGATTTTGGTCAGCACTTTTTTGCTGCCTTCACGCAAGCCGTTATAAAACTTGCTCGCCCAGATTTTAGAGAGGTAAGTCGCCAAACCGCCCACGTTGGGGGAGATGGACATGTTGTTATCGTTGAGAATCACCAACATATCGGTTTCGGTATGCGCCGCGTGGTTCAAGGCTTCAAACGCCATACCGGCGGTCATAGCACCATCGCCGATGATGGCGACAGATTTGCGACCATTCGCGGCCATTTCGTTGCCAATCGCCATGCCGAGTGCGGCGGAAATCGAGGTGCTGGAATGGCCTACGCCAAAGGTATCGAATTCACTCTCATCGCGTTTTGGGAAGCCGGATAAACCGCCGCCTTGGCGGATAGAGTTCATGCGCTCGCGGCGAGAGGTGAGAATTTTATGGGGGTACGTTTGGTGGCCTACATCCCACACCAAGCGATCAGACGGGGTTTCATAAACGTAGTGCAGAGCGATGGTAAGCTCCAACACGCCCAAGCCCGCGCCAAAATGGCCGCCCGTCTGGCCGACGCTGAATAATAGGAATGCACGCAGTTCTTCCGCCAGCTGTGGCAATAGCTTTTCGTCCAGCGCACGCAGGTCAGCGGGGGAATCTATGCTGTCCAAAAGTGGTGTGGCGGGGCGGCTGGTGGGGATTTCGTTGAACATGCGGCGCTTTCGTCTTATAAAAACCAGCATTGTAGGCGTTAGGCGCCAGATTGCCTAGCGTAAGCGACGAGCAAATCTCGCTGCCAATTCACAAACCTGTGGCAGAATGACGGCCTTTTCTAGTCGCTATCTTCCATTTATATCCTAAGGATTAGTCATGCTTATTCATCCCAACCCCGACCCCGTTGCTTTTTACATCGCCTCTTGGCCGGTGTATTGGTACGGCATTATGTACGGCATCGCCTTTCTGCAATTTATTTTGCTGGGAGGCCTGCGTATCAAACAGCCCCATATTGCAGCGCAGGGGTGGACTAAAGATCACGTCAGCGACATTATTTTTTACGGCATGATCGGTGTTGTGGTGGGTGGTCGCTTGGGAGAAGTGCTGTTTTATCGCCCCGCGTATTTTTGGGAGCACCCTGCTGAGATTCCCATGACGTGGCTAGGCGGTATGTCCTTCCATGGCGGTTTTATCGGTGTGATGGTGGCAATGTGGTTGTGGTCGCGCAAATATAAAAAGCATATTGGCGATGTCTTTGATTTTATCGCCCCGCTGGTGCCGCTCGGCTATGCCGCTGGGCGTTTTGGCAATTTTATTAATCACGAATTACCGGGGCGCGCCGCGAGCGCTGATTTGCCTTGGGCGATGCAGTGGCCGGGAGTGGAGCATCTTGTGCACCCCTCACCGCTTTATCAAACAGTGGTGGATGGCCTGTTATTGTTTGTGATTCTCTGGCTGTTTGCGCGCACACAAAAACCGCGTTGGGCGACCGGTGCTCTCTTCTGCATGCTTTACGGCTGCGCGCGCTTTTTTACTGAATACTTCCGCGTGCCTGATTGGGAAACGAGTTTTGCGGGTATGAGTATTTCATCTGGCCAAGTATTAAGTTTGCCAATGATCGCGGTAGGCGCGGCGGTTTTAATTTGGGCGTATAAGTATCAGCAACCACCAGTTACCGAAGTATCTGAAGCAGGTGCGGCGGCAGTGAAAACCAACAAGAAACAACACAAAAAGACAGCAAGGTAAAAAGTAATGACACAAAAAATTGTGCTCGCCAGCGGCAACGCAGGCAAACTGCGCGAGTTTCAACAATTGTTATCGGGCTGCGGTTTTGACGTTGTGCCG
>SYDJ01000163.1 GCA_005801205.1 Gammaproteobacteria bacterium
CCTATGGCTGGCTAGAAGGTTATGATCCCGATTGGACGCCTAACACGACGGATGCGCAAGGTCGTCGCTATAGATATATTAATCAACCGCAAGTTGCCTTGTGGAATTTGGCGCAATTAGCCAATGCTATTTATCCGCTAATTGAATCCGTTGAACCATTGCAGGATGGCTTAAATGCCTATCGCCGTGTTTATGCTGCGCAATGGCAAACCGATATGGCGAATAAATTAGGATTAAAACGTTTTAACGAGAGTGATGTTGATTTGGTGGATGAGTTGCACCGCGTATTGCAATTAACTGAAACGGATATGACTATTTTTTATCGCTTGCTGGCAGATTTTGATCCGCAGCCTGTTATTCAAGAGGACGCCTCTGCTATTGGGTTTATCGAAAGTGCTTATTACACTGAGCCAACACCGGAAGCAGTGGCTGGCATGATCGCATGGCTGCGTGCTTATGCTGCACGTTTGCAGCAAGACTATGTGGTGTACGGTGAAACGAATGTACAGCGTAAAGCACGTATGACTCTGGTAAATCCAAAATATGTGTTGCGTAACTACATGGCACAAGAGGCTATTGATAAGGCTACTGTAGGTGATTTTTCTGATGTGCAAAAGCTATTAGTTTTATTGCGCAACCCTTATGATGAACAACCAGAATATCAAGACTACTTTGCAAAACGCCCTGAATGGGCAAGAACAAAAGCGGGTTGTTCGATGTTATCGTGCAGCTCCTAATTCGAGATTAAAGATGATTGGAACAATAGTTGGTTTAATGGTGGGGTTTGTTTTTACTCGCAATATTTATGGTGCACTACTATTTGCTGCACTCGGTTTCTTTTTTTATGATCGTAAGCGCACTGCTCCCGTAAAAATAACCAGTGAACAATTGCAAGCGTCGCAAGCCTTATTTTTTAAAACGGTATTTAATTTGCTTGGCCATATCGCTAAAGCCGATGGCCATATCAGTGAAGACGAAGTGAAACTCACTGAAGCCTATATGGATAAGATGGGCTTAACGCCCGAGCATAAGCGCGAAGCTATACGTTTGTTTAAAGAGGGCGCGAGTGCTGAATTTAGTTTGCAAGCTTGCTTGGCAGATTATCGCGACTTGGGTATTCGTAGCCCAAACTTGAGCCAAATGTTGTTGGTGTATTTGACGAATTTGGCAATGGTTGATGGTGTTTTGCATAACCGCGAAGTAGAGATTTTAAGGCAGGTTGCAGATAGCGTTGGCTTCTCGCGTACCACCTTTGAACAGCTTCTAAAAATGATTGGTGCGCAAAATTCGTTTGCCAAAAATCAACAGAATAACGATTTGGCACTTGCTTATGCCGCCTTGGGTGTTACAGCAGAAACCAGTGATGCCGATATTAAAAAAGCCTATCGAAAATTAATGAGTCAATACCACCCCGATAAACTTATGGGGCAGGGTTTTCCAGAAGAGATGATTAAATCTGCCACAGAGCGGTCACAAGAAATTCAAGCAGCTTATGATGTAATTAAAAAATCCAGGCCTTGATTTTGCAGAACAATACATGCGCCTAGATCGTTTTATAGAAAGTAAACTCGCTTACTCCGCGCAGACTGTCCGTGATTTATTTGTGCAACGCAAAGTTATGCTAAATGGAGTTTTGGTCAGTGAAGGACGAGGCAGAATTACTGAGTTTTGCCGCGTAGAAGTAGATGGTAAGGTGCTGCAAGCACGCGAAGCTATTTATATTATGCTGCACAAGCCTAAAGGTTGCGTGAGTGCAACCAGTGATGCTAAAAATAAAACTGTTCTCGATCTTGTCGATATCCCTGAAAAAGAAAGCCTGCATTTGGCGGGGCGCTTAGATTTTAATACCACAGGTTTATTATTGTTAACCAACGATGGAAAATGGTCGCGCAAGCTTACTCAGCCGCAACAAAAAATACCCAAAACCTATTGGGTAAAAACCCAAAATGAAATTACGCTAGGGTATGTAAAGAAGTTTTCAGAAGGGTTTTACTTTCAGTTTGAAGATTTAACCACGCTACCTGCAGAACTAAATATTCTTTCAAGTCACACCGCATTGCTCACTATTTACGAAGGGCGCTATCATCAAATAAAGCGCATGTTTGGTTTCTTTCAGAATGAAGTTATGGAATTGCATAGAGTGTCTATAGGGAATATCCGTCTTGATGAAAATCTCGCTGCTGGAGGGTATCGTTTGTTGACGCGGGGGGAGCTAGAATTTGTAAATTAGGAGTCGCAGATTATACTTTTGAGTTCTCATACTGTATCATTTTGCTCTACAGGTGAAGATCTTATCTAAATTGATCAGTTATAGAAATTTGACCAACCTCCTTTAGCGGCAAGTATTTTTTTGATTTAAAAATAATCTAGAGTGTATTTGTAAGGAATAACATAGGAATAGCTAATGACCGGGCTCAAAAAACTGTATAGCTCTTATCTGCGGGGCAAGAGCCTTATTAAACAAAGCTTTAACTCTGCCCCCCCCCCTAAAATTACTCGCATAACACAGCTACAGTCATCCTATGATGCCAATGATGGATACTGTTTGGATCAGCGTTCCGTCATTCAGATTGTCGACGTCGAGGGAAATACCTCTGAGCCTTCATGGGTGTATGCGGTTCATTGTATTGATAAACGTATTGGGCTTGGTCTAGATTCCAACCGATCTGCGCATATTCAACAACTTCTGTCCATAAAAATGGATACACATCTTTTTATTCGCTATGCAGCTATGGCTCCTTGCATCAGTAATGAGGGAGTGGAGTGTGAGATTGTATTTTCGTCAGAATCAAATACTGTAGTGATCGCGCGCTTACCCTTGAGTGGCGGTATGCAAACAGCTGTTTGGCACAGTGTGCAAATGGATATCTCTCACCTTGCGGGGCATAGTGGGTATTTCCAGCTTCGCTGTATATCTTATGCAGAAGATGTCCCTGCTAGTGACTCGCTATTGATTGCTGACTTTTGTATTGCGTCGGAAGATCAGCTTAGCAGAATAAAATCGCGTACCTTTTATGATCTCAGATCAGCAAATGAAATAGCGCATTTTAGCAGTACTTATAGACATAGTTCTTACGCAAAAATGCAGGATGCGCAAAGCAAGTCTGCGGGTGGTACTGAACGTAGTATTCGTCGATTAATGCCTTTGCCAGAATCCACGTATCAAAAACATAAATATATTTTCGATGTGTCGCCAACATCAAACGACTCTGTGTTTACCTATTCAGCACGTTTGCTAGAGAAAAATTTGCTGGTTGGAAAGCCTGACTTTGTTCAGCTTTTGGTAGAGCGCGCGCGTTTGGGTAAACCGGTAAAGGTTTTATCTCTCTGTGCAGGTGCCGCGCGCATTGAGGCTGCTTATGCTGCACATCTTGGCGCTAATGTGGAGTGGTCATTAATTGATATTAATAGTGATTTGTTGAGATTGGCATCTTCACAATTTCCACCAGATATTAAATTAGATTTAATTGAAGCCAATATTAATGATGTTCAATATTCTGGTGAGAAGTGGGACATTATTATGTGTATCTCTGCACTTCACCATGTTATTGAATTAGAAAAAGTAATGAAGTTTTGCTATCTCAGTTTAAATGCTGATGGCGAATTTTGGAGTTTGGGTGAGTCGATTGGTCGCAATGGTAATCGTTTGTGGCCTGAAGCGCGGGATAGGGCGAATGCTATTTTCAAAAATTTGCCAGAAAAATATCGTATCAACTCGCACTCCTTGCAAGTTGATGAGCTTTTGCCCGATAACGATTATTCGGTAGGTTGTTTTGAGGGAATTCGCAGTGAAGACATTGAACCTATTATTGATGTATGGTTTCAGCAGGTTGATGTGTTTCGCGCTAACTGTTTTTTATGGCGATTGGTAAATCTTGCCTATAACGACAATTACAATTTAAATGATGAGTGTGATATTAATCTCGTTAAATCATTCGTGGAGGCTGAGTTAGATTATTATTATCAGGGTGGTAGAGGCACGGAATTGTTTGGTGTATACAAACCGCGCCAGTTGCTCAATAAAACTCAGATTTGATAGTTAGTTTATTTTTTTGATTTTTTTTGTTTGGGTGCTGTTGAATGTTCTTTCTTGGCGGCGCGTTGATTTTGTTTTAGTAGGCGCGCCATTCCAAACGTAGAAAGCCCCCAAATAACCATCAGCACAACTAACAACAACATTGCTATAAACGCAAAAATATCCGGCGCTTTCATCAGCGTTGTCATTAGCGAGTCTTCGTAATAAAAAAACCACTGATGCCCCTCGGGGAAGACTTTGGTGTGCAGCCAATAAAATACCTTGGTGGCACCTAAGCTTAAGACGATGGCGCTAATAACAAAAATCCCACCGCAAAAGCCCAGAACTATATTGCGCAATGAAGGGAATGCTAATTTTTTGCGGTAGGCAATCGCTAAAAAAAGTATCCAAATAAAAAACCCCGCAATGCCTGCAAGATAAAACTGATCAATCAAATTGCTCACATCTTGCAAATGGATAATTTCTGCGTTGTGCATCAATGGAATTTTTGTATCGTTCGGCAGCGTAAAATGAATATCTGCCAGCCCATCGCCATGGTTTTGTACTGCATGAGTTATTTGTGCGAATAGCTCCCAGTGATCCTTCGCGCGCGTAAATTCAAAACCGTGGATATAGCGATTGCGCGGTGCAAACTCTGCGATATGCGTATCCAAACCCAGCAATTTATAGCCGGTGGGGTAGGCGAAATTTACCTGCGCTAATAAATGCCAGGCGAGCAAGCTGGTTGCCAGTAGTTGCCCAACAAAAATTAATGGCCAAATGAGATAGGACTGAGCGCGCATAAGTAACCGACTCTTAAATAATTAGATTGAGCGCAGCCTAGCGAGCTTATAGTTGTTCTACAAGTGCCTTGCTGCTAAAGATTTAAGGGTTTAATGAGTGTAAAAATTTCGCATTACTTAATTATGTTATTTATCGTGCATATGATGTTACAAAAATGATAAACAGAGGTTAAAACCATATTTAAATCATCCTTTCGTTCACTGTGTTGGCTAGCTGCCCTAGTCGGTCTGGTGGCCAATCTAGCGCAAGCGGTAAAAGTGCCCGTGCTTACCCAAGCCCTTGCGCAAGTGTCGGTTGTGATTGAATCGCCCGCACTTTGGTCAATAGAACAAACCAATCTCTATGCGTGACTACCCAAGTTATGTAAAACGGTAAAAAAATAGATGAGGTTTTACTCAATACCGGTTTTCACACCATTCGTTTTGATTCGCAGCAAGGCTTTTTCCTCAACGATAAAACTATTGCTTAATGGTCGCGATCTCGGTGAACAAAAAGTGGATCAATACCGCATGAATTTTTTCACAGTTCCCTATGGCACCGGAAAGCTGGAGGCCATAGGTTTTAATGGCGACAAAGAAGTGACGCGCGCAATTGTTGAAACCACTAGCTTGTACCTTGAGCCGAATAAGTCTAATATTCGAATCATATAGTGAGCCGAATATGGATTGTATTCGGCTCATGGGTTAACTAGGTGATGAGATGATCGAATATACCCCTTTAAATAGTTGGATTTGGCAGCAAGCAGATTGGCCCAAGTTTCATTGGAGTTTGGAGCGGCTGCAAGCTCATTTGGGTGATGCTAATAAGAGTTTGGGTGTGTTGTTAGGGCGAATGGGTGGCCTTGGTTCGGGCTTGGACTCAGAGTCTGCATTAGATGCCTTGCTCCAAAATATCATCACTTCATCGGCTATTGAGGGTGAAAGCTTAAATGCTGCCTCGGTAAGATCATCGCTGGCAAAACGATTAGGTCTTTCAACGGATGCACAAATTCCCATCTCAAGTAAAACAGAGGGGCTTGCCGAGCTTATGCTTGATGCTATCCAAAATTGCCATCAACCTCTTTCCTTGGCGCGGTTGCAGCAGTGGCATTGCTGGTTATTTCCCGATGATCAACCTCGGCTGGTGAATTTGCGTATAGGTCAACTCCGTGGCGATGAAGCAATGCAGGTGGTATCTGGCAGGCTCGATAAACCGCGCGTACATTTTGAAGCACCGCCGAGAGACTTACTTGAGCAAGAGTTGAGCCTTTTTATTAACTGGTTTAATTTGCCTAGCGACAGCACTGTAGACCCGCTCATTCGTGCCGCCATCACACACTTATGGTTTATTACCCTACATCCATTTGATGACGGCAATGGCCGTATTACTCGCGCGTTAACAGACATGGCGCTTGCTCAGGCAGACGCACAATCCATTCGTTTATTCGCGATGTCATCCAGTATTTTGGATAATCGTGCTGAGTATTACCGCATTTTGGAACAAGCTCAACGCGGAGATTTAGATGTTACTTCTTGGATAATATGGTTTTTGCAAACGCTCAATTGTAGCTTGCAAGAAGCCAGCAAATTGATTGATGTTACTTTCAATAAAAATCGTTTTTGGCAAAGATTTGCTGAAGAAAATTTTCTACCTGAGCAGCGTAAAGTATTAAATCGCTTGTTGGATGGAGGCGAAAAAAGTTTTGAAGGTGGCATTAGCGCGGCGCAATATCAAAAAGTTGCAAAAGTCAGTAAGGCGAGTGCAACCCGCCACTTAACGGATTTACTGAATAGGGGTTGCCTACAAAAAACCTCAGCGGGTGGCCGCAGCACTCGCTACCAAGTTGTTGTTGCTAACCAAAGTATTGCTAATAAAGGTGCTGCATCTAATCAATGTGCTGAGTTTTAAGCGCGCGCTGAGCCTTATTTCAGTTCGCGCCTTTCAAGCAAAATTGAATTAGGGTCAGTAACATTAAAAAAATACGAGGGTATCAAAATTTCTTATAGGAGGATGTCTATCTTTATTGACCCGCATCAACACCACAAAGATTGCAACTGCTTTAATAACCCAAACTAATGGGGGCCAGACATGAAGCAGCGAATGTACAAAAAAATGGCCGGAACCTCGGCCATATTTATACCGGCAGATTACGCAAGTTCTTCGCCTGTTGAGCGCGACGGTTTGGTGTGGACTGATACTGAACTCAGTATGCCTTCTAGCCCGCAAACATTAACGTGGAAGCCGCCACTTGTGAGTACATTAGCGTTGGAAGGTTTAGAGGAATATGACCCTCCTTCAACAGATGATGCGCGTTACGTAAGTAATATTGGAATCGCTTTTGTGTACATCGGAAAAATTCGTGGCTGGGTAGCCTTAACAGATTACGCATAACTGCGTACCTAGAATTGAAGTAATCTCTTCGGCATTAGATACCGAACATCCGCAAGCAATCTACCCTAAGGTAGGTCTAGTGTCTCAGTAATTAATTCGTGCGTCATTGAAATGATGTTCAATTTAGGCGGCATTGATTACATAGGTCATTAGTCATTGAGGTTGGGTATTCTATACACTAACCTAAAATTCCTATCCTTGTTTTAGAGCACTCTATGTCCCTTGACCTCTCTCCTGCGCGTGAACGCATTATGTTATTCACGCTAATGGCTTTACAGTTCATCATGATTGTAGATTTTATGATCATGATGCCGCTGTCCTCTTTATTGATGACAGCGTTTAATATTCAGCCTGCGAAATTTGGTGTGTTGGTATCGTCTTACTCGATTGCTGCTGGCGTGTCTTCGCTACTAGCTTCATCCTTAGGCGATAGATTTGATCGCCGCAATGCCTTATTAATTGCTTATGCGGGTTTATTAATTGCAACGCTTGCTTGCGCTTATGCGAACACGTTTGAGTTGCTATTGGTCGCACGAATTATTGCCGGTTTTTTTGGCGGCGTTTTAAGTTCTATTGTTCTGGCAATTGTGGGAGATATTTTTCCGCCGCAAAAGCGTGGTAAAGCTATGGGTATTGTCATGCTTTCCTTCTCGCTAGCAGCCATTGCGGGCGTTCCCTTGGGCTTATTTATTTCCAACCATTATTCATGGCAAACCCCATTTAGTTTTTTAGCGTATGCTGGTGTTGCGGTATTGATAGTGGCTTATAAAGTGATACCCAGTGTGCGCGGCCATTTAAATCAACCGCGCGTTAATTTTTTCCAAAGTTATGTAGAGTTATTTAAAGTCACTAATCATTGGTGGGCTTTTGCAACATCGTGTTTGTTAATGTTCGGCGGCTTTATGGTGATCCCCTATATCGCGCCTACCTTGGTGGCCAATACGGCTATGACAGATCATGAGCTTCCCTATATTTATTTGGTGGGCGGCGCTGCAACTCTAATTACACGTCCTTGGATTGGTCGCATGACCGACAAACATAAACACGCTAAAGTCTTTGCATTAATCACTTTGCTGAGTTTTGTGCCTATTATTTTAGTAACGCAAACGTTACAAACGTCTTTTGCGCTTCAATTGGTTTTTGCTACTTTATTTTTTGTATTTGTGAGTGGCCGCTTTATTCCTGCATCTGCCTTAATTACCGCATCCTGCGAACCGCGATTTCGTGGCCGTGTCATGGCATTTAGTTCTGCAGTCCAGAATTTTGGTTCCGGTTTGGCAGCATTAGTGGCGGGCGCCATTATGGTAAAAGCACCCAGCGGTGAAATTTTACATTACGATTGGGTAGGGTATATTGCTTGTGCCGTGAGCTTGGTGGCGGTTTATGCAGCGACTAAGGTTAAAGCGGTTAGCTGATTGTCAGAGAAAAATAGGGTGACCATTGTTCGCCCTATTTTTTCAATAGTATTTTTTTAACTCAATAATTTTTCCAAAGTTTTCTCGTAAATCCCCGTCAGCTTATTCAAATCATCTGCACTAATACATTCATTCACTTTGTGGATGGTGGCATTGATAGGGCCGAGTTCAACGACTTGTGCGCCTGTTGGGGCAATAAAACGTCCATCGGATGTGCCGCCCGTTGTTGATAGCTCTGCATCTAAACCTACTTCTGATTTAATCGCGTCTACTACTGCATTCACTAAATCACCGCGCGGCGTTAGAAATGGTTGGCCGCTTAAAATCCATTTCAGCTCATATTTCAATTTGTGCTTATTTAAAATCGCCTCAGTGCGCTCGCGCAAAATTGTCTCGGTCAGCTCGGTCGAGAAACGGAAATTAAAAATCACCTCCACTTCCCCAGGAATCACATTGGTTGCACCTGTACCGCCATTAATATTGGACACTTGAAAGCTGGTGGCGGGGAAAAACTCGTTGCCGTTATCCCAATGCTCTGCGGTGAGTTCGGCAAGAGCTGGTGCAAATTTATGAATCGGGTTATCTGCTAAATGTGGATAAGCCACATGCCCTTGAATACCTTTGACTTTTAAAATCGCACCGAGCGAACCACGGCGGCCATTTTTAATGACATCCCCCACCTGTGCAGTGCTTGATGGCTCGCCCACAATGCACCAAGTCATTTTTGTGTTGCGCGCTTCAAGCCACTCAACCACTTTTACGGTGCCGTTAATGGATGGGCCTTCTTCATCGCTGGTAATTAAAAACGCAATGCGGCCTTTATGGTTGGGATTTTTTGCCACAAAGCTTTCGCAGGCAATAACCATAGCCGCGAGTGAGCCTTTCATGTCAGCAGCGCCACGGCCGTGTAACATGCCATCAATAATTTTTGGCTCAAAGGGTGGGTTAGTCCAATTTGCTTCTGGGCCGGTGGGCACTACATCGGTATGACCTGCGAATGCGAGAATAGGGCCGTCAGTACCGTCTATTCCCGTACGTACTGCCCAAAAATTGTCAACTTCGCCAAAGCGCAACCGCTCGGTTTTAAAGCCTATGGCTTCCAAACGTTTAATCATTAATTCTTGGCAGCCATCGTCTTCTGGTGTAACTGAGCGGCAGCGAATTAAATCTATGGCGAGTTGTAGCGTGGGCGTAAGCGAGGAATTCATTGGCGTTTCCATAAGTCAGTAAAAAATAGATCAGTAAAATATGTGGCGATTTTACAGGTTTACGGGTATCACCTCTAGGCTTTATTTTGCGCTGGCCTTTAGTGGCTCATTAATGGATTTTTTGTATTGGTTGGGTGTAAGCCCCGTTTTCTCTTTAAAAACTTTGTAAAAGCTATTGCGATTATTAAAGCCTGAGCGATAGGCAATATCGGCAATGGTGAGTTCACTTTCATTAGTGGCTAAAAATTGCAGTGATTCTTGGTAGCGCAAGTCATTTAGAAAATCATAAAAGTTGGTAGATTTGTGAATATTTAATAATTCAGAAAGTTGATGGCTGGTTACACCTAAAAGCGATGCCAATTTTGGCAGTGAAATATCGTCATCTAAGTGCGGCTTGTGGTTGTTTACCAAGTCTTGCAGTTGTTCATCTAATTGTTGTGCAGCTTCAGAACTTAGTTCTATGCTGCGTAAGTACGGTTTAGTTTCTGGTTGCGGCTCTTCAGTAATTGTTAAGTTGTGAAGAAAAACGTCGGGCTGGTAAATTGAAAAGAGTGCAATGGTATTAACGAAAATGGCAACCAAACTGGCGATAGAGGCTAAGGCGATAAAGGAAGGTATATTGCCGAGTAATGCATTGGTAAAGACAATAACATCAATGAGCATGACAAAAAGCAAACTGGTCACTAAATAAATCAACCAATAATAGGTTGTGTTTTTAAACTGGCGGGTAAGCCTTAAAATTTTAAGGCGTTCTGATTTTAGTAAGTATACGGCGTAAGACAGATAGCCGAATACGTGAATAAAGAGCAGCGAGACCATAATGTGGAAATTAATCCACTGTACATTAAATATGTCGTGCAATAGCGAGAGCAAGAAGGGGAGGGCGTGAATAATATAGCTAGGACGGCTGCTTGGTTTTAGTAAAATATGGCGAATCAGTGCAACCATAATGGGCCCGTAGCACCAGGTTAATTTTTGGCTTAACACCGTAATCCAGTGTATGGGTTGTGTGCTAACTAAATGAAGATAAGCGTTGAGTGGTGGTGTGAGTAGCAACAGAATAAAACAAAGAATAGTGTATTTCACACGGCGATCGCCGCGACGGCTAATTAACAAATTTAAACAAGTCCAGCAGCCTAGGCTAAACGAAAAAATAAACCAAACTTTTAACAGTTCAACGCTTGTGAAAATCATAAGATTTAACTTTTTATGGTTACGAAAAATCTAAACGGTAATTTATCCTTACCGTTTAGATGTGAGCTTTGATTAATTAGGTGCAGTTTCAAAGGTGCCGGTAAATGTTATAAACCCATTTCCCAAGTTTTGAAACCAAGTGCCAGATGTGGGTGTTTCAAAAGTGTAAACCATTGTGTAGGGCAGCGTGAACAAAGGGCTAATTTGGATTGATTCTTCCACGGCGGTGTTGGCTGATATTTTTTTGTAGGTATAAGTTCCGTGAGAATCCAGTGTTAGTGGGCCGTAAC
Organism: Gammaproteobacteria bacterium; assembly: GCA_005801205.1. GTDB lineage: Bacteria > Pseudomonadota > Gammaproteobacteria > Pseudomonadales > Cellvibrionaceae > Cellvibrio. The sequence continues at coordinate 11,297 of SYDJ01000163.1, forward strand.
CTTTAATGAGGAAAGTACCATCTTGCGCATAGGTTTGTATTGCTATGCCTTTTTTAGGGTATACATCGGGCGGTAAACTGGATTCTGCATTCTTAATAAACAAAACTACATTTAAACCCGCATTCGTTTCGGGTGCTAAATGTTGCTCTAGGGGGAGGGTGGATGGAACTAAGGTAAAGCTCCCCGAAAACTTTATTTGTCCGTTACCAAAATCTTCTTCCCACTTGCCGCTGGTTGCTGTTTCAAACGTATATTTGGTGGTGTACGGCGTGTTATTAACAGAAACATCAATAGACTTTTCCGTGGCCGTATTAAAACCCGTGCGCTGGTATTTGTAGGTGCCATAGAACGCCTGTTGGCTATCGGGCACTTGGCCTTGCATAGTTTCTGTGCCTTGCGCAGTGAATGTTCCATTCTTTTTAAAACGCTTTACAACAGCTCCCTTGAATGGGTAACCGCTTGGGTAGGTGGTAACGGCCTTTTCGATTTGCAACACCATATCAAATCCAACAAGTGTTGACGGTGCGCCAAGGTCAATACAATCTTTTTTATCTTTATGGTTATTGGGTGATGCATTTAATGCACTGCTGCCGATAAGGAGTAGGCAGACTGTAAGCGTTTTTAATGTACGTAATAGGTTCATAGAATATTCCTTCTGTTATTAACAAGAGATTGAATGCGAGTCATCAATAATGACTCCTAGATTCTTGCGTAATAAACGTCAGGAAAGTGTACTTCCATCAAAAATGACAAGTTTTGATGGGATATTGAGTATTTGAACTTGAATATGGCCTATTTCGGGACGGGACAGACCGTAAAAAGAAAAAGGCCAAACTTGCGTTTGACCTTTTTAGATTTTAAAGCGAATTTTATTCGCCCGCTAAACCCACATAAACTTCATGCACATCGTCATCGTCATCAATTGCTGCTAAGAAAGCTTCAACTTCTTCTAAAGCTTCGCCAGACAAGCTCACTGGATTTTTTGGACGGTAGCCAATTTTTGCAGATTCAACTGTGAAGCCTTGTTCGGGTAGAGCTTTTTGCACCAAATCCAAATCAGTAATGTCGGTAATGAAGGTGGCGGTGCCATCGTCATTGGTTTCAAAATCTTGTGCACCAGCTTCGATTGCCGCCATTTCTGCGTCGGCATCTTTGTTAGCTGGCGACGCTTCAATCATGCCTACATGTTCAAAATCCCAAGATACAGAACCCGATGCACCTAATTGGCCTTTGCGGAATAAACCGCGAATGTTGGAAATGGTGCGGTTAACGTTATCGGTTAAGCACTCAACAATAACTGGCACTTGATGTGGTGCAAAACCTTCGTAGGTTAATTTTTCGTAGCTGATGCCACCATCTAATTGACCTGAACCTTTTTTAATGGCGCGCTCTAATGTTTCGCGAGTCATTGACGCTTTTTTCGCTTGCACGATTGCAAGGCGCAGACGCGGGTTCATGTCGGGGTCTGCACCGTTGCGCGCGGCAATCATGATTTCTTTGGTGAGTTTGGTAAACAATTTACCTTTCGCACTGGCAGCCGCTTCACGGCCTTTTGCTTTCCATTGAGCGCCCATAGTTTTTATCTCGCTTAAATGTGTAAAAAATTTGCGGGTAAAAGCCCGCGATGAAAATAGTAAAAATTAATTCTTATGCAATGCAGTATTTAATTGCAGCGCACTTTTATTTGTAACAACTTCTACGCGACCGCTGATTGAATTGCGGCGGAAAACCAAATCAGACACGCTCGCTAAATCGCGCGCTTTCACAGTTTTCACTTCTGCGCCTGTATCATCCAACATTACGACTTTAGTGCCGGCGGTAATGTATAGGCCAGATTCAATTTTGCAGCGGTCGCCCAAAGGAATACCGGTGCCGGCGTTTGCGCCAATCAAAGATTCTTTGCCGATAGCGATAACTATATTACCACCGCCAGACAGAGTTCCCATAGTGGAGCTGCCGCCACCCAAATCTGAGCCTGCGCCTACAAATACGCCCGCAGATATACGGCCTTCAATCATGGCAGGGCCTTCGGTACCTGCGTTAAAGTTCACAAAACCTTCGTGCATGATGGTGGTGCCTTCGCCCAAGTAAGCGCCCAAACGCACGCGCGCCGTGTGTGCAACGCGCACACCTTTTGGTACAACATAGTTGGTCATTTTTGGGAATTTATCCACACAGGATACTTCTAGCTCTTCGCCATTCAAGCGAGCCTGTAATTGCGCAGCGGGCAATTCATTTACATCAATAGCGCCTTTGTTTGTCCAAGCTACGTTGGGCAATACGCCAAAAATACCTGCCAATACAGTGTTATGTGGTTTTACTAAACGGTGCGAAAGCAAATGTAATTTCAAATAACCTTCTGGTACTGACGCTGGGTTGGTGTCAGTAGCAATTAAGGTAACAACTAAAGGACGTTTGCTATTTACCAAATTTTTAGCAAGTGCTGCTTGCTCAGCATCTACGCCTTCCAATGCTTGGGCGATATCGCCTGCTTGCGCATTAGAAATCGCAATGGCGGAATTCCCTTCGCTATAACCAACGACTTTGGCGATTGCGCTAGCAACAGCAGCAGATGGATTTACTAGCGGTGCAGCGTAAAAAACTTCCAGCCATTCACCTTTTGAATTTTGTGTGCCAATGCCAAGGCCGAGTGCGTATAAAGTTGTCATGGTTTTTCCTAACAATAAAAGTTAATTAAAAATTTGGGTGTATTCGGTGTCTTTAAAACCGACATATTTTTGTTTGCTGGTGTCGAGCAGTGGGCGCTTTATGAGTGTTGGGTTTTCTACAATCACAGCGACCGCATTCTGTTCGTTGAAATTTTCTTTGACGCTTTGGTCTAATTCTTTCCAGGTTGTACTGCGCTTATTAACCAAGGTTTCCAGCCCTAGTTCTGCAATCCAACTTGTAACTTGTGATTTATCCAAACCATCTGCACGGAAATCATGGAAGCGATAGTCGATATTATGTTTTGCCAACCAATTGCGGGCCTTTTTTACTGTGTCGCAGTTTTTAATGCCGTATAAGGTGATCATAGTGTACTCATTTATTTTTAAATCCCCCTCAATCCCCCTTTTACAAAGGGGGAGGTTGAATTGAACTCCGCACCTGCAATAGACGGGGATTCACGCTCCTCCCTTTCGTTAACAGCTCCCCCCTCCCCGAGGGGGAGGAGCTGACTCCCTCCACTTTTTGAAGGGGGAGGGCCGGGGTGGGGGTCAAGGTTTCAACACAACTTTAGGTTTTTTACGATTCGGATAACACGTTCTGCAAATCTCACACACTGTTCCATCGCAACCACGCGCGGAGCAAAACTCGCGGCCATAATAAATAATTTGTAAGTGCAGCGCATTCCAGCTTTCTTGCGGGAACAACCGCTTTAAATCTTTTTCTGTCTGCACAACATTCTTGCCGTTGGTTAAGCCCCAGCGCTGGGCCAAGCGATGTATATGGGTATCCACTGCAAATGCAGGCACACCAAACGCTTGGCTCATAACTACGCTGGCAGTTTTATGGCCTACACCGGGTAGGCGCTCTAGGGCTTCCCAATCCTGCGGAACTTGGCCACCGTGTTCATTCACCAGCATTTGCGATAACACAGAAATCGCTTTGGATTTTTGTGGCGACAATCCGCATGGGCGAATTATTTCCTGAATCTTTTCTACCGGTACTTTTGCCATATCAAACGGGTTGTCAGCCAATTTAAACAGTGCGGGCGTTACTGTGTTAACCCGTTCATCTGTACATTGCGCTGAAAGCAAAACAGCTATTAACAATGTATAAGCGTCTTTGTGTTGCAAAGGTATTGGCGGTGCGGGGTAATGGCTTTGCAGTTTTTGCAAAATAAACTCTACGCGCTCCGCTTTACTTAAAGGCTTTGCTTCTGTCATAACGATTGCACAAAAGCCTTAATGCGCTCTGCCGCTTGAATACATTCACTCAATGGTGCTACTAACGCCAAGCGTACATAATCTTCGCCGGGGTTTATGCCATTAGCTTCACGTGCTAAATAGCTGCCGGGCAATACAGTGACTTTTTGTGCTTCAAATAGTTTCTGCGCAAATAACTCGCCTTTAATGGGAGTTTTTGGCCATAGATAAAAACTAGCGTCAGGTTTTTTCACATCCAAAACGCCATCGAGTATTGCCAATACTGCATCAAATTTCTGACGATAGGCTTCACGGTTTTCAATAACGTGAGTTTCGTCTTGCCATGCAGCCACGCTGGCTAATTGCGTAGGCACAGGCATAGCGCAGCCGTGGTAGGTGCGGTACAACAAAAATTTTTCTAGAATTTTAGCATCGCCGCCCACAAAGCCAGATCGCAAACCGGGCAAGTTAGAACGTTTTGATAGGCTGTGAAAAACGACACAGCGTGAAAAATCATCGCGGCCTAATTCAGCACAGGCTTGCAATAAACCTGCGGGTGGATTGGCTTCATCAAAATAAAGTTCTGAGTAGCATTCATCAGACGCAATCACAAAATCGTATTTATCGGCCAGTGCAATCAAGTCTTTTAATTGTGCGCTCGTCATAACCGCGCCGGTAGGGTTGCCGGGTGAACAGATAAATAATAACTGTGTGCGCTGCCAAACCTCTGTGGGCACAGCAGCGAAATCAGGAATAAAATTATTTTTTGGTGTGCAGTTTAAAAAATAAGGTTCTGCGCCCGATAAAGTCGCCGCACCTTCATAAATTTGATAGAAAGGATTTGGCGATAGAATAATGGGGTTAGGTTTAGTTCTATCCACGATCGCTTGTGCAAATGCAAACAAGGCTTCGCGCGTGCCGTTAACCGGTAATACATGTTTGTCTGCAGTAAAGCTGCCGCTATTTAAGTTGAAGCGCTTGCTTGCCCAAGCTGCAATGGCTTCACGCAATTCGGGAATGCCTTTGGTGGTTGGGTAGTTGGATAATTTGCTGAGGTTTTTTATCAAGGTTTCCAGTACGAATGCGGGTGGTTCGTGCTTGGGTTCTCCAATCGAAAGCATGATGTCTTTGAACTCTGCTGGCGGTGTCACGGCAGCTTTAAGCGCAGCAAGCTTCTCGAATGGATAGGGATGCAATAGATTTAAATCTGGGTTCATATTTTTAATTCATTATATTTTGGATTAATGCAAATCCACACGTTTATCTAATTGTTCGCGAATTTCGCGTTGGAGATTTTCTGCGAGTTCAGTGTTTAACAGTGGTTGCCCATTGTTATCCACAATAAAGAAAATATCCTCTACCCGTTCGCCCAAAGTGGCGATTTTGGCATTCAATAATTGAATGTCAAACTGCATAAAGACGCGGCCAATACTGGCGAGTAAGCCGGGGCGGTCTGGTGTAATAACTTCCAATACACTGCAGTTACGCACTGTGTCGTGACTTAGATTAGTGCGTGTTGGCATTGCAAAATATTTTAGGCGGCGCGGTGTGCGGCGGCTAATAACATCGGAATAATTATCGGCTAGGCGCAATTCTTCTTGCAGCGTTTGTTGAATTTTTTTCAGTAATGTTGGGTTGCTGCCTAGCGGCTTGCCGTCTTGATTGAGAACGAAAAAGGTATCAATGGTATAGCCAGAGTTTGAGCTATAAATTTTTGCATCTTGAACGCTTAAATTTAAATGATCGAGCGCTGAGGTGGCTGCAACAAAAATGTTCTTTTGGTTTTTGCTGCGAATAAATATTTGGGTTGCGCCTGCCAATTCGCGATTGGTGGTTTTTTTGATCAAAATTAAGGGTTCATCATTGAGATGATCAGCCATTGCCTCGGTTTGCCAAGCAATATCCGCTACACTTTCGCGCAAGAAATAATCTTCACCCATATCGCGCCAAAATTCCCAGATTTGCGCTTCGCTGAGTTTGTTGCGCCCCAGTTTGCGAATGGCTGCTTGTTGGGTTTCTTCAATCAGCTCTTGTTTATCAATATTGTTTTCTAGACCGCGACGCAACGCGCGTTTCGTTTCCATATAGAGCTGACGCATCAAGCTGGCGCGCCAGGTATTCCACAATTCTCTATTGGTGCCATTAATATCGGCAACCGTGAGTGCAAATAAATAATCCAAATGCATTTGGTCGCCAACAATTAATGCAAAATTACGAATCACCTCGGGGTCAGATAAATCTTGTTTCTGTGATACCGAAGACATCAACAAATGTTTTTCAACTAACCACGCTACCAAACGGGTTTCGCGTGCAGAAACACCGTGGCGTTTGCAGAAGATTTCTGCATCGACTGCGCCGAGGGTGGAGTGATCGCCGCCACGACCTTTACCAATGTCATGATACAGGCCTGCCATATAGAGCAAATCTAGCCGTGGTAGGCGCGTCATGATATGTGCAGAGATTGGGAATTCTTCTTTTGCGCTCGGTAATAAAAAATTACACATGTTTTGCACCACTTTGAGTGTGTGTGCATCCACGGTGTAGATATGAAATAAATCGTGTTGCATTTGGCCCGTAACTTGGCCGAACTCGGGTAAATACAATCCGAGAATTCCATAGCGCAGCATACGCTTCAATTGCTCTACAAGACCGCCGGGATATTGCAAGAGTTTGACGAATAATTGCGTATTCTTGGGATTGTTGCGGAAACTTTCATCAATAAGATGGCGGCTCTCGCGTACTAGGCGAATCGTTGACGCGCGCACACCCACAATTTTTGGGTTTTGTGCCATAAGCACAAACATTTCCAGCAGCGCGGACGGGTTTTCTTCAAATACGTAGGTGTGAGTTGCTTCAATATAGTTGTCGCGCAACTGAAAGCGCTCGTTCACAGAAACCACGCTTTTGCATTTTCCTTTTTGCAAAATAGCTTCCGATAAAAATTGCAGCAACACATCGTTTAACTCGCGTAGCGCAAGTACGGTGCGATAATACTTGTGCATAAATTGTTCTACAGCGAGCGAGCCTTTTTCATCTTCGTAGCCAAACAGCGTGGCAAGTTCCCGTTGGTGATCGAACATCAAACGCTCTTCGGCACGCTTGGCAACCATGTGCAAACCGTAGCGCACACGCCATAAATATTCTTCGCCACTGTAAAGTAGTGAAAACTCTTCTTCGGTAAAAAAGCCTTTGCCTTCTAGTTGCTTTAGGGTGCGCACTTGGAAGTAGCGTTTGGCAACCCAGCTGATAGTTTGAATGTCGCGCAGGCCGCCGGGAGCGTTTTTAATATTGGGTTCGAGGTTGTATTCGGTGTCGTTATATTTTTTGTGGCGAGCAATTTGCTCATCCCATTTGGCGCGGAAGAAAGTATCCGCTGGCCAAATATTGTTTGGGGTTGATTGCTGAACTAATTCAAGTCGTAGCGATTCATCGCCCACGAGCGTTCGCGATTCCATGATGTTGGTGGCAACAGTGATGTCGTTACGCGCAATTTCAATGCATTGTTTTACCGTGCGAACGCTGCTGCCAATTTCGAGTTTGATATCCCACAAAAAGGTGAGGAATTGCCCGATGTTTTCTTCACATTCTGCAAGCACTTCGGTGCGATGTAGAATAAGCAAATCAATATCCGATGCAGGATGTAATTCGCCGCGACCATAACCGCCTACAGCTTCAAGGCTAATGCTGCCTGGCCACGTAAACTTGTGCCACGCGTAATGCAACATACAATCGATAAAGAGTGCGCGTTCGTAAACGAGGGTGCGGATATCTTCGCCTTCAATAAAACGGCGATTAAATTGCATGTTAGCGGCGTTAATCGCATCTTTAAAAACGGTGATGTGCGGTTGCTCAGCCAGCGCGCGTCTAAAACGGCTTTGATCAAAGAAAAATAAGGGCCGCTCAAAATAGGGCACCGCTGTCATCAACATAGTTGGCTATTCCGAATATTGTTTCGAAAAATATTTCGAAAGTACGACGCATTGATCAGATCGATCAATGCGCGCAGAAGAATACATTAGAATTTTTCGTCTTTACGTGCAGTTAATACTTCAACGCCGGTAGCGGTAACAACCATTGTGTGCTCCCACTGCGCAGAGAGACGTCCATCTTTGGTTTCGACTGTCCAGCCATCGCTTTTTAATTTGGTTTGTGGTTTGCCTGCGTTAATCATAGGTTCAATGGTAAATGCCATACCTTCTTTCAAAGCCATGCCTGTGCCAGGGCGTCCGTAGTGCAAAATTTGCGGTTCTTCGTGAAAAACTTTGCCAATGCC
>SYDJ01000164.1 GCA_005801205.1 Gammaproteobacteria bacterium
CATCCCCGCGCAGGCGGGGATCCAGTTTTTGATCTTGATTTTTTAACAGCTGGATCCTCGCCTGCGCGAGGATGACGACGTATTGCTTAATGTATTTTGCAGGTTGGAAAAGCGAAGCGCCTTCCGAAAGAAACGTATATCAGTATCGCGCCATAAATAAATATGTCGGAAGGCGCTGCGCTTTTCCAACCTAGGCTTCAAATCTTTTCCAAAAAAATCCTAACACAATCCTAACGCCCCACCTGCCACACTCACTCTGACCCTAACCGCCAGAGGAGTTTTTTGGCATGACAACTCAATCTATTTCCACACAAACGCCATCCACCAATACGCATCAAAAACGTAAATCTCAAAGCACAGCCGCATTAACGCTGGGTGCCCTAGGTGTGGTTTATGGGGATATTGGCACCAGCCCGCTTTATACCTTTCAAGGGATTTTTAGTTCATCAACAGGTGTTCCATTGGATGCGCCGCATATTACTGGCGCAGTTTCTGCCATTGTGTGGGCGCTTATGTTGGTGGTTACACTCAAATATGTTGTGCTTATTTTACGTGCCGATAATCGCGGTGAAGGTGGCGTTTTAGCCTTAAGTGCTTTAGCTGCGCAATCGACTGAAAAATTTCCGCATTTGCGTTCGGCTTTACTTTTGTTGGGATTATTTGGCGCAACACTTTTTTATGGTGATAGCGTCATTACGCCTGCCATTTCTGTGTTGGGTGCTATGGAGGGCTTGACGGTAGTTACGCCAACTTTAACACCCTTTGTTGTACCTATCACACTTGGTATTTTAGTGGGGTTATTTTTAGTGCAACGCAAAGGTACAGGTGTGGTGGGCAAAGTATTTGGCCCTTTAATGATCTTGTGGTTTTCTGTACTCGCGGTTTCTGGCGCTTATCATATTGTGCAACAGCCAGACATTTTACATGCGTTAAATCCTCTTTATGCATGGCATTTTCTGTGCGAGCGCGGTTGGTTGGCGTTTGCAGTCTTGGGCGCAATTGTGCTGGCGCTTACGGGCGCAGAAGCGCTCTATGCCGATATGGGGCACTTTGGGCGCAAGCCAATCCAATTGGCGTGGGTGTCTATGGCCTTGCCAGCGCTTGCATTAAATTATTTAGGTCAAGGCGCATTGTTGTTGGCTGAGCCAAGCGCGATCTCAAATCCTTTTTATAATTTATTTCCATCCGCATTAATCTGGCCTGCCGTCATTATTGCAACTATCGCGGCAATTATTGCGTCGCAAGCCGTTATTTCCGGTGCTTACTCAGTCACGCGACAAGCCATTCAATTGGGTTTTTTACCGCGCATGTCAGTGTTGCATACATCGGCCAATGAATCTGGCCAAATTTATTTGCCTGCAGTGAATTGGGTTTTGCTGGCGGGGGTTATTGCGGCGGTTGTTTTATTTGGCAGTTCTAGTGCATTAGCAGCGGCTTATGGTATAGCGGTGACTTTGACCATGATGATTACCACGCTGCTGACTTTCTTTGTGATGCGTTACCGTTGGAAATTACCTACCCCCATAACTTTTTTTGTCACAGGATTTTTCTTAATCATCGATTTGGCCTTAATTGCAGGCTGCATGATTAAATTTTTTGAGGGTGGTTGGTTTCCATTAGTCTTGGGTGGTTTATTGTTTGTGTTGATGGCAACCTGGCGTCGCGGTCGTAATATTGCACTGGCTACAATCCGAAAAGAGGGCGTTGAGTTGCAGGCATTTATCAATACTTTAAATCCTGCAGAGATTCAACGTGCTGCGCGTGTTGCTGTGTACCCTGTTGCAGATTCGTCCACTGTTCCTCAGGCTTTACTGCACAATTTAAAGCATAATCAAGTCTTGCATGAGCGCAATATTATTGTCACGGTGATCTTTGCCGATGTGCCTTGGGTGAACGAATTTGAGCGACTTGTAGTGAACGATTTAGGAAAAAGTTTTTGGCGAGTGACATTGCGGTTTGGTTTTATGGATGCGCCCGATGTCCCCCAAGCCTTAAAACTGTGCGAAGCCTTTGGTTTAAGTATTCCACTTTTTCAAACAAGCTATTTTTTAAGCCGTGAAACTATTGTAGCTACACCGGGTAGTGGTATGGCGCTATGGCGCGAACATTTATTTGCCACTATGAGCCGCAATGCCAGTGGTGTGGTGGAATTTTTTAGGTTGCCAGATAATGCGGTGGTGGAGTTGGGAACGAGGGTGCAGTTATTGCCGAAATTTTCAAGTTTATAAGTAATGTGAGTGTTGTGAAACTCTCTGATCATTTGGTTTTCTGCATCCGCCTCCACCGAGGTGGATACAGATGAATTGAATGCTAGCGTGGAATATGAGTTAGATGAGCTAATTACTGCAAGAGATGATGACTGGACGCTGGTGCTGGCGTGGCTATTTGGTTGCATCCCACATCCATTCCTAGCCGCCCTTCGAAACAATTTCCATACTCCATTGGGTAACTTTATTGCGGCCATTTTCTTTGGAGGAATAGAGAGCTTCATCTGCTTGGTGAATGACTTGATCGTAATTTTTTGCGCCTAATGTTGAAGAAGTTACACCAAAGCTTGCGGTAACTTTTACGCCACCGGTAATTTTTGACCAGATTTTTTCGCGGCAACGTTCGGCTATAGTATGTGCAACCTCTAAAGATGTACTGGGTAGTATGATGCAAAATTCTTCACCGCCCATGCGCGCGACCATATCGTTTTCTCGTACTACTTCTTTAATGCTGGCAGCCATCATTTTTATTACGTCATCACCTACGCCGTGACCGTAGGTGTCGTTAACGCGTTTGAAATGATCTATGTCTGCCATAATGCAGGCATACTCAGTATCTGGTTTTAGTGATCCGGTAACGTCACCTTCTAGGTATTCGTAGAGTGCGCGTCGATTAAAACAGTTGGTCATAGGGTCGCGGGTTGCTAAAAAAGTGAGCTCTTTATTTTTTGTTTCAATGGCAATGCGCGATTTTGCCAATTCTTTAATCATGTCTTCCAGTAGCGCCGTTTTTTCTTCAAGCTCGGTAATATCATCAAACACTACAATGGTACCTTGGCTGGATCCTTTAGCATCTAAAATGGGCACAGCATTTACACGAAAGATCTTGGTGTTTTGTTCCGGCCTGCTGAGCGAGAGGCGAACATTCACTTGTTTGGTGTTGGTCTTCAGCGCGGTAAGCCATGGAAACTCTTGCGCGTCTTGATGCTCAATCAAGTGCCAGCCCAGACTGCTGGCTTTTTTACCGACCAGCTGCTTTTCTTCGCGATTTAATTTTTCGAGCAGCCCTGAGTTTGCTAATACAATTTGTTCGCGCTTATCTAAAATTAAAACACCTTCTGCCAAAATATTAAGTGCATTGCGTACTCGCGCGGGCACAACAGCACTGGGGTCCAGATGTTTTAGTACGCGACGAATATAAAGCCAGAAACCAAAAAAGCCGCTGATACTGACAAAAATAATGAGCACTATAAATGTCGGTATACCCAAGAGTGGGTGATGTTCGCTGCTCAGTGCTTTAAATCTGATTTCAAAACTTGCACGCTTTATATTGCTAATAATGAGCGGGAAGCGCATATGCGTAGGTGTAGATTTTACAGGGTCAGCGCCTTGCCATAATTCTGAATGTTGATTGGTTTGAATTAAAATTTCGTTATCGTTGGTGCGTATGCCAGCCGATTGAATATCCGAATTGCGTTCTATCGCCGCATTCATAATATCGCGCAATAGGCTGTCATCACCACGACTAATGGCAATACTGATTTGTACGGCAAGCGTTTCGGCAAACGCTTTGCGGGTTTCATATTGTTGTTTTTCAGTGCCTGATGTTAGGCCTAGCGCTTGCGCAAGGAGCAAAATAGAAATGACTAAAATGATGAGGCCAATGCTCAAACGAATTGCTGGAGTTATACGCATCATTAGCAGTTAATCCTTGTTGGTGTGGTCAAATAAGTAGCCCACTTCTTTAGCGTTTTTGTCTTCTGCTTTTTTATCTTTACGTTGCTGCTCAATATCATTTTTACGCTTTTGTACTTGCTCGAGGATAGGTAAGGGATCTATGCCGCGCCAGAGCGGTAGCATGGACATTAGCGTGAGCAAAAGGCTACTGGCGCGCAGTGACCAAATCAAAATACCTGTGGTGAGTGATAAGGTTAAGCCAGAGAGTAGAGCTTTCTGTTGTTGTTCATCTGCAATGACATTGTCCATTTCTTGGCGTATTTTTCGTACTTGATTTCTGAGTTCTTCGGCATCGTTTTCGCTAAATCCCTCGCCAGGTAAAATAAGTGATGACGATAGCGTTGAACTATTAATAGTATAAGTGCTTTTGTTGCTGCTAAGCTCATGCTGAAGTATGCGGTCATACCGGTTTGGGTCAAAACTATTAATGGCTAGTTCGCGTGGGGTATCTGTTTCGGTTAGCGGTGAAAAGCCTTGCAAGCTTCCTTTGTTAAGAAGGTTGTCTTCAATATCATTAGTGATTATTGAGGTGTTTTCAGCATCATTGTTTTTATCTGATGAGGAACTCCCATTGTCTCCAGAATCAGGCTTTGGCTCGTTTGAGTTGTTGTCTGGATTTTGTGTTGATGAATTAGTATCACCCGGTGAGGTATTGTTGGTATCAGTGGAATCGTTTTTAGTTTTGTCAGCGTCAGATGTCGAAGAATCTGTAGTTCCTCCATTGTCCGAAGGTATATTGGTTTTGTCCTGCATTACAACAATAATAAAGGTATCGGTAACGGTTCCGCCGTTGCCATCGTCAGCAGTCACATCAATTGAGATTGTACCTACGTTTGCATTTGTGGGCGTGCCGCTAAAAGTGCGCGTCGCTGCATCAAAACTTAACCACGCTGGTAATGCACCGCCGCCGTTTAATTGCGATGTGTAGGTGAGCGTGTTTCCTACATCCACATCTGCAAAAGTGTTTGCGGCAAATTGAAAA
>SYDJ01000165.1 GCA_005801205.1 Gammaproteobacteria bacterium
CGATAAAGATCACACCACCGTGATCGCGACGACGATCCACCCAGCCTGAAAGGGTGACTTCTTGGTCGATATGAGCGGCATTTAAAGCGCCACAGTATTGGCTGCGCATAGGGCGTTCCTGTTTAAAATGAAAAGTTGTTATTTAATAAAGGTTATTCGGCTGCTTTGGCTTTTGGTGCCGGACTAGCGGCCGCAGGTGCGCTGGCAGGGCTTGACGTAGAAGCGCCGCCGCTGGCATCGCCCGCTAAATTCTTTTTGTTACCCGATTTAAAATCAGTTTCGTACCAACCACCGCCTTTTAAGCGAAAACCCGCTGCCGAGATTTGTTTCTTCAGGGCAGGCTTGTTACAGGCGGGGCAATCAACCAAGAGCGGATCGCTTAGGCGCTGCAAGGCTTCTAAAGCATGACCGCAAGACTCACATTGGTACTCATAAATAGGCATTACTAACTCTCTAGATAACTCTAACTGCAAGGTCAAACGACGATTTAAACCCGTTTTCGGAGCTTAAACCCCGAAAAAGCTCGCGATTATAGCCTAAGCCAGCGCCTGCGAGAACTGCCGTCTTTGGTTTTGGAATTATCCTCCGAAATTGACTGCCAATTTCTATAATTTTTCTATAACTCTGTTTTATAGGGAAAAAATAAGAAACTTGCGACAGGTTTTGGTCAAATCCTACCGCGATTGGAGCTTTCCGCACCTATCGATACCCTCAAATTCTTTATCACATCATGATACTTAGGAAGGTTTATGCAAAAGTTTCCCGCCTTATTTTCTATCATCTCAGTGATTTTTGTTTTCCTGCTCTCAATATAATTAAAGGTCCACATTATGAAGAAGTTATATTTTCCATTCCTTTTTGCCACAACACTTTTGGTTGGCTGTGGTGGCGGTGGCGGTGGCGGTAATAACGCTACTCCAACTCCGAATCCGACCCCCATATCAAGCGCTAGTGCACAAAGTGAAGCATCTTCAATATCGAGCAGCTCTTCATCATCCAGAAGCTCTGCTTCATCTAATAATGCTTTATCACCTGAGATCGTCGATATTCCGGCGGGCAGTTTTATGATGGGGAACGTCAATAACTTTGTAGCTGATTTTACGTCGTGGCCAGAAAATTTAGAATATGAAATACCTGTTCACTCGGTAGATATTAAAGCGTTTAGGTTAGGCAAATACGAAGTTACCTTTACCCAATACGATGCCTTTGCTGATGCAACCGGCAGAGCTAGACCAAATGACTATGGATTGGGACGTGGCCAGCAGCCCGTGGGCAATGTTTCATGGGCAGATGCAACGGCATATGCCGCATGGCTTAGCCAGCAAACGGGCAAAAAGTTCCGCCTTCCCACTGAGTCAGAATGGCAATACGCTGCCCGAGCGGGCACCACTACCGAATATTATTGGGGCAATACAGCGGATCACACATTCGCCAACTATGGTCGAGATGTATGCTGTGATGTTCTAGCGAGCGGAGCAGACAGATGGCTAGAGGCTGCGCCAGTGGGCCAATTTCCAGCCAATAGATTTGGGCTTTATGACATGCTCGGCAACGTCTCAGAGTGGGTTCAGGATTGCTGGAACCCCAATTATGTAGGTGCGCCTACTGATGGCAGCGCTTGGAAAACTGGCGATTGCAAACAACATGTCAGCTCAGGAGGTAATTTCCACTTCACTCCATTTGGCATTCGGGTATCGACACGCGCTCCTTTTGACGCGAGCGATCTTAATTGGGGTTTTCGTATCGCTCAAGACATAGAATAATTGACCAAAAAGGTAGCCTGGCAACAGGCTACTGGCTAGGTAAAGAAATACCATATTTATCGAACACGGGCTTATTATAGTTTTGCCACCATTTTAGGCCTATTGATTCTTGTGCAATAAATTTTTTATAGCGCGTTTGTTTTTCAGGTAAATGTTGCTGTTGATATATATCCATCAGAGTTACGGCTGCATCCAGCGCCCAGATTCTATAACCTTTATTATTTGCTTGCGTAAAGGCGAGCACAGCGTGCGCTTCAGCCTGCGGCCAGTCTTGCTGCGCAATATAAATTTGCGTCAACCAATACTCTTGGGGCGCCGTTAACAATTTTTTGTTTGGGTAAATAGCGAATGCATCTTGCCAGCGTTTCTGATCAATGCACAAGAGCACGAGCATAGATTCTGCATACGCCCTTACTTCCAATTCGGGGACAGCTTGGGTGATATCTAAAATTCGGCGATAATAATGTTCCGCCACAGCAGGATCTTGTGCATTTATACCCAAGTAATTATAGATCGTCGCGTAGTGCTCTCGCGATTGGTTATGCTTATCCAATAAAGCTTCAGATTGCTTCAAAAAAGCGTCAGCTACTTGATGATTTTCTACCTTTAAAGCCATAACCGCCGATAGATTATTCGATTGCACTTCCAACAAATAATCTTTAGCCAAGCGAGCAGATTCTAATGCCTGAAGATTCCACGCGTTGGTTTCTTCATAATTGCCCCTTTCAAGTGCTGAATGACCAATCTCCATTTGAACTTCATTGGCTTGTCGATAATTCTGTGCCTCTTTAAATAAGGTTAATGCTTGTTGCAATTTTTGCTCAGCATCACCCAATAACTGCTGTTGCTGTAATGCTTTCCCCCATAGGAATAAGGCGTAACCTAAGTACAAATTATCCTGTTGTAGTTCAGCTTTATCACGCAGCTGCTCGGCCAACACCAGCGCATTGGTAACATTGCCAAGAAATAATTGGCTTTGCGCAAGACGATAGAGTATGACGAGATCATCGGGATAATTATGGTGCAGCAACTTTAACTCTGCATTCATTAATACAGGATCAGCGCTGTTCACTGAAACCAAATGAGAAGAGGCCAAATGAGCCAAATGTTTAAGCCATTGCTCCATTAATTGCGCTTGTGTATTTGCCTCAATTTCTGCAGTTAATAAATTTGCATTAATTTTTAAAAGATATCGCACAAACACTTTGTCTTTGCGTTGGCCGACTGCAGCCATCATTGTCATAGCGCTATTTTTTTTACGTTCGCTCAAGTATGTATATTTTTCTGGCAGATAAAATAAATCGCTATAGTCTTCATTCTGCGCTACGGCAATCGCATCAAATGTTCCTGAAGCAAGCAATCCATTCCATAAGGGATTAATTAATTCTGTTTGCAAAGCGACAGAATCTTTATTTTGTGGATCAATCAGCAAAGGCCACACGGCGATTTTAGGTGAATCATCATGATGTTTATTAAACAGATAAAATAAAATACTCGCGCAGACAACAAGAGCAAGAGTCAACAGGAGCAACAAACCTTTTCTATGACGATTAGAACTCAGAAAGAAATTCTTCTCCAAGGCTAGCGCGTGTGGCGCAGGCGATAGGGATGCATCAATCACGCAAACATCTAACTGCCATTGATAACCTTTTTTAGGGAAGGTTTTAATAGCCGCTTCGCCGAACAAACTACGTAAATTACTAATGCTCTGAAAAACGGCTTGTTCAGAAACGACTTTCCCTGCCCAAACGCGATCTAGAATATCCTCTTTACCCAATACCGTTTGCGGCTCTGCAAGAAACAGAGCTAATAATTTGGCTTCATTGGGGCGACAGAGAATCATTTCGTTCTGCTTAAATAGCAACAATTGCTCACTATCAAAAACAAAATCATTAAACGAATAACGCATAGATCAGCTCAAGTTATGGAGTTTGCGAAAAACGCATACGCTGCTGTACCGATTGCGCATGTTCGGTGACGTATGCGGGGAAGCGTTTTTCAAAGCGACGCGGGCTGGGCAGCATGACGGCCATGCGCGCAGCCTGAGCTTCGCTTAAGTACGCAGCTGATTGGCCAAAGTGACGGCGGGCGCCAGCTTCTGCACCAAAAACACCATTGCCCCATTCAACCACATTGAGATACACCTCAAGAATGCGATGCTTACTCCACAAGGATTCAATCATAACCGTAATAACCGCTTCTTGTAATTTGCGGATATAGGATCGCGATGGCGATAGGAAAAGATTTTTGGAGAGCTGCTGGGTGATGGTTGAACCGCCCGCAACTTTTTTACCTTTGCGCTGGTTTTTCTTAAGGGCATTTTCAATGCCCACCCAATCAAAACCGCTGTGCTCCATAAACTTATCGTCTTCTGCTGCAACCACAGCGCGCTTTAAATTCATGGATATTTTTTCGTAGGGCACCCACTGATACTGCAACTTGGCTTGGGGATTTTTTTCTTGAAGCTCATCTAAACGAATTTCCATAAAGTTGGTTTCAACAGGAGGATTCCATTTCCACCATAACACCCACCCAAACACCCAACATTGATAGGCAAGCAAGACTGCAAGCATAAGCAAGATCAGGCGTTTGACTATGCGAAACACAACTCTCATTTATAGCGACTTAATTGGCCACTTTTAATCTGCACGCATTAAAACGTGCAAATAAAGGCTCATAGTCTTTTTCTTCCACGGCACCTACTGCAACCCATTCAAACACGAGATTTTCAAACTCAGCCGATGCATCTTGTGCTTTACGGCCAAAATTTTGTTGTAACTGATTGACTTGAAAAGCAGTGCGCAGCGCTTGTTCAGATGCCGGTGTTGCCGAGTCGGTTAAAATATCCGCACGAATACAAAGTTCACGCAACGCATTCAAATTTTCAGTTACATCTGCACTGCCATTTGCACGCGCCAGCTTTTGTTGGATCGCTTTTAACCCGCCAGACGGCCATTGAGTAATAGAATCGATTTGTGTTTGCAATAGCGCTTGATCAGCTAAATCTGGCAATTTCCCTTTAACAAGCGTCAACTCATAATCATTCACAATTTTGTTGGCAGAAAATAAATTGACCCAAATTTGTTGTTTAAGAGCGATGCGCTCGTCTTTCAGTTTTTGCTCAAAGACTTCGGTCGCTTGATTGAAAGCTGCTTTGATTTCATTCACTTGCGTTTTGGGGAATTGACCTAGGCCACTAAACTCTTGGCGAATTTCATCCACACGTTTACGTGCGTCAATTAAAGCTTGCGCGGTAAGCGCCGTTAAGCCTTCAAGTTCGGCGATTACGTTTTTAGCCACGGCCAAGTTAGCATCCAACTCAGCTTTAAACTCGGCAGATTGCTGTTGGCGCTTAGCAAACACGGCATCACACACATCTCTAAACTCATGCCAAAGTTGCTGTTCTTCTTTGCGCAAGCTAGCGCCAATGGATTGCCACTTAGCTTGCAGCTTTTTCACTTCATCGGTCGCTTTGCGTGAATCTTCAAGACTTACTAATTGCTGGGCTTGCGCAATCAGCTCTTTTTTAAGCGTAGCGTTTTTAGCAAATTCATCGTGTAACTTTTGTTGAATGCCCGCGAGCACGGTTTCAAAATCAGCCAGCACAGGTTGAGTGGCCGCGCGCTCGGTGGGTGTGTAGTTGCGCCATTCGGTACGGGCTACGCGGATGACTTTTTCAACATCCTTCCAGTTGGCATTCAACCAATCGTGGTTTTGTAGATAATCTTGCAATTGCTCAACTAGCTGTTTGCAAGAGTTCAAATTGTTTTGGCGAATGGTGGCTTGCTCAGCAAAATACTCGCGGCAAGGCTGATAAACCTTTTGCGCCAACTCATGGAATTTTTCCCACAAATCTTGATCTTGATCCTTACCGCCTTTGCTCAGCGCGCGCCATTCGTCTTGAAGTCGTTTGATTTTATTGGCGAGGGTTTCTGGGTGCTCTTTGCTGCCATCCAGCGCTTCTAGTTGCGCAATCAGTTCATGTTTTTTAGGTTGTACGGCGTAATCTTTCCAATCTTGTAATTTGGCGAGGGTTTCATCCAGCTGTTCAAGTTGGTTGGATAAATGATTGGGCAATTGTTCAAGGCTCTGCAGTTTTTCATCAATGGCGCGACGAATACCCATGGCCTTACCTAATACGCCAGAACTTACGGTTTCATTGGCCTTGCGAATTAAACCGGCGATATGGCGCTGGGTAGATTGCAACTCAGCGGCTTTTTTCTCAGCCGCTTTTTCCCACTCTTGATAAGTGGCTTGTGCCGATGAAATTACTTCAGGCACATCCTCTTTTAAATTTGCTACTAAGGTATTTACACGTTTTTTCAGCGATTGGTAATGCGCACTCGCTTCTTCCGACGCACCCGCAACAAAACTTTCAAACTGGGCTTTGTGGGCAGCCAAACTCCCGTGAGCGCTGTGATTCGTTAATTCATCAGCAATAATGCGGTTTAAATTGTTGACAGTTTTTTGCTCGCTCGCACTTGGATCTTTAACCGATGCCAAGGATTCCCAGGCTGAATTCAAGAGTTTAAGCAACGCTTGGGTTTCTTCTACATTGACATCGCTACTAACGATAGACACCAAAAGCGCTTGCAATTGTTGGATATGCGCTTGGCGTTCTTGCGTTGTATTTTCTTCCGCTTTGCGCTGCGCTTCTTGCGCAACTTGCTCTGCCGAAATATTGCTAATGGTTTGCTGAGCTTTTTGAATAGCTTGATCTGCGCGGGCGATAAGTTCACTCGTTGCATCAGATTTCTTGGCTTCCCACTGTTGAACTAAATACGAGAATTTAGCCGTAAATTGTCCATCAAAAGGACGATTGCTTTGCTGCTCTAAAGATTGTACTGCAGCAGCAACGCCAGCCAGAATTTCTGCTGCGCGCTTTTCCTCTTCTTTAAAAGCATCGCATTTTTCTTTGATAATTTTAAAAACGGTTTTGTCTTTGGCTTTAGTATCTTTTAACAATTGTTGCAGAATTTTCTTGTCGGTAATTTTCTCTGCCGCTTCTTGGCGCAACTTACTGATCGCGCCATCCAGCGCCAACTTGGCCAGTTCATTCTGATCACTGATCGCATCAATGGAAGGCAGCTCTAACACTTTGGCTTTTACCACAGGTGCGGCAACTTGTACTGGAGTCGCCTTTCTTTCAATGACTTTAGGCTGAGGTTTTTTACCAAATAAACGGGCTAAGAATGACATAGACATTACCTTTTAAGAAAATTAAACCAAGACCGATTTTTAACATTCACGATCTGGAGAGTGAAAATTAGAAGATTAAACAAACATATCCAAAGCAAGTACGCCAATTAATCCAACTGTTCCTACGATAGTTTCCATTAACGACCATGACGCAAAGGTCTGTTTTAAGCTCAAATTAAAATACTCCTTATACATCCAAAAACCGGAATCATTGACGTGGGAGCACATCAAGCTGCCCGCACCAATCGCCAGTACCATAAGGTTGGGGTTGATTTCTGGCGATGCAAGTACCAGCGGTGCAACAATTCCCGCCGCTGTTAAGCCCGCAACCGTGGCCGAACCTAAACAGATGCGAATGATAAACGCGATTAACCAGCCAAGAAACAAAGGGTTTGCGGGGATATTTTTTAAACCAGCGGCAATTTCAGTGCTCACACCACTATCCACAAAAATCTGCTTGAGCGCGCCAGCACCGGCAATGATCAGCAGAATAACAGAAATATCTTTTAAGGCCTGAGTGTAGGTTTGCATTATGGAGGTTAATTTATGGCCGCGCGCCAAGCCCAAGCTGTAACTGGCGATTAGCAGTGAAATTAGCATCACCATCATGGGGTTACCGATAAACGTCACATAGGGTTTTAGCTGCGCTTGACCTGCAAGCACGGGCGTTAAAATACTGGCGATGGTCAACAGGAATACGGGCAAGAGCGCAATTGAAAAACTTTTTGCAGTTGAGGGCAAAGCGTGATCTGCAATGAATTCTGGCGTAAAAGTCGCGAGTGGTTCACTGCGGATATTTTTTAAAAAGCGCGAAAAAATCGGCCCCGCAATCATCATGGTCGGCACACCAATAATGAAACCATAAATCAAGGTCATACCCATATCTGCCTTGAATTGCGGGACTAGCGCAGTAGGTGATGGATGGGGCGGTAAAAAGCCATGGGTGACAGACAGTGCCGCTAATAATGGAATACCCAAATACACCGCAGGCAATTTAGTCTGATACGCCACTGCGAATACCAGTGGCACCAAGAGCACGAAACCGACGTTATAAAACAGCGGAATCCCCACAAACAGACCAGTGAGCATAAGCGCCCAGGTAATATATTTTTCACCGCAAAATGTAATCAAAACCGAGGTGATTTTTTGCGCTGCGCCTGAGTCCGCAATTAATTTACCGAACATAGCACCCAAGCAAATAATCGCCGTTAGCGAACCTAAAATTCCGCCCATGCCTTTTTCAATGGAATCGGGAATTTTATCCAGCGGAATACCCAGCATTATGCCACCGGTAATGGCGGTAATTAAAAAAGCGATAAAGGGATTTATATTCCAACGCGCGGTTAAGAGCACTAACAGTGCAATGCAAATAACAACTGATAAAATGGACATAGTGAACCTTATTATTTTAAAAAAGCAATGATTATTGTTTTGAAGTAGCGATTAAAAAGCCATCGCAAATAGATTAACCATTCAGATCCAGCCCAATTTGATTGCCATCATAAATCAACGGTAAATAGCTAAGCGCATGGCGGCAACTGAGCGGATTTACCGGCATACCCGAACGCAAATCAAATTCAATCCCATGCGCTGGGCAACGCAATACATTATTGGCAATACTGGCCTGCGCTAAAGGTGCTTGAAGGTGCGGGCACTGATTGGCAATGCAATAAGTTCTACCCTGCTCTTGCAAGAGAATCCACTCTTGCCGGCCAATGCGAAACACTTGGCGATAACCATCGTACAACTGATGTAATTTTTCCAGCGCAACAAACGCCATCAACAACCTCTTTATTCAACACAAACAGCACCACAAAGGAGCAAGCCGTTTTCTTGAGTGGCGAAAATTTACGCTCTCTCAAGAGCCATAACAAGTCATTTTAAGGTTTTATAGCCAGCAGGTGTAAATTCCACATTTTTCACGCTTTTTTGTCATTAATTAAGCGCTCAGATAATCACTTTTAGGCTGCCAGCAGTTAGAATGGGCGCGTCGATGACAGCCACCATTGCGCTGTTGCCTTATCGCCCTTTAATGAACCCCACTTATGTCGAATCAAGCCTATCTGGAGCGTTTGCGCAGTTTATCCAACCGCTTGGTGGCCCTTCAAAAACCGATTCGCATTTTGGATGCGATTAAATGGCCCGCCGAACTCGAAGCGCAATTTATCGCCAGCGGTGGCCGCGAACTCCCCACACTCGGCAAAGACTTCTACCAACATCAACGCCTCGCCTTTGATACCGACAACGTTTACCAACAACTCAATGAACTCAAAGCCGATGTGCGCCGCGATCTTGGCCGTGGCGATGCGCTGGGTCAAATACTTTTAGCCACTATCGACCAATACAAAGTGGTTATTGAACTTTTAAGAGCTCGCGGCACAGATCAATTCGGCCACTTCAGCAAATTACTCTACGGCTCTGCGCAGGATAAAATTCGCGGCGACCGCAAAACCCTACGCGAAATGGGCGAGCGTTTATGCCACCTATTTTCACTGCCTGCAGTTGAACATTTGAACCGCTCCTATGCCTGCAACATCAGCTCTGAACAAGCCGTGAGCAGTTTGCATTGGCGATTAAACGAATATTTTGGCAACGGCGAAGTACGTGTAGAAATTAGCGATGACATAGTGTCCGATGCATCCGCCGGTGGCGACTGCATTAAAATTAATCGCCGCGCACTATTTTCAGAATTGGATTTACAAGTGCTAGAGGTCCATGAAGGCTGGGTACATGTGGGCACTACGCTCAATGGCCGTCAACAACCTTGGGCAACCTGGCTGAGCGTAGGCTCGCCGCGCATAACCGCTATTCAAGAAGGTATGGCGGTTTTAATAGAAACCCTCACCTTCAGCTCGTTCCCGCAGCGTGCGCGCCGCATTAGCGACCGCGTTGTTGCCGTAGATTTAGCCGAACAAGGCGCCGATTTTTGCCAAGTGTACCAACACTTTATTGAGCGCGGCGTGAGTGAACACGATAGCTACCGCGTAACCCAACGGGTGTTTCGCGGCGGTACTTTAACGGGCGGCTCAGTGTTCACTAAGGATATTTCTTACGTAAAAGGCTTTGTTGAAAATGTGAATTTTATTCGCAGCGCCATTCAATCTGGCGTGCCCGAAATTATCCCCATGTTGTTTGTAGGCAAGGTGACGCTCGATGATCTACCCTTACTTTACGAGCGCTATTTAGAAGGTGTTATTGCAGGCCCCAAACATTTACCACCCATGTTCCGCGATTTAAACGGCCTGTATGTATGGTTTGGTTTTTCCAGCGGTATGGGGCTTATGAATATTGCACGCGTGCAACAGCACTTCAGCAAGCTCTTCCAAAAAATGCCAGCATCCACGCCTTTGTACCCTAACAAAAGCGATGTTGATTTAGATTGATGAACCGATTTATTAAATGATGACCTACTACACCGTTGTAATTTCTGGCGCTAACATTTTTTTTGAAAACTATAACCGCACCGAGCCGGTTGTAGGTTTTATCGCCTGCCGTTTAATACAAGCACAAACCGAAGAACTCGCTATAGCCACCGCTAAACGCGATATTTTAGTGGATTGGAACCGCAGCTTTAACGCCGACCGCAAACTCGGCTTGCCCGCCTTGCAGCTTGAGCATATAGCACCCTACAAAGGTTGGATAAAACCCAAAACCAAACACGATTATTATTGGTTTACCGATGATGAACACAAACAAGCACAAATTGCGGAGCTTGCGGCTCCACCTAAAAAGTGGTTTTGGCGAAAGTGATTTAACATCGTTCGGGATTTAGCTCTACACTACAGGCTACATAAGCATTACAACGGCCACTTGGCTTCATCTTGAGCACCGGTATATTAATAACCCCATGCATCCCGTTAAGGCTCCGTTAAAACGCTGGCTAAAACAGCAACAACAAGTCATCCCCAACTGCACTGCCGCGTTGTTGGTGCAGCGTACTGACGATGGCAAAACCACCTTCGTCGCGCAGTATCCTGAACCCGCTGCGAACAGCACTTCGCTTGATACCGCTATCACCCTTGCCGCAGAAGAGGTTTTGCAAAAACAGCGTTTGCACCTTGTCGCACAAGATGACCGCCACATGCTGATGGCGCAACCCGTCTCACACCAAGGAAAACTCTGGGGCGCGGTGATATTGCAGCTAGAAATCGGCAACAAAAAAGACGTTCCCGCCAGCTTAAAACGCTTGCAGGAAGGCATGGTTTGGTTACAGTTTTTATTGATCCAACAGGAAACGCCTGCACTTGCACCTGCAACCCCCGAATTTCACGCTAGCGCTCACACCGAGCAGCTTTTGCAATTGGCCATTAAACTGCTAGGCGAAAACAGCCTGCAAGAAATGACTATCAGCCTCGTTAACTTTCTAGCATCGCAGCTGCAATCCAACCGTGTTTGCCTTGGGCTGCAAGCCAAGACTGGCATAGAGCTCACGGCAGTGTCGTTTTCAGCCAACTTTGATAAGCGCACCAGCGCTATGCAGCTTTTAAGCGATGCGATGGATGAAGCCGCCGACCAGCGCATCAACATCCACCTAGATGTACACTCAACGGATACGAATTCAACGGCAGACTCAACGACAGACCCAACTCGGGACTTATCGAAAGCATCTACCGTTATTCAGCGCTGCCATGAAAACCTTCTAAAGCATCAACAAGTCGCCGCCGTGGATAGCTTTTTACTGCGCAAAGGCACGCAAATTATAGGTGTAGTCACCCTAGAGCATCGCACCAACGAACTCAGTGCCGAACAAACCCAATTTTTGCAGGGCGCGCTCAGGGTGGCGCAAGAATTAATTGCATTGAAACAAGCAAGCCAAGGTTCCATTCGTGAACACCTACGCCAGCGTACTCGCAGCCAATTAACCCGCTGGTTTGGGGACAATAAACTCACCCGCAAGCTCATAGGCGCGGCCGCCGTTTTACTCTTATGCACCTTATTTTTCCCCGCCAATTATTGGGTGGCGAGCGAGGCTAGCCTGCAAAGCACCTACAAATATTTAGTGGTTGCACCGCAAGAAGGTTATCTCTCCAGCATTGCCTTAGGCCCTGGTGCCAAGGTTAAAAAAGGCGATGCCCTCGCCCAATTGAACGATGAAGAACTGCGTTTAGAGCGCCGAAAACTCTTTAGCCAAATGCAACAATCGCAGCAGGAATACGACAATGCACTGGCCAACGGCAACCGCGCTCAAGCGGCCATTGCCAATGAAAAGGTAGAGCAAGCCACCAGCCAGCTGGAACTGATTGAGCAACAACAAGCGCGCACACAATTGGTGGCACCCAGCGATGGCATTATCACCTCCGATGATATTTCCCAAACCCTAGGCGCGCCGGTAAAACAAGGGCAAGTGTTGTTTGAAATTTCTGCCAGCCAGGGTTATGTGGTGCATTTATGGGTAGATGAACGCGACATTCGCTACCTAAAACCCGATCAACCGGGGAAAATAAAGTTAACCAGTATTCCGAATGAACACTTTGATATCACCCTAAAAAACATTAGCCCGATTAGTGAGATCCGCGAGGGTAAAAATTATTTCCGCGTAGAGGCAAAACTCAACCGCGAATCAGACGTGCTGCGCCCCGGTATGACCGGCTCAGGTAAAGTTTTAGTGGGCAGCCAATTCTTAGGGTGGATTTGGTTTCATGACCTCTGGTATTGGCTAAGGCTCACGCTATGGTTCTAACGCACAAGGCTGAACCGGCGAACCCACTTTGGCAAAAGTTAGAAATTTTACGGCCATCCTTGCCGCGTCATATCGATTTTCAGCGCCGCGATTACCAAGGCGAACTCTGGTATTTACTGCACGATAAAAGTAACGGGCGGTTTCATCGGCTAACACCATCGGCCTATCGCCTGCTCAGCTTCATGACGGGCTACAACACACTGCCGCAGATTTTGCAGGCGGCCTCTGCACCAGAACTCTATGAATCTAGCGAAGAAATACCCACGCGCGAGGAGTTGATTCACTTACTGCAATACCTGCACGTAGCCGATTTGCTGGTGTGCGATATGGCACCTAGCACGCAAGAGCTGTTTGCGCGGCAGCAACAGAAAAAGAAGCAGCGCTGGCTGCAATTGCTGATGAACCCCTTGATATGGAAGTTTTCGCTCGGCAACCCTAATCGACTATTGGAAAAATTATTACCACTTGCACGCGCAGTCACATCACCCGCTATGGGGCTGGTGTGGCTAGCTTGTGTGGGCTATGCCCTTATCCAAGCGGCACTGCATTGGACGGAGCTCACCCACGGGCAGATGGATAAGATTTTATCGCCCCATAATTTATTTCTTCTGTGGTTAACCTACCCCCTCCTAAAAGTCTTACATGAGCTTGGGCACGGCTTATTTACCAAAGCCTGGGGCGGCGATGTACACGAATTTGGCGTAATTTTCATGCTGGGGACACCGCTGCCCTATGTGGATGCCAGCGCCGCGACGGCCTTTAAAACCAAACGCCAACGCATGCTCGTCAGCGCTGCTGGCATGGCAGTAGAGTTGTTTTTGGCGGCGCTCGCACTCCTACTCTGGCTTAATCTGGGCGCCGGTTTGCTGAAAGACCTGCTGTACAACATCATCATTATTGGCAGCGTTTCTACACTGTTTTTTAACGGCAACCCGCTCATGCGTTACGACGGTTATCACCTACTCACCGACGCCTTAGATCAACCGAATTTAGCCAGCCGCGCCAACCAGCAAATCAGTTACCTAGTAAGGCGCTATGGCTACGGGCTTAAAGGCTTGTTCTCGCCAGCGACAAGCTTGGCTGAAAATATTGGCTTAAGCGCTTACAGCATTGCCGCGCTCATCTATCGCCTCTTTATTCTTGTGACGATCATTTTGCTGGCGGCGCACTACTTCCCCAAATTTGCCGTGCTGCTGGCCTTGTGGCTGCTTGGCTTTCAGTTACTTTTACCCAGCGTTAAATACCTGCTGTTTATTGCGCAAAACCCAGTATTGGAAACAATGCGCAAGCGCGCAATAGCCGTGGTAGCCGGTGGTGTTGCAGCAGTGATTTTGATTGTGGGGGTTATCCCCATGCCCCTTTCTACCTTGGCAGAAGGTGTGGTTTGGCTGCCGGAAAACGCCCGCGTTAAAGCTGAATCATCGGGCGAGGTAACTAAAGTATGGGTTGCCGATGGCGATAACGTTGTACAAGATCAACCCATAGTGCAATTAAGCAACCCCAACCTCACCACCGAACTGGCCTTCAAACAAGCCACCTTGCGGGAGTACGAGGCGCGCCTGCAGCAAGCCTGGGGGGAAGACCGCAGCAAAGCGCAATTACTGGCAAAAGATACAGAAGCACTAAGCGCCGAGGTAGAACTCTTACAAACCCGCGTGAAGCAATTAATCTTGCGCAGCCCTAGCAGCGGGCGGCTGCGCATGACTAAGCACCATCAACTCTTGGGAAGCTTTTTAGCCCAAGGGGACAGTATCGCCATTATTGAAAACCGCGCGCCCTTGCGCGTTCGCGCCGCGCTCACCCAAGCCGACATTGGGTTAGTACGCCAAGCAACCACGCGCGTTGAGCTACGCCTAGCAAGCCACCCATCGCAAACTATTGATGCTGTCATTAGCCAACAAGTACCTGCCGGAACCTATGAGTTACCCAGCCCTGTGTTGGGTGCAAAAGGCGGTGGCAGGATTAGTGTGGATGCCAACAAGCCCGAAGGAAATAAAACGACACAGCTGATCTTTTTGGTAGACCTTACCGCCGCCGATAAGATGCAAGAGGGGGAATTTGGAGCGCGCGCTTATGTGCGCTTCTACCACCCTGCCGAACCCCTGGGGGTTCAATGGTATCGCGCACTACAACAGCTGTTTATTCGCAATTTTCAGCAAGCGCTTTAGTTTCAACAGGCGCTTTAATATCAAAAGACGCTTTAATTTCAATAATCATTCTCCTTTAGACAGCGAACCTTATAAAGATCTTCTATAGTATCTAACACCATTACTTTTTATTTCAAAAATTATGATTAACCGATTTCTCAGCTTTTTCATACTCTTTGGAGCGGCTAATGCGCTGGCGCAAACGGCCAACTCCAATCAACTCAATTGTCGCATTGAACCGTCAATTACCGTGGCACTTAGCAGCCCCGTGGTGGGGGTTATTAGCGAGGTATTGGTAGATAAAAATAGTAAGGTGGAAAAAGGCACTGTCGTCGCGCGGCTGGAAGCTAGCGTAGAAGCCTCCACCGCAGAGCTTCGCCGCGTACAATCTGAGCTGCGCAGCGATGTAGATGCACAAAAGCTGCAATTGGATTTCAGCCAACGCAACCTTGACCGCGTGCTCAACCTCTACGAGAAAAAAGCCGCCTCCTTTACTGAGTTAGATAAAGCCAAAACCGAACGCGCCATTGCCGCGCAGCAACTACAGCAAGCGCAAGACCGCAAACACCAAGCCGAACTGGAATACAAACGCGCGCAAGCCGATTTACAAAAGCGAACCATAGTTAGCCCCATTAGCGGCATAGTGGTAGAGCGCTTTAAGCAAGTAGGTGAACACATTGATTTTGAACCTGTGTTAAAAATTGCCCACTTAGACCCTTTAAAAGTAGAAGTGTTTGCGCCCTCGAGTTTGTATGGCGCCATCAAAGAAGGCATGAAAGCGAGTGTGGTGCCTGAACTTGGTACTGCCAATAAAGCTTATAACGCCGATGTTATTTTGGTCGATCAGGTTATTGATGGCCCCAGTAACACCTTTGCTATTCGCCTTTCTATCCCCAACCCCGATAACAAAATTCCCAGCGGTTTGAAATGCAAGGTGAGCTTCCAAGGTGTGAGCTTGAATCTACTAGACCCCAAGCGCACACCTTAATTAGCACCTTAAAACCAAAATCAGCTTTTTTAGTGTGTGTTAGACAAGTTTTTTATGAGCGCCAGAATATAGAGAACTGCGTCACACTTTATGCAACTATGAGCTTCGCACGCCACTCTCGCCCAGCGCTTGAGGCGCACATTGGGAAGCCCGCATTGGAAAACGCGCATTGGAAAACGCGCATTGAGAGTCAGACAACAGGCACCGCAGGTGTCAAAAGGATATTTAGGGGCACTAACAACCCTATACTTAACCCTTTCTGCAGATACCCCTTGGGTGCAGAACTATGTAGTTTGAGTCAGTATGTCAAAACCAACGCGCCCTCGCCGGCCTTTGATTGAAGCCATAGAACCACGGCTGTTATTTTCGGCCACGGCCGATATCGCCATTTTTGATGACAGCCTTCATCATGATGCCTTAACACATGCCGCCAATATCGATTTAGCAGAGATTTACTTAGCCGATAAGCCCACTCCACTGCATGAGCCAACGCCTGACCTTAAAACGCATTCAGACCTATCGCAAAGCGCCAGCACAGAAGCGCCCGACATACTCGCGGCAAATACACCCGCCCATTCTGAACCCACTATTTATGTATTTGTAGATACATCGATTAGCGATTACCAAGCCTTGGTGGCGGATATCACCAAAAATCACCCCACTAACACTGTGGTGATTATGTATCTTGAGCCCAACCAAAATGGCCTAGATATTATTAATCGCGCCTTGGCAGAGACTAACAACGTATCGTCTATCCATATTTTATCGCACGGCATTGAGGGTAACTTTAAGCTTGGCAACCAGCTCATCAACGAAAACACGCTTGATAATCACCGCGCCCAAATGAGTGAGTGGCGCAATGCACTCACTGAAAAAGCGGATATTTTACTCTACGGGTGTGATGTTGCGGCCAGTGATTCAGGTATGCGGTTGCTACAAAAAATCAGCGATATTACCGGTGCCGATGTGGCCGCCAGTAACGATGACACTGGAAACATTGGCAAAGCAGACTGGGATTTAGAAGTACGTACAGGCTCAATTGAATCGCCCACACTGTTAAATGCCGCAAGCGATTTAGAATGGCAGGGCACTCTGCCCAACAATGCACCAACAGTCGCAAACTTGTTAGTAAATCAATCGGCTTTTAAAGGCACCGCATTTAGCTATGTATTTGCCTCCAATAGCTTTAATGATGCCGATGGCAACACGCTGACATATACCGCCACTAAACAAGATGGTTCAGCGCTGCCTTCATGGTTAACCTTTACAGCAGGCACTCGCACTTTTAGTGGTACCCCCAGCAGCGTTAACGATGTAACAGCATTTACGGTTCGCGTAACAGCCAATGATGGCAACGGTGGCACGGTGTATGACGACTTCGTTATACAGGTCACCAATAAAATTGAAGCAGAAGCGTATGACAATAGCAGTGGGGTAAGCACAGAAGCAACTTCAGATACTGGCGGCGGATCAAATGTAGGCTTCTTCGATCCCAACGACTGGTTCGTATTTTACACAGGATCAGGGCATGGCCTATTACCTACAACGGGCATATACACCATTGATTTTCGGGTAGCCTCAAATACCAACAATAGTACTTTCAATTTTAGCGATGCAGATAATCGTGCGGGCCATATTGTTACAACCTCTCCAAATACCTTTACGGGGGGCTGGCAAACTTGGACAACGATAAGCCAAACACTGAATATTACACAGTATTCTAATTATGGTTTTACAGGCGTAACCGGTAATACCAATATCAATTGGTTTCAAGTTACACCGAATGATGCCCCCACGGTTTCTCATGCACTAGCCGATCAAACCGCAACTGAAGATCAAGCATTTAGCTATACATTTACTAGCAGTAGTGCCGTCAGCAATACGTTTGAAGACACTGACGCACTCACCTATTCAGCGACACTCTCAAGTGGTGGTGCACTACCATCGTGGTTAAGTTTTAATTCTGGCACCAGAACATTTTCGGGTACCCCTACAAACGATGATGTTAGCAGCAACATTACTGTGCGCGTCACCGCCAACGATGGATACGAAACAGTTTACGACGACTTTGAAATCGCCATGGTCAGTGTTAATGATGCACCCGTAAATACAGTGCCATCATCAATTTCGACCGATGAAGACACAGCCAAGATACTCAATCTTGGTGCCGGCCTCACGGGTACTTATTACAACAACACAACACTCACAGGCCCCGCAGCAGGTACGCGCACCGATTACACCGTAGATTACTACTGGGGGGCTGGTGCCCCTGGTGTTGCCGGCATAGGTTCCGACAATTTTTCAGTTAGGTGGACTGGTGATTTACACACTACTGAGACGGGTATTTATAATTTTCGAACGCTGAGTGATGACGGCGTAAGAGTTTATATCGATGGCAATCTGGTCATAAATAACTGGACCGGTCACGCGGTCACCACTGATACCAGCTCGGACATAGTGCTCACCGCAGGTCGCAACTACTCGGTAGTGGTTGAGTATTACGATGGTACTGCAGACTCTGAAATCAAGCTGCAATGGAAAACACCCAGCTCAGGTAGCTATGGGATTATTCCTGCTGGTATTTCTCACGGACACGATGTCGGCTTTTATCGTGGTAATCAAATCAGTGTTAGCGATGTTGATGCTGGCAACAACGACATAGAAGTTACCCTCGCAGTGACAGGCGGCACATTAACGCTTCCCGAAATTGCGAATTTAAGCTTTATCACCGGGGACGGTACCGCAGATACCACCATGACCTTTCGAGGAACAGTCACCAACATCAATTCGGCACTGGCTTTTTTAACCTATAACCCCTCGAGCAGTTTCAGTGGCAATGCTCAAATCAGCATGACAACCAATGATTTGGGCAACTCAGGATCAGGTGGGGCAAAATCAGACACAGATGTATTCAATATCACCGTTAATAATGTAGATAACGATGCTCCAGCTGGCACCAATAGTACGCTCACCACAATAGAAGACACCATTTACACCTTTAGTGCTGCTGATTTCGGTTTTGTAGACTCAGATGTTGGAGACACGCTATCTGCCGTACGCATTGATACATTACCCAGTGCAGGCATACTTGAATTAAGCGGCACCCCAGTGATTGCGGGCGATATCATCCTCACAGCCAATATCGGCAACTTAACATTTACCCCCGTAAGCAACGCTAACGGGGCGAGTTACACCACGTTCACCTTCAGCGTGCGCGATCAATCGAGCGTGTATGACGCCAGCGCTAATACCATTACCTTTGATGTCACCGCCGTAAACGATGCACCTGTTGCCGTAACCGATACTGTTATCACCGTCAACGAAGGCGGAACCGCCACAAGTTTGGTCGGTGGTGCAACCAGCGTTTTAACCAACGATACCGATGCCGATGGCAATGCATTAACAGCAATATTAGTAAGCAATGTCAGCAATGGCAGCCTCACACTCAATAGCGATGGCACTTTTAGCTACACCCATAACGGCGGTGAAACCACCACCGATAGCTTCACTTACAAAGTGAATGACGGCACCGTCGATGGCAATACCGTCACCGTGAGTATCAATATCACAGCGGTCAATGATGCTCCCGTCAATACCGTGCCGGGCGGGCAAATTACTAGCGAAAACGTCTCGCTCGTTTTCTCTGCTGGAAATGGTAATCAAATCCAGTTGGCCGATGCTGATGCCGGTTCAAGTAGCATTGAAGTCACCATTTCGGTATCCAATGGTTTAGTCACCCTGGGGGGCACATCCGGTCTCTCGTTTGTCATAGGCGATGGCACCAACGATGCGAGTATGGTGTTTACCGGAACCGTGGCCAATATTAATACCGCGCTTACGACTCTTACCTATACACCTACTCTCAATTACAACGGTGGCGATTCCTTAAGTATCACAACCAAAGATCTTGGGAATACCGGATCGGGTGGGATCCTGGAAGATACTGATCTGGTGGCCATCACCGTTAGCAACATTAATAACGCACCGAGTGTGACCATCACCCCTGCCAGTTATAACGTCAACGAGCAAGTGGCGTTAACGTTACAAGGCACTGGAATTTCTATTACCGACGCAGATGGTAACCCGCAAACCGTCACCCTGACGGCCACCGGAGCATTAAGCCAATTAAACGCAGTTGTTGGCGCCACAGGAGTGGTTATTTCATCAGGCAATGGTACGAACAGCCTTGTGCTAACAGGCACTCTAGCGGAATTGAATGGCTTTTTTGCTGGCAACAATGGCGCAACGCTGAGTTATCTCTATGCCGGTGATGTTCCTGGCGCTTCTGAGACACTGACCATATCCTCGAGCGATGGATTGCTAAGCAATAATGACACAGCTGTAATTAACATCACTGCAGTAAACGATGCACCTGTGGCCGTAGCGGATACGGTAATTACCCTCACCGAAGGCGCAACCGCCACCACCTTAGTGGGCGGCGCAACCAGTGTTTTAACCAACGATACCGACGCCGAAGGCAATGCACTCACGGCCGTATTAGTCAGCAACGTAACCAACGGCAGCCTAACGCTCAACAGCGACGGCACTTTCAGCTACACCCACAACGGCGGCGAAACCACCACCGATAGCTTCACTTACAAAGTGAATGACGGCACGGTCGATGGAAACACCGTGACGGTGAGCATCAACATCACCCCTGCAAACGATGCCCCTGTAGCAGTAGCAGATACGGTGATCACCCTCAACGAAGGTGGAACCGCAACGAGTTTGGTCGGCGGTGCAACCAGCGTACTTACAAATGACACCGATGCCGATGGCAATCCTCTTACCGCGACTTTAGTCAGCAACGTGAGTAACGGCAGCCTCACGCTCAAC
>SYDJ01000166.1 GCA_005801205.1 Gammaproteobacteria bacterium
GCGCGGTTTATCAAATTGATAATACTGCGCGGCAAACATTTGGTGCTGACCCACGTCAGACGTTATATACGCATCGCCTTTGGTGACTTCCCAAATCGCTTGAATAACTTCTTGCGGTTTGATTTTGTCGGTGCTGGTATCAAAACGGTTTTGCGTGTAAATGCCGTGACGCTCGCGCCATTCGTTGATTTGCTTCCACCACGCAGCGATTGCTTCAGCATCCGGCTTTTCGCTGGATTCTTTGATGAGCGCGATCATGTCAGTCAGCACGCTATCCACTGAACCTACGATAGGTACATCGGCAACCACGGTTTTCGAGATAGACGCTGGGTCTATATCAATGTGGATAATTTTTGCGTTAGGGCAGAATTTGCTCACGGTGTTGGTCACACGGTCGTCGAAACGTGCGCCTACGGCGAGGATGACATCGCTGTGGTGCATAGCTGTGTTGGCCTCAAAAGTACCGTGCATGCCGAGCATACCGAGGAAGCGCTTGCCCGTGCCTGGGTAAGCACCTAAGCCCATCAAGGTGTTGGTTACGGGGTAATCCAGCATATCAACCAACTGCACCAACAATTCAGATGCATTGCCTTGCACTACGCCGCCGCCGGTATAAATCATCGGGCGTTTTGCGCCCAACAACAGCTGTACGGCTTTCTTGATTTGGCCAGCGTGACCGCGAGTCGCGGGCGTATAAGAACGCAGCTTCACTTTCTCTGGGTATTCATAGGGAAAGGTAAAGGCTGGGTGTGTTAAATCTTTAGGCACGTCAATAACCACTGGGCCTGGGCGGCCAGTAGAGGCAATGTAGTACGCCTTTTTAACGGTTTCAGCGATTTCGCTTTGGTGTTTAATCATGAAGCTGTGCTTCACGACTGGGCGCGAAATACCGACCATGTCGGTTTCCTGAAACGCATCTTCACCGATCAAATGGCTCTGGACTTGGCCAGAAATTACCACCATCGGGATTGAGTCCATATAGGCCGTCGCAATACCCGTAATGGCAGTGGTCGCACCTGGGCCAGACGTTACGAGCACAGTACCGACTTTACCCGTTGCGCGAGAATAACCATCGGCAGCGTGAGTAGCGGCTTGTTCGTGACGAACGAGAATGTGTTTTACGTCTTTTTGACGAAAGATGGCATCGTAAATATGCAGTGCTGCGCCACCTGGATAGCCGAAAACGACTTCAACGCCTTCGTCTTTCAGTGCGCGGATGAGCATATCTCCGCCTGAGAGCATTTCCACAGCTTTTCCCCTTTGGAATTTGGCCCCTTTAGAGCCCTATTAGGTCCAATACAATAAATCGCACAGTCAATGTACGTATGCAACGGTGTAAGGACACACGAAAGTGCCTAGCGACGAAAGTCTACTGAGGCATTATGAATGATCAACAACAAACACCCGGCAAGGCATAGGTCGGATCAGCGAAAACCGTGCAGGTAAACAGCGGCTTTCTTGGCAGCGCCCAAGGTTTTTGAGCGCCTACCGCAGATGGTTCGCCAAGAGGGTGACTTGGCTGGGTGCAGACGAGATTCCGAGCTTATCGGTCATCTTGCAGCCATCTGGAGGAGTGGCAATTTTCGCAGCTAAGGCGGGGATGTCAAGGAAATTAGCCAAGATCGCCGATTTTTTAGGCGTTTATCGTGCTAGATTGGATTATCCATAAAAAAACTCCCATGCAGACTAGCCTGGATGGGAGTTTTTTAGGGTGCGTTCAGTGTGTAATTAGGCGTTTTTCTTTCTGCGATCCCACAACCAAATAGCACCAAATACCGGTAACAATATCAGCGGAACTACGGCCACCGCTTGGAAAGACTCAACCGATGCTGCGCGTAACACTTGTGCCAAGGCATCGCCCGTTAAGGCTGCAAATTGCACTTCACCGCCAGCCAATTCCAGCTTGGCTTGATCGAAGATGGCGCCCATCTGTGGCAGCGCAAACCAAATAGCCATGCCGCCACCAAAACCCATCAAGCCCATTAATAACGCACCTCCACGTGGGAATCGTTCAGATACGCATGCGAGCATAGTGGGCCAAAGGTAGCACACACCAATCGCCCAAATGGTAGCCGCCGCGAAAGCGGTAACAGGCGAGTTGGCAATACTCAACAAATACAAACCCACAGCCGCTAACAAGCTGCCCACCCACAACACGCCTACCGCAGAAAATTTATGGGCAAGCGCACCGGCAAAATGGCGCATCACAAACATCAACATGCTCACGTACACCAAAATCACAATGCCCGACATGCCGATAATATGGGTTAAGGTAATCTCTACCCATGAGCCCGGTGCCAATTCGGCGGTTGCGGTTAGCCACATACACGCCCAAAACACATAAAACATAGGCTGCTTAACCAACTCGGCAAACATCTCACCGTAGCTAACGCCCTTAACTACACGCTCAGTTTGTGGAAAGTCAGTTTTTAACACCAAAAAAGCCATCACTAAACTGGGGATAACCAACAACACCAAATTGAACTGCCACGCTATGCCGAGTTTGGTAAACAACAAACCGGCCAGGCCGCCTACCACAATCCCGGCGGGCCACCATGCATGCAGCACGTTTAAGCGATGAACCTTATTCTCAGGATCAAGCGAAGCCACCATCGGATTAGATGCTGCCTCAACCGCGCCCCAACCAAGCCCTGTTAGCATTAAGCCAGCCACCACCAAGGTATCCACAAACGGAGTAACCGGAATGATCGACGCCACTAGAATGGCAAGGCTGCCTAATAAATAGCTTGTTGCTGAAAACAACAGCATTTTTTTTGCGCCCACCCAATCCACCAAGGCGCTGCCAAACAAGAGCGTGAATGCAAAACCTAAAAAGGTGTAACCCAATGCTTGCCCAACACGGCCGGCAGAGTTGGCTAAATCCAACACAGAATAAATATCAGTTTGCAGGCTACCCGAAATGGCTGTGCGAACCGCAAAGCCAAGACCAATCATAAAAATGGATAAATTACCAATCAGCAGTAGCCGACGAACTTCTTTGTTATTCATATGAAAACCTCTTTATTTTTAATAGATTTATTGTGATCGTGCTTAACAGGAAATCGTCATCGCCTACGACTCCCAGCCCATAGTAGGTTTTTATTCTCGGCACTTACAGTGCCTTCCAACTGCCTTGCGCTAGCGATGAATCCACCACCGCTTGAATAAACTTCATGCCCTCAACGCCGGTATCAATACTGGGCACCCAGTCTTGTAGATAATGACGCTCGCCCGCTTCATGCGCAATTAAAATATCGGCGATGTCGTTATAGAGGTTAGCGAAGGCTTCCAAATAACCTTCAGGATGACCGCCCGGTGTTCGCATACCGCGCACCGCAATCTCGCTGCCAATATCATTGCGACGTGTGACGCGCTGACGCGGTTTATTCAATTCAGCAAACCACAATTCATTGGGGCTTTCTTGCGCCCATTCGATACTCGCCTTTTCGCCATAAATGCGAATACGCAAACCATTTTCACAACCGGGTGCAACTTGGCTCGCCCACAACATACCGCGCGCGCCGCCATCAAAACGCAACAATACGTGGATGTTGTCATCGACCAAACGGCCTTCAACGCAACTCATGACATCCGAACAAACTGCATTCACTTTTTGCTGTGAAATAAATTGCGCGAGCTGAAATGCGTGAGTACCAATATCGCCCAAACAGCCTGTACCCGTTAACGCAGGATCAGTGCGCCACGATGCCTGTTTGTTATCAGCGGCTGCTGCAACGGTTAACCATTCTTGCGGATACTCCACTTGCACTACGCGAATTTTTCCTAGCGCGCCTTTGCCCACTAATTCACGCGCATAACGCACCAGTGGATAAGCACTGTAATTATGCGTCAAGGCAAAGTAAGCACTGCTCTTGGTTGCGATTTGTTGCAACTCAAGCGCTTCTTCTAAAGTGCGCGTTACGGGTTTATCGCAAATCACATTGATGCCCGCTTCCAGCGCTGCTTTAGCAACGGGAAAGTGCATATGATTTGGCGTAACAATTACCACTGCTTGAATACCATCGGCACGTGTTTTTTCTACGCGCAACATTTCTTCAAACGAGGTGTAAGCGCGATCTTCTGCGATGTGTAAATCGGCGGCGGATGCTTTAGCATTTTCTGGCTTCGATGAAAGCGCACCGGCAACCAATTCATAACGGTCATCCATACGCGCCGCGATACGATGCACAGCACCAATAAACGCACCGCGCCCACCACCCACCATTGCATAACGAATTCTTGTCATAGTTGTATTCTTCTTTGTGAAAATTCTGATGGAACTGCACCCCCACCCAGCCTCCCCCTTGAAAAAGGGGAGGAGCTAAAAGCACGCTCACATTGAGAGCGGAGTGACATTCAACCCCTCCCCTTTGCGAAGGGGGAGGTTGGGTCGACTGCATGGATGCGGGAGGTAGAGTCACGCAGGATGCAGTTGCCGAGGGGGTGCCTTTGTTTTTATTTCAAACCCAAAATCCGACGATTCGCCGCGTGATCTGTACCCGCACTCGCAAAATCATCAAACGCGCGTTCAGTGACTTTAATAATATGTTGCGCAATAAACGGCGCGCCTTCTGCAGCGCCCACTTCAGGATGTTTCAAGCAGCACTCCCATTCCAACACCGCCCAACCTTCGTAATTGTAAGCCGCAAACTTTGAAAAAATTTGTTTGAAATCCACTTGGCCATCGCCCAATGAACGGAAGCGACCGGCGCGATCTACCCAAGATTCATAGCCGCCGTACACACCTTGCTGCGCAGTGGGATTAAATTCGGCATCCTTCACATGGAACATTTTAATGCGGTCGTGATAGCGATCAATAAACGCCAAATAATCGAGTTGTTGCAACACAAAATGCGATGGATCGAACAAAATATTGCAGCGCGGGTGATTATCAACGGCCTTCAAAAAGCGCTCGAAAGTCGCGCCGTCATGCAAATCTTCGCCGGGGTGAATTTCGTAGCACACATCAACGCCAACCGCATCAAACGCATCCAAAATGGGCTTCCAACGTTTTGCCAATTCACCGAAACCTGCATCCACTAAACCGGCTGGGCGCTGTGGCCAAGGGTATAAATAGGGCCATAACAACGCGCCAGAAAAAGTCGCGTGGGCTTTTAAACCTAAATTCTTGCTCGCCTTAGCTGCTAGCATTAATTGCTCTACCGCCCAGGCTTGGCGAGCAGTTGGATTGCCGCGCACAGATTCAGGCGCAAAACCATCAAACATTTCATCGTAAGCGGGGTGAACCGCAACCAATTGGCCTTGCAAGTGTGTTGATAATTCGGTGGGAACCAAACCGTGCTTAGCCAGAGTGGCCAGAAATTGCGTGCAATATTCGGCGCTATTGGCTGCTTGCTCAAGATCGAACACGCGCTTATCCCACGTAGGAATTTGCACACCTTTAAAGCCAAGGCTAGCCACCCAACCGGCGATGCTATCAAGGCTATTAAAGGGAGCGGTATCGTCTAAAAACTGCGCGAGGAAAATCGCTGGGCCGTTTATGGTTTTCATGGGGTTCACCTTTTTATCATATAAAAATTCAAAATGTCATCGTGACTGTTAAGCCAGCAAGCAAGCTTCTGTCGGCCCATCAGGTTCGTCTGGCCAATCAGTGTTGCTTCGCCAAGGCCAGCAGCTGCTGAAACCCCAGATTCTCTAAGGCACCAAACGCCTTGTGCTGGCGCAAGCTAGAACGCGCCGTTGCTGGGCTGGGTAAACCGCAGAGAAAGCGCGCTAGTTGTCGCGCCTGCTGCAGTGCAGTGTGATGCTTGCCCTGAACGTCAGCGATAAGCTCGCGCTGCTGAGCCGTAATCTGTGGTGCAACCAAGGCTGCAACCTGAAGCACTGTTTCTCCGCGCGCCTGAGCGCGACAATGGCTACAAATTCCACAGGGCGATGCCGCCTCATCAAAATACTCAATCAGCTGCTGGCTTAAGCATTTAGGGTTGTTGGCATAGGCCAAAATACTTTGGATGCGTGTTATATCACGCGCTTCCCGCTCCGCAAATAATCTATTCAGGGTTTCTAACAAACTTTGCAAATCTTGAGCGTTTTGTACAGCATTCATATTGCGATAAGTTTGCCGCAAGCTTGCCACTGTTAATTCAATGACACCTTTTTCAGCCAAATAGTCCAAGGCTTTAGTGATTCGCTCTTTCGGTTCCTGCAATTTTTCGCTGATGCCGATCATATCCAGCGTTAGCCATTTCGTGCCTTTTTTACCGGCGGCAAATAAGCGACGCAAAAAATCGGCACGCGCAGGATCAAACTGCGCCAGCACAATATCCACACCTTGCAAAAACTGAATTTTATATTCGCTATAAAACGGCGTTTGCGCAGCGATAACGCCTTGCAATTCTAAATAAGTTAAGGCCGTGGTTAACACCAACGGGCGTAAATCAAAGCGATTAGATAATTCGTAAGTTGAAATATCAAACTCAGCCTGTTGCGACAACAAATATTCCACTAACGCTTGAATACTTTCGGTACTCGGCGTATCGCCGTAGGTAAAATTTTCCAGCACACGAATATCATCTGCCACGGCAAACATTTCACACAGCGATGGCAAACCATCACGCCCTGCGCGGCCAATTTCCTGTACGTAATTTTCAATCGATTTGGGCAAATTAAAATGGTAGACCGCGCGAATATTACTTTTGTCGATGCCCATACCAAAGGCGATAGTCGCCACTACAATGGGCGTTGCGCCGCTCATAAAATTATTTTGGATTGTGTTTCGCTCATCATCGTTTAAGCCCGCGTGGTAATGCGCTGCGCTTAAACCTGATGCATTGATCGCGGCGGCAATATCTTCAGCCGTTTTTTGTAGGGTGACGTACACAATAGTGGCGGCGTCGCTTGGATGTTTTTGCAAACGCGCCAATAATAAATTGACGCGCTCATTCATTGTACAAGGCGTTACACGCAATTGCAGATTAGGCCGCGCAAAACTGGTTTGAATATGGTCTTGTGATTGAATAGAAAACTGTTTGCAAATATCGGCGGCCACACTGGGTGTTGCCGTTGCGGTTAGTGCAAGTACGCGCTCAGCTTTTAAGGTTTTCGCCAAGTCCGCCAGCTTTAAATAATCGGGGCGAAAATTGTGGCCCCACTCTGAAATACAATGGGCTTCATCAATAGCCATTAAACTGATACGCGTATTCGCCAAGCGCTGCACAAAGCGTTCATTCTTCAAACGTTCGGGCGATACGTACAATAATGTTAAGCTGCCGCTTTGAATGCTATCGAATATCGCAAAGGTTTCTTCTTTGCTGAGCGACGAATCTAAACGCGCGGCAGCAATTCCTAATTTTTGCAGCGCATCCACTTGATCTTTCATTAACGCAATCAGTGGTGAGACGACTAGCGTTAAACCCTTGAACATTAATGCGGGTAATTGATAACACAAACTTTTGCCGCCACCCGTGGGAAATACTGCAAGTGCAGAGCGGCCTTGCAAAAGTGCATCAATAACCGATTCTTGGCCGGGGCGAAAATTAGGGAGATTAAATTGAGTGTGTAGAATATCGAGAGGATCTTGCATGGTCGTTTCCTTTAT
Organism: Gammaproteobacteria bacterium; assembly: GCA_005801205.1. Taxonomy (GTDB): domain Bacteria; phylum Pseudomonadota; class Gammaproteobacteria; order Pseudomonadales; family Cellvibrionaceae; genus Cellvibrio. Next base: position 7,559 of record SYDJ01000166.1, read on the forward strand.
TGTTTAACTACTTCCGTGTGGATAAATATTGCGCCACAATGGTTTTAAAATGATTGAATAAAACAGCCGTTATGGCTTATTTAAAATGATGCCCGCGCGCCGCGCCGATTTGTATTGTAGCGCGCTAACACATTAACGGCGGCACGCTGTTCAGTTTGAAAACCCCCTCGTTCGAGGGGGCAAAAATACAAGAATTCCCTGCTGAAGCAAAAAGACCTCTACTAAAAAGACCTTTACTAAAAAGTTCAGCTTTTTAGTAGAGCCAGTAATTTATTACAACTTATCAAACGCATCCGTCAAAATGCAATCAAAACGGCGTGCATCATACTCCAGTAAACGGGCTACATCTTGTGGCTGAATAATATTTTTACTCACCGCATCTTGTAACTTCTCCGCAATGGTTTTGCCGTTAAGCTTGTTTTGGTTTTTTAGCCAAGTTGTCCACAGTGGGCCTAGCGCTAACAACATTTGATAGGTACTTTCTACACGGCCAGCGGCATCATCGTGCTCGTGGCTAACGTAAACATATTGCGCCAAATGTTGACGAACAGGGTTGTCCTCCAGCATTAAATCACCCAACTCGCGGGTTAAATCATCGCTGGGTTTCAACACGATTTTGCCGAAGGGTAAGGTGAGCAAACGAACCAATTTCGCTACCCAGCCGACAGGGAAGTTGTCGGCAAATTCAATTAAGGCTTGTTGTGCTTTGCTCAGTGCGGTAGTAAGCGCGTATTCCGCATGTACATCTTCTGCATGCGTTCTTGGGTGCGCTGAGTGATATTTTAAAATCGCACAGGCAATAAATAATTGGCTGTGAATATCGCCCAAACGCGCTGACAATAATTCGCGACGTTTTAAATTTCCGCCTAATACTGCCAAGGCGATATCCGACATACTCGCAAAGGATGCGCTCAACAAATTAATGCGTTGATACCAGCGCGCACTAAAGTCATCTGCATTAGCAGGCACACTACTGAAATGGCCGCGTGTTAAACCAAGCAATTTGGTGCGCACTATATTGCTAAACACATGCCCCAAATGTTGCGTGAACAATTTGTCGAACGTTTTAATGCCGCGCGCTTGATCTTCATCTTGCATCGCCTGCATTTCGTTAAACAAATAAGGGTGGCAACGCATGGCACCCTGACCAAAAATCATTAGCGAGCGAGTCAAAATATTTGCGCCTTCCACCGTAATCGCCACAGGTACACTGTGATAGGAGTACACGATGAAGTTGCGCGGCCCTTGCTGAATCGCACGGCCGCCCACGATATCCATGGAGTGCTCCACGGATTTGCGCATCATTTCCGTAGCGTGGTATTTCGCCATAGCAGTCATTACTGAGGGCGAACCCGTCTCCAAACCTTTGGTTACTAATTGACGGAAGGCTTCCAAGGTATAAGCCGTACCGGCAATATCCGCTGTCGCCTCTTGCACGCCTTCAAACTTACCAATCTCGGTATTGAATTGACGACGAATACGCGCATAAGCACCCACCAAACGGTAGTTAACTTCGCTGCTCGCCGTTGAGAGCGCGGGCAAGGAAACACCGCGACCCGCGCCTAAACATTCAATCAACATGCGCCAGCCTTTACCGGCCATAGCGGCACCGCCGATTACCCAATCCATAGGGATAAACATATCGGTACCAAAAATCGGCCCGTTCATAAAGGGTGATCCGGGGTTGTGGCGCTTGCCAATTTCCATGCCGGGGTGATTGGCAGGAATCAACGCACAGGTAATACCGTATTCTTTTTTGCTGGCATCGCCTAACAGGCCGTCAGGGTCGTGCAGTTTGAACGCCAAACCCACCACAGTCGCAACGGGTGCGAGCGTGATCCAACGCTTGCTAAAGGTGAGGCGCAAACCAAGCACTTCTTCGCCTTCATGCATGCCTTTACAGACAATACCGGTATCGGGAATTGAGCCTGCATCTGAACCCGCTTCTGGGCCCGTTAAACCAAAGCAGGGGATTTCAGTACCTTTGGCTAAACCGGGTAACCAGCGATTTTTCTGCTCTTCGGTGCCGTAGTTCATTAAGAGTTCGCCAGGGCCGAGGGAGTTGGGCACCATTGCGGTCACGGCAGCAGTGCCGGAGCGGCTAGCGATTTTGCTCATAATGCGGCTTTGCGCATAGTGGCTGAATTCGCGGCCACCAAAGGATTTAGGAATAATCAGGCCAAAAAAGCCTTTGTCTTTCAGGTATTGCCAAGCTTCCGGCGGCAAGTCTTTACGGTTGTTGGTGATATCCCACTCGTTGAGCATGCCGCACAGCTCGCTCACTTCATTATCCAAAAAGGATTGTTCTTCAGCGGTCAGCTGCGGCAATCCAATTTGGGCGAATTCGTTCCAGTCGGGTTTGCCGCTGAATAATTCTTTCTCCCACCAGGTTGTACCTGCCTCCAAGGCTTCGCGCTCGGTGACGCTCATGCTCGGCATGGTTTTTTTCAGCAGGCCGAATACTGGCGTAGTGAGCAGGGCGCGGCGCAAGCCACCTACATTCAATACCAATAGCACTACAACCAAGGGCACCAGCGCCCAAAGCGATAACATGCAGGGCACCATGGCACCCAGTACCACCCAGAAAATAAGCACCAAGGCCGAGGCGGCCGAGAGCGCCACCTGACGCAACGTGAGTATGGCGACCAATGCCCAAATGGCGATTAGTGCAAGCAGTAATGACATAGTGAAGCCCTCTTCTTATTTAACTGGCGTCGATCCGATTGGAGCGAGCGAATCATCTCTTTGAGTCTAGTTGTAAGATTCAAGTCTTGCTGCTTTGTGCTGCAGATTTATAACCTGTGCACCCATTTGGCCCTAAGGCAGATCACTTCAGTATTGCACTCATTAAGACCTGCTCAGTCTCATTCGTAGCGATTTTTTTATCGTCAATAACTTCTATGCGGCTATCCAAAATCTCATCAGCAGATTGCACTGGAATTTGGTTAACGCTCAGCACGCCATTTTCAGCGTTGAACATATAGACACCTTCATTGGTATGCATAACCGCTTTAGCGCGCAAAAAATCTGCCCCAGATAACCATCCAAACAACAGAGTAAAGCTAAATTGAATGTCTGGCTGAAATAACCAACCGCAGGAATAAAAGCCATTGGCTGAGTTTTCACGGCGCACAAAAGGCTCACCTTCAGGCAAACGAATTGCTGCGTTATAGAGTTCGCGCTGGGGGCTTAAAGGGTTTTTACGGTGATGTTGCGGGTTGTTGAGCGCGTGATCGGCGCGCGGGAAATCTAGCCAAGCCGCGTCCAATCGCCCTTGCTCAACCCAAAAAGCGGCTTGCTTGGGCGGCTCAAAGCTTGCCAGCAACTGATCAAAGGCGTGTTTTTCGGCTTCGCCACACACATCGGTTTTATTGGCGATTAACACATCGGCCACGGCAATCTGATCTTGGAAGTTAGCATTTTCCGTATAACGGCTATCGCTCAGCTTGCGCGGGTCAATCAGCGTGATGGTTGCACGCAAATCCAGCACCCTATCGTAATACTCGCCCAGCAGCGTATTGATAATTTCCTCTGGGTGCCCCAAACCAGTCGGCTCGATAAGAATACGATCTGGCTTGGTGGCGGCGATCATCATATTGAGCGCAATTTTCATCGGCAGCCCCGCTACGCAGCAAATGCAACCGCCCGGCACTTCGCGCACATGGGCATTCACACTTTTGAGCATGGCACCGTCGATACCGATTTCGCCAAACTCGTTGACCAGTACCGACCAGATTTCATCCTGTGGTTTGTGTTTAAGCAAATGGGTAATTGCGGTGGTTTTACCGACCCCGAGGAAGCCGGTAATCATATTGGTGGGGATAAGCGTTTTCATAATAGGCCGAATAAAAAAACGCAGAGTGTACTTAAGTTGCCAACATTATTCTGCCGGAACGACTTCAAATGTATGGCAATAGAGAAAGAAATGTAAAAAATAGCCCTAAGTCATTTGAGGGTAATAAAAGGAAGTGTGATAAAAAGTGATGTGGTCCAAACGGCTCCTTTACTGCGGAAAATAGTTTGCCACTTAACCAATACTCAACTGCGCGCGCACTTTTTCAATCAGCTTTTTAGTGGCGCGAATACCTGCATCTTCACTCAACTTCTCGCCTTCGTATTCAATACCCACATAACCGCGATACGTTGATGCGCGCATTAACTTAAACATCGCCAGAAAATCTATATTGGGTTCATTGCCCTGCTCATCAAAATTAAAACTTTTTGCGCTGAAAGCTCCAGCATAAGGCATCATTTCCGCAACACCTTGGTAAATATCATACTGTTCAACGCAGGCTGATTTCCATAAATCCCCCGCTACTTCACGACGTATACAAAAATTGCCAAAATCTGGCATGGTGCCAATATTCGTATCATTGGCTAAACGCATAACCTCTGACATATTTTTTCCGCTGGATGAAAAGCCACCGTGATTCTCTACCAAAATTTTAATGCCGAGCGGTTTACCTATAGCGGATAACTTGCGCAAAGATTCAACAGAACCCTTAATCCACTGATCAAGTGTGCCATTGCCATGCAGATTAATGCGAATTGCGGTGCAACCTAAAAATGTAGCCGCATCAATCCATTTTTTATGGCCTTCAACACCGGCGGCGCGCTCTTTTGCATCGGGCGATGCCAGCTCAGGTTCTTTATCGATCATAATGAGTGAACTTACTACGCTATTATCATCGCAACGTTTTTTCAATTCGGTTAAAAAAGTTTTGTCTTTCGCTTTGTCTAAAAAAAATTGGTTAACGTATTCAACCGCACCAATGTCGTAAGTTTTGCGCGCAACCACGGGGAAATCCAAAGCTGAAATTTCATTCGCAAATAGCGCTTTATGCAAGGACCATTGCGCGAGAGATAATTCAAAATGAAATTTCGTGGGTGTGGCTGCTGCCGACAGACTTGATAATGCTCCACCACTCATAATTGCAGCTCCACTGAGTAGACTTGTATTTAGAAATTGACGACGAGAAAGGTTTGAATTTTTTTGTACAGTAGACATAGTGGCACCTTGTTTACATTTTGTTATTTTTATCCTATGTCTATTTACATAGGGAATCGTCATCCCCGCGTGAGCTTCGCTGCTCTAACGAGTCGCGGGGATGACGATTGTTTAAATTAACGCTTCTTATTCTCCGCATTTACCGCCAACACCAAGAACATATAATTGGTCTCACCACCACCCATCACATATTCTGTTTGTTGCCAAAAGTACGGCCATATTTTCAGCTCTGGCAAATCAGGGCGAATTAAGGCTGTACCTGAAATTACGCCACCAGGAATATATGACCAATCTGCACGGTTAGCACCATAAGCTACAGTGGCAGAATTGGCACCAACACCCGACGCAAATGATTGCGTATTAGAACCCGGGTGAACACCCAGCACAAAGTTCAATGCGCTGAAGTAAGCATCCGTTGTTGTATATTGTGGCCAGCTTTTATGGAAGAAATATTGTTTAACGCCAAACTCCTGAATGTTCCAACCCGCGCCCCAAATATTGGGTTTGTACGGAACACCGTAGGGCGATTCTTTGATGGCGCGTTCACGCACTTGCACTTGATGCTTTTCAACTGCAGTATCAATGGCGGCCGCAAATTCTTTATCGTCGATGCTGGACATCACTCGCCCTAGCGGCCAGCCAGCTTCTTCAATCTTCGCTACAATTTGATCTTTAAGTGGCAACAAATCGGCAAGATATTTTTTATCCTTAGTGGCCAAATACATTTCAGCCGCAGCAAAGGTTTTATCATCTATTTTAGTCGCACGTGAAAAGGATTTTTGGTAAATATCAGTAGCTGCCGCCAAGGCATCCTTCGACATTTGCGGGTTATAGGTTTTTAGTGCGCGCGCAGACGATGCTAAACCGGCCACCGCATTAATTTCACGGTTAGGGTTATCTTCGGTGAAAACCCAGCGGTCATCACTGTTGCCCGACTTATCATTTTTTATTTGCCCCTTGGCTAACTTCGGATCATAAGGAAGGTTGTCTGTTTGCATTGAGGCATCACCCAACAACACATACTGACGCAAATCTGTATCTATAATACCGCGATACAAACGCCCTAAAGCTTTGTAGCCACCCAGCACACTGAGCAAGCCGTGTTCGATTTGTTGCAGGGCATCGTTCTTGCCGTCGGGCTGATGAATTTCTACAATTTTTGTTTTCTGATCAATGCTAGTGGCATCGTAATTTAAACCAAACTCTTCCACCATTTCGGACAACAACCAAATGGTGCCCATGGTCGATTCGATACGCATATCAAAATCGCCAGCATCATGCCAATTACCGACATCCAAACCCGGTACGCGATCGCCCGGTTTGTATTTAGTTAAGGTGGATGGGCCAGAAACATAACCATCGTAGTGGTTCAGATTAACGGGTGCCATAATGGCGTCATCAAGATGATCTACCCCGTGCCATACACGATATTTTTCATTCACACGCATGTGACACATTTGCATGGGCAAGAAATATTCAAGCGTTGGTTGCCAAACGTGGCGATCAAAAACATCATCATTAATTTTAAAGGATGACGTTGATTTATCACGGTAGTTAATCACGTAACTGCCGGGCGTTTGAATATCAGAAAAATCGTAGGTCAGGTAGTTATAGCGTAGAAAATTTCCCCAGGTTTGCGGCTTAGCTCTGCGCACCAGTTGTTTACCGTGTTCGGTAAGCTGATAAATACTAACGTCATCTGTTTTTACATCTGTTGCATCTTGTTCAATAACCAACTTTTTAGGTTGCTTGGTTGAATAACCGATTTGAGATACTTGCAACACGGGCTCGTATTGCCAACCTTTCACAACGTTCGGCGTAACAATCCATTCAATCGCATTTTTGGTGGCATTAGCAGGAATAGGTGTACGCACTATGTACCAACCGTTATTGTGATTGGCGCGGCCGTCCCACAATTCTAATTTGTCGCTTCCTTTGGTGATATTTTCAATGACGATACGACGTTTATCGTCATCAGGCGCAACAACTAATTTATTACCCACCGCGAGTGGGCTAGCAATAAATTCACCGCCAATTTTTTCTATAGGGCCATTTGCTTGTCGCGCAAAAATTCCCGATTGTTGATCCATTAAAAAGGCTTTACCAAATAATTCACCGGGAAATAACTCAACGTTAAAGCCGATTTTTCCAATCCACTCAGCGGGTAGTGGCTTATCTAGATCCACACTGATTTTAAATTGATTGCCTTGTAAGGCAGTGACATTCACGTTGTAAGAAAATTTTAAATCGGGATAGTTAATCGGGTTAAATCCCTTTTTATCTTTAGTGGGGTCAGGGTAAGACATGGTTTGGGTAATGCGACGCTGATCTTTATCAACCACCTGCTCACCACCGGTAGGTACTGGCGACCACTGACCGGGTGATACTTCTAAGCGCAAATCGCCATTGGCCGCCACTCGGCTGCCATGCTGAATAATTGTAACGCCGGTTTGGTGCCCATCGGGGTAAATGTCGCTAAATACAGTGACGTTTAAGCCTTGCATGGCAAAATAATTTTTGTCGTTAATAACTAAGGATTCTGTTGTTAATTTTGAATCTTTTGCTTGTGCGCAAGCCGCTGCCATTAAGGCACATGCGATCATTATTTTTTTCATGATAAACCTAGCTGATTCGCTAATAGAAAGAGAAGGGGGTTGAACTAAAACCGGCTATAGCATAAGCGCCTAGCAAAACACTAGGCGATTAATTTTGTTGATATTCGTTAATTAGTGTTAACTGTGTTGTAGAGGTTATTCTGCAGATTTTACACGATTGCGCCCGCCAGATTTAGCGGCATAAAGCGCTTCGTCTGCACGCACGAAAGCAGACTCTATGTCATCGCCTGTTTTAAATTCAGTGACGCCAATTGAAAGTGTGATTGAAATGGGTTGCTCTTTGTAATTAAACGCGGCATTGGCGATGGCGGCGCGAATGGTGTCTAACATTGGCATAGCATCGGCTAAACTCGTTTCTGGCATAAGCGCAACGAATTCTTCACCGCCAAAGCGACAAAAAAAATCTACCTCGCGCAAGCGTTTCGCGACCGAGCGACCAATGACTTTTAAAACGCGGTCACCCGCTTGATGACCGTGGTTATCATTAATTTTTTTGAAGTGGTCTATATCAAAAACTGCCAGAGTGAGTGGGCGACTATAGCGTTGCCAACGCTGGTACTCGTAACTGGCGCGTTCATTGTAGTACTCGCGATTGGGTAACTCCGTAAGTGGATCATGTAATGCTTTATAGCGTTGTTTTTCTAATACAGTGCGATTTTTTGCGGCTTCGTCTTCCATAACTTTTATTTTGCTCGCCAATGCCTCAAGTTGATTTGTTAGCTGAGTTTGATCTTGTTCAGACTGCTGATAGTGATCTAGTGCTTTGCGGATATTGCCAATTTGCGATTGCACTAAATTTTTTAACAGTGCCAAATCCGTGGCCGATTCTGCTTCGGCCTCTAGACTTTCCATGCCTTTACGCACCGAACTTTGCAAATTATTACTCGCTACTCGCCGTGTTGACTCTGACTCAACAGCACCGCCAACCAAGCTATAAATATCTGCCAATTCTTGGGTCACATTTTTTAAATAGGTAGCAAAAGCTTTGTTAGCAGAGAGATAGGCCTGCATAACAAGATCGCGCAAATCTTCCAGCGTTTTAATAAAGGCGTCTGCCGTGGCTGCAGCATTGAGGCGAGTGCGAATCACCTCAACTTTTTTAATCATGGGCGCTTCTTTTTCCAAGCCAATTAAAAACTGGTTAATGACTTGGGTAATCTGCTCAACAAATTTCTGCGGCAAGGCGCTTTGAACAGGCTGTACATCACTCGCTTGAATCTCTGTTCTGGAGGCTGTTTGTGAATTTAATTCTGCATTGATTTCAGCATAATTCACCGCAGGTGATGTAAATTCATCTGCGCTAGTGCTTGCTTCTATATGTTCTTTTGCGGTGATTTTTTCTTTAAGGTTGGCGCTGGCGGGTGTAGCTACAGGGGTAATATCATCGGTAGATTTTTTTGCTTCGACCACTTGTTCCGCTGCACTTTTATCGTCCGCTTTAACAGTGGTATTAGTTCCTAACAGTTTTTGTAAAAAACCAGTTTTAGGTTGTTCAATTTCTTTAAGCGCTTGCTGTTGAATAGTCGCAAGCTGTTGCAGTAATGCGGGATAGAGGCGTACTTTTTTACTGCGCTCCGGCAGTTGCGAAAGGTACTGACTAATTTCTTTTTTCACGCCACGGGTTAAATCTAATGCTTGCAGTGGTTTAATGGTTTCTATCAACGATTGGCGTACATCCTGCGCATTCTGATCACGATGTTGCTCAAAATTGAGCGCCACTTCATCCAAGCGTGCCAACAGACTGCTTATGTCTCCCGCAATACCGCCACGCATACGCTCACGCAACTGACTCAAAATCCCATCCAGTGCATCATCCTGCCCATCGGCCGCAACACTCACACGCACCAAGGCGCGGCGTAGAAGCTCGTGTTGCGCTGCGAAGCTTTTTTCCATTTGCTCTTGCTGATCCAGCGCGTCTAAATATTTTTCGCGCCAGCCCGCACTCTTATCATCAGATCGATCAACCATATTCTTCTCGGTATAGGGTTTAACTCTGGGATTGAGTATAGACAGACTTCGCCAAGCCTACCGAGAGAAACATGCCAGAAACAAAAACGCCCGCGTCATTGCTGAGGCGGGCGTTGTTCAAGGCCAAGACTATTAAGGTTTTATAGCTGCGCGTTCCGCACGAACCTTATCAACCAGAAACTGAGCAACCTTAACCATTTCCTCGTGATTGGCAACGGCTACACGAAAGCGACCATCCACGATCAACGCCGGAGTACTGGGAATTTTAAAGTCGCGGGTACGCGCTTCGGCCTGCTTGACCTGACTATTCACACCAAAGGAGTTATAAGTGCTGAGCGTCTTTTGCTTATCTACGCCGTAGAGCGACAAAAAATCAGCCCAATCCTGCGCGCCAGATAAATTTTTATTGGCGATATAAATAGAATTGAAAACAGCTTCTTGCGCCTTATCCTTAATACCTAAGGACAAAATGGTGTAATAGCCACGCTGATAACCAGCCCAATCAGGTCGATTAAAACTAACATGGGTTTGCACCAAGCCTACATCTGCAGGCAATTTTTTAGCCCAAGCTTGGAGGTGTGGCTCAAATTTATAGCAAGATGGGCAAGCATAAGAAAAAAACTCAGCCACTTCAATTTTTTTAGAGTCGGCAGGCACAATACGTTCTGCAAGTACGACATATTCCTTGCCTGCGGTATAACCCGCAGCAACACTGGTGGTTGCAATCGACAAGCCCACAACAAGCCCGATTAGGGCAGCAAACATACGCATAACTTAACTCCGAACATCAAATTAGATTAATTTACTCACAAACCCACTCATGGGAGCCTGAAAAAAATGATTAGTTCCTAGCCGCTGTTACACACGGCTAATCATTTTTTAGCAGCACGCTCCGCACGGGTTTTATCCACTAAAAACTGCGCCACCTTGAGCATTGCCTCTTGGCTACCTACTTGGCGTGAACTAATACGATATTTCCCTTCAACAATCAGTTCTGGGGTGCTAGAGATTTTGTAGCCGCGCACGCGGGCATCCGCCTGCGCCAATAAACTGTTGACCGCAAAAGAGTTGTAACTTGAAAGCACAGCTTGTTTAGTTACCCCATAAGCGGATAAAAAGTCAGCCCACGCCTCTGCCGTTGCCAGTTCTTTGCCGTCGCGATGAATTCTATCGAAAGTCGCTTGATGCGATTTCGTTTTCACTTTCAACAAGACTGCGGTGTAGTACCCGCGCTGATAAGGCAACATAGCTTCGCCCCAATTAGCGTGAACGGGAACTAGCACAACGTCTGCCGGTTGAGCTTTGGCCCAAGCTGATACCAAGGGCTCAAAATGAAAGCAGTGACCACATAGATAAGAAAAAACTTCTGCAACTTCAATTTTGCTTGGGTCCTGTGGGCGCACAGGTTCATCGAGCAAAACATAGTCCTTGCCTTCCAGATAATTAGCTGCTGGTGCCACAGCAGGCTCGGCAGCAAATGCAGAGAGGGAAAAAAATGCAATAAGAAGGACGGCGATGCGATGCATGAATTAACTCCGAAGTTTTTAGGATGGTAGTCTTAGCAATATGAACCCGAGCAATCTGGTGGGTATTAGCCAATAAATAAAAAAGGCGACCTAGGCCGCCTTTTTATCGCAATTAACACTCTAAGTGCAATGACTAGTGCACTTACAAGGATTAATTCAAGCCCGCAATGAAGTTTGCTACTGCTTTAATCTCGGCATCGCTTAATTTGTCTGCGATTGTGCGCATGGGCGAGGTGTCGCCATCATTCACACGGTTGCCCGCGCGGAAGTTGGTCAATTGCTTTTCGATGTAATCTGGGTGTTGACCACTCAAACGCGGAAAACCTGCAGCCGCATTGCCTTTGCCATCTGGCGCATGGCAGCCAGTACAAGCAGGCACGCCATTCGCTAAGTTGCCATTACGGAAAGTCTTTGCCCCCAGCTCTAATGCATCAACTTTTAGGCCAGAGTTCACTTGAACTTCTATCTTTTTACTGCCGGATAACTGTGTATTTTGACTGGCGAAATAAGCTGAAACGTCGGCGATATCTTGATCGCTCAAATTAGTCAGAATACCGGTCATCTCTAGCACCGCGCGACCCGTACCCGCTTTCTTGGCAGGATTGGTTTCTGCGTCCCACGCTTTAATGTCGTGAATTTGCTTAATCAAATAACGCTCACCTTGGCCCGCTAGCTTGGGGAAATTGGGTGCGGCGCTATTGCCGTCTATACCGTGACAAGCACCACAAACAGCCGCTTTAGCTTGGCCTGCTTTGGCATCGCCCGCAATTTTAGCGTTACCAGAAGCTACCGCACCTTGTGCAATAGCCACCAAACCCAGCGAAAAAAGTGCATTTCTTACGATATGTTTCATTGGCAAACCTGTCATCTTAATTGTGTTTTGAGCACCCATTTCAGTGCTTAGGGTCATTTTATTCGCTTAGGGATAGGCATCAGGCTACAATGCCGACCATCAATCTTTGCCGTCTCTCTTGGTGATCCCTTCCGGGGCACCCAAGCTTTTGTTCCAGCAAGCTTAATCCTCTAAAGACTATGCTGCATTATATACCATCGTGCTAATAACACACCAATTTGAAGGGTTTTTATGACCACCGCGATTAACTTCCACAAAGCCAAATACACCCAGAGCGCACCGAGCATTCGCGAGTGCCCGCCTGAA